>OZ260079.1:1526809-1832171 GCA_965284365.1 Phragmitibacter sp.
TTGAAGGCACAGGCACAGGAGACGAGGTGAATGTGACCGGAAAATTCTCCAGCGGCTTGGGCCATGGTTCAGGGTTTATCGTGAATATCGGAAATGCCTCATTTCTCTACACGAATATTCATGTCCTGTCGGGTATGCGCTCTCTGAAGATCCGCACAATGTCAGGGGAGGAGATCAAAGATTTGGAGTATTTAGAGGCGTCGGATGAAGCGGCGATCGGAGATGTCGCGAGATATAAACTCGTCAATCGTCGCGAACTTGCTTTCCGTTTCCCGCAGGTAAGCCAGGATCCTAAGGTTGGATTGGCAGTAGCCGCCTACGGTGATAGCGGAGGCGAAAGTGCAGTTACCATTCTTGAAGGGGAATTGCTGGCGGTGGGACCTGAGAAAGTGGAAACCAGCGCAGGTATTATCCAAGGAAATAGCGGTGGCCCCCTTGTAGAAGCTAACTCTGATGTTGTGGTCGGTATCAACAGTTTTATCTCCCACGAGACCGCTCAGCAGGGGGAGGCCATCACTTCAGGGACACGATTTAGTCAAGGGAGGCGTTTTTCTTACCGCGCAGAGAGAATTGCAAAATGGCGTCGCTTGCCGCTAGATGGTCTGGCTCTCGAATCAGAAAGAATTCAGCAAATTGGGCGAGACACCACTACGCTAAAGGTAGTTACCAAGTTGGAAGGCATCATTAGCCGGAGAGGTTTTTGGGGACCAAACCAGGACAGCCTAATTCGCACAATACGCGATGATTTGAATAGAACGGGCGGCGGTAACACTGCTTCCACCCTGACTGCAGCCATGGCTACGGTGAATCAAAAGTTGCAGCGAGGCGTCGTACGCACCAAAAAAACCGAGAAAGGTGCGAGTGTGTTTTACGACGATCCAGAGTATGGCCCAGGCGCTCCCGTGGCCGCCGTCGAAGTCGCAAAGATCTACGAAGAATTTTTCGCCACTGTTTTCACTTTGCTAGCCAAGGATGTGAAAGGCGTGACTTCACAGGACTATACGCCATTTCATTATGAAACCGCGATCGGGTCGAGTTTTAAGAAAGCGGAGGTTCAACGGTTGCAATTAGCATCACAAATCCGCTCCTTTTACGAAAGGGTGCGCTCCGCCAATTGGCAAAACGAGCGCTAGGGGTTGGAGCCGCTTGTCGGATTTGAACCGACGACCACATGATTACAAATCAAGTGCTCTACCAACTGAGCTAAAGCGGCGAAAGGCTGATTCTATAAGGAATCCAAGCCGTCCCGCAAGTTTGAAAACTTGATTTTTCACGGTTTTCTTCTACGGTCAGGTCATGAAAGCTGACTCCACCGTGAAAACGTGGGAAAAGACAAAGTTGCAAAACTTGGTTCGGCATAAATCCGGGCGATACTATGCTCGCTTCTATCTCGATGGCAAAGAGATTTGGAAATCACTGAAGACTGACCACTTCACCATCGCGGAATCAAGGCTGGCTGAAGCGCTAAAAGAGCACCGCCAACAGCGCGGCAAGGAGTCTAGCCGCTCAAGTTCCAAAATGACTTTCGGCGACGCAGGCAAGCTTCACCTGGAACGCATTGAGGAAAGCGTCACCCTCAAAAAGCGCACCAAGATTTACTGGAAGGCCACCTACGACGCCATGATGAAAAGCTGGCCGGAACTGGCTGCAATGGAGGTAAGGAAGGTCACCAACGCCCTTTGCCGCAAATGGGCAGCCGGATATGCCAAGAAAACCAGCGCGGCCCGCTATAACAACTCCCTGTCCCTTTTGAAGCATGTTCTGGATATGGCCATCGAATGCGGCGTCATCTACAGCAACCCGGCGACCGGCTTAGACCGTAGAACGGTTCACTCCAAAAAGCTCGAACTACCCACCCTAGACCAGTTCGCAAAATTTATCGGCGAGATGCGATCGGCTCACAGCCGTGATTCCCAAAACTGTGCTGACTTCGCTGAAGGGCTTGCCTATACAGGCTGCCGTAAATCGGAAGCAGGGCTTATCGAATGGCAGGATTTGGATTTTCAGACGGGTGAAATCGTAGTTAAGGGCGACCCAATTGAACGTACCAAAAACGGCGACATCCGCCGCGTGCCGATGATTCCCGGAGCGAGAAAGCTCTTTGAGCGTATGCGTGCCGAGCGTCCTGACGAGGGCAGGACCACAGAAGTTTTCAAGGTTCGCGAGTGCGAGAAATCAATGACAAGGGCCGCGAAGAAAATCGGCATGATGCGCGTCACACATCACGACCTCCGACATTTCTTCGCAACCGTTTGCATTGAAAGTGGAGTCGATATTCCAACCGTATCCCGCTGGCTTGGCCACAAGGACGGCGGAGCGCTTGCCATGAAAACCTATGGGCATTTGCGCCGCGAGCACAGCCTCGCACAGGCTCAGAAGGTTTCCTTTGCTCCTGCGAAGCTGCTTAATGCTCCGGCTGCTTTCCGGCCCAAGAGTTAGCAATTCTCCCCAACACTGCCTTGCGCGTGTTGGGATTCGACTTTGCTGCTGGAACTGATACGCGGGGATTAGCCTTTCCGACAGAAATTTCTATAGGAGCTTTGCGCCGAAGTTCAACGAAACGCTGCCAGATGTTTTTCTGCTCAGGGGAAAATGCCTCCTGCCTTTCCTTAGCTTTTTTCGGCTTTTCCTTTCCGTTGTAAATCCCCGCGCTTTCAAGTACGCGCTCGACTTCCTTTGCAGGGATCAAAATGCGCCCGTGCTGGGTAATTGCATTTACCCTGCCCTGATAAATTTGTCGGTAGCCCCACGTCTGAGATTTACCGAACAGATCAGCAAACTCGCCGGGTGAATACGCCACGCGTTGCTGGAGGCGTTCAGTTGACATCGCGCAATGTGGACTAGCCTAAGGATTCTGCAAATTGCATTGACACCATTCCAAAACTCAATTCAGCTTATACAATCATTGATGGAGCAAAATTAAACTAGGTAGCGTATGCCAAAACTGCAACATGAAGTCGAAATAGCCAACGTAACCATCAAATTTGGAGAGGAATTGAACCTCCTGGACATGTTTGATGAGACGGTTAAGCCTGCGTTTTTCTCTGGCTTCAAACGCACATTTGGGCAGACAAAATACTTCTTCCATCAAGTAGAGGTTGTCACACTGGACGCTTCCCTCCCAGTGGTAGGGATAGTGGGCCGTTTTGTGAAGGACACCGTTCTTGAACGTGAACAAATTTATGAAGACGGAGATTTGGTGAATGCAACTGGCGAGCTCGCGTCTTCTCCATCATCGGTTTTCCTTCTAATTTTGAATAGTCACAGACTGCTGTTCCTAAGGGAACATCGCGGTTCGCCTCCAATATCCGCATTTGAGACCACTTTGGCTCGCTTCCTAAAAAAGTCACATCAGGCATTTGTTCGCTCAAGAGCTAGAGAGAAAGACCCAGAAACAGGAAAAAGGCTTCTGAAGGCGGACGTTTTGAAACTGTATCCGTACCCTGAAGTTGAGATCATGCCCATTGCCTCAGAGGAAAGCATGGAAAAGTTCATACAAAGATTCAAGACGCTAGAGCTTGTCAAAATACGGCTCCTGCCAACAAATAGCGAACTAGACAACGACCCGCTTTTCAAAAAACTTCGTAGTGGCGGTGAACGAATCAAGAGCACTGCTACAGTTCTAAACTATGAAAACAAAAAAGGTTTAAACAAGTCTGAGGCAGTGTCGCAAATGGCTGCTGCCGCTAAGCAAGGAAACCATCAATTCAGACTAGTCGGTCATGAATCGACTGGCGAAAAGCTCATTGGCAATAACGAACATTTCAAAGTCCAAATCCCCATAGATAAATTGCCGAGTGCTGTCAAAGATGCAGCGAGCAAGCTATTCACTGTGTTTCAAAATCTGGTAGAAAAATCAGTAATCGCTCTGCCAAAGGTCGCACATGAGTCAGCTGAAAAAATCAAAAAACTATTCTCCTCAACGACCGATGACACATGAGAAAATGGATGATGATGTGCTCAAGGAGAAAACTCTTTGGCAGATTTTCCGTGCTTCCCAATCAATTCCAGATTCACCTTTTAATTGGGTAGCTGGATTATGCACATTCGCGATTTTCTTTATCTATTCGATTTTAGAAAAGGACACGTTGCGTATTCATGCGGTTTTGATGCAGATCGCAGAATTAGGGGTGAGCGCCTCCGTTAGTATTTTGGGGTTCCTCATTGCCGGGTTCACCATCTTTTCTACATTGGCAAAACCCGAATTGGTCGTATTGATGGCTCGGACCAAACACTCCTGCGGGCTATCCTACCTTAAATACAATCACTTCACATTCGTGAGGGCGTTCATATATTATCTCGCATTTTTAGGATTCGCACTGGTTGTCCAAATATTTGGAACTATCGGGGGGCCATTCTCAGCATTTACTCGTCTGCTTCCAGATCCTGAGGACCTGTTATACTGGGGTAACAGGGCAATGCTAACTCTCGGTGCTGCATTTTTCACTTTTGTAATCCTCCAACTGAAGTCTTTCGTATTTAACGTATATCACGTTGTGATGACAGGAGTGCGGTTTGAATTGGAGGCTGATAATTCTGATGAGAAATCCTAGTAGTTCACCTTAAAGCTTGGCGATTCTTCTGGCTTCATCCGTCTGCGGTCATATAGCCTTGTCGTTGCAATGCTTGAATGGCCAAGCCATTCCTGAACCTTTGCAATATCAGCATCATGATCTAATGCATTCGTGGCGGCAGTCGCCCGGAGGCCATGCACGCAAATCGCCTTTGCATCGATGCCGATCATGCGAGCATATTTTTTCACCACGTCCTTATAGATGGCATTCCCGGTCAGCGCATTTTCGAGAGAGGTTGTCGACGGATTCTTGATTGGTAAAAAAAGTGGAGACCGGCCGTCAGTTTTGTGCACGGTAATTTCAAGGTAATCACTGATGCGTTGCGTCGTGTGAGGATTCACCGGGATGAACCGTGTTTTCCCGCCTTTTCCTTCAACCCGAAAATGCGGCACGCCGCGCCTTTCCTGAAAGTCGCAGACTCTAAGAGTGCAAAGTTCAGCACGCCGCAAGCCGTGAAAAAGAAGAGTCGATAAAATTGCACGGTCGCGGATGCCCTTTAGGGTATCTGTAGCAGGAGCCTCAAGAATTGCCTTGACGCGGTCATCCGATAGTGAAGGCGACTTCCCCTCATTAGACCGCATGTTCGGGCGCTTCACGCCATCTACCGGATTGTGCGAAACTGCATTTGCTTCACATAGGAAATCGAAAAGCGACGACACCGCCGACAACTTTCTGCGGATCGTTGACGCCTCCAGCGCACGCTTTTCAAGTTGCTTGCGCCACGCGATCAGATGAGACCGCTTTACCAGGCGGAGTTCACTGGCGTGATTTATTCCGGCAAAGTTCATGAATTCATGCACATCATTTTTATATGCCCGACGGGTATTGGCATTTTGAATATTGGCAAACCATTCCATTTCCGCAGGAACCTCGGCAAGGAATTGAAATTCTGATGCCGTCAAAACGCGGTTGTCATCATTCGGCAGGATTGTTCTAACTGAAGTTGCGGCTTTGCTTTCTTGCTCAAGAATTGCAGTGCTCATAGCACCTCCACGCCGACTTTTTTGGCAGCTTCCTTCAGTTCCCGGTCATTGGTAGCAAGCGGTAGCGAGCGCCTTTGCGCTAATTCTAAATAGGCAGCGTCGTAGACACTCAAGAGGCAGCTTTGCGCAATTTCTGCGGTTCGTGATGAAGCAAAACGCGGTGATTCCAGATCATAACGAATTGGCAAACTTTCAAAATCCGCCAGACCTGCATCACATGATTCTTTTGTCAGACGCTTCCGTTTTGTGAACGCAGTGACGAGCACGTTTGAAACTTCATAGCGTAGTAGCACCGGAGATTCAGCAACAGCCCCGAGCGCCAGACTATCCAGAAGCGTTTCCGCTTCCGGTGATACTTCATCACTCAAGAGCCAGGAAAGAACAATGGAGGAATCCGCTACAAAATTCCTCATTTACGGCCATCCTCAAGCAAGTCCCGAACGCTGATGCGCGGAAGTCCCTTGATGTTGATTAGCCTTTCACTGCGGCGCAGTTTTATGTTTGCGAGCAACCGAGCAATTTCGCTCTGGCGTGGCCGTCCTTCGGGGATCATTCTTGCCACCGGCATTTCGTGCCGCGTGATAATCACTTCTTCACCGTTTTCTACCCGAGAGAGCAATTCCCCAAATCTGGTTTTCGCCTCATGCGAAGGAATAATGCCTTCCATACCAACCTCCATTGACTGATTGATGACCAGTTTACCACATTTGCCTCCTTTGGGTCAAGAAGTAGTTTTCCACTCTAGTATTGATAAAATACATTATCAATACTAAACACCAAAACCGTGCGGCGCATGAATCGCTGTTTCGGCGCTGTGGCTGTTTTGCATCATTGATCACAAAAAATAACGGACAGCTCTACACATAACTAGGTGCGCCTCATGAGGTTTTTATCTTCGAGTTACGGCATTATTTCATTGACAGCAAGCCGTATGCAGGACATCTGAAACAACGGTTTATAAACAGCCGTTTCACTGTAATGCCGAGGACCATCCCGACATCATCCCGAGAGCGCGACCCGGAGGCGCGCAAGGAGCGCATCATGGCGGAGGCGGGGGAGGTGTTTGCGAGGCGCGGGTTTGTCGCGGGGAGTGTGCGGGAGATCAGCCGCAAGGCGCGGGTGAATGTTGCCTCAATCAACTACTATTTCGGCAGCAAGGAGGCGCTTTATCGCCAGGTGCTGGTCGCGTCGCACCAGCAAGCGTTGCAGCAAGAGCGGCCGGTGACACTAGAGGATGGACGGGATGCGCGCGAGGCACTGGGGATGTGGATCGCCTTCTGCCTGCGCTTTGTGCTGCTGAAACGCCCTTCGCATCCGGTGCTCGGCAAGCTGACGGCCCATGAGATGCAGCAGCCGACGGCGGCGCTCAGTGAACTGGTGATGCTGGTCGTGCGGCCGATATTCGAGGAGTTGCAGCGCATCGTGGCGGCAGTCGGTGGCGGGGCGATGGAGAAGGCGGAGATCGAAATGCGGGCGCACCACATTGTCGGCATGTGCGTCTACTACCAGCACAGTGGCGAAGTCATCACGAGGCTCGGTTTCGCGGTGCCGGACACGGAGGAAGCCATCGCGCGGCTGGCGCGGAGCATCACGGAACTGGCTCTGCATGGCATCGGCGACGGCATGACGGCCGGGAAAAAATGAAAGTATTCACCATGAAGCGGACACTCCCTCATTCACTCTCACTCATCGCGTTGGCACTCTTGCTGGTGGCTTGCGACAAGAAGCCGGAAGCGACGCCCGCAACAACTCAGCCAGCAAGAAAAGTGGTCGCTCCCGTGAAAGGAAACACGGGGACGATTACCGAGCGTGCGGTTCCGCGTTTCCTGCGCGTCACAGGGCAGCTCATCGGGAGGAACGACGCGGTGATCGCCGCCGATGCGATGGGCAAGGTTCTCGAAGCGCCTGTGGAACGGGGATCGGTCGTGAAAGCCGGCGATACCCTTGTAAAATTGGATGAACGTCAGGCAAAGCTCGCATTGGCCGAGGCTGAGGCATCTCTTGAACTGGCGAAAGCACGCCTGCAATTGGCGAAGAACGAGCAGGAGCGCAACGCGCCGCTGGCTCAGAAGCGGGCCATCGCGGAAGCAGATTTTCAAAAACTCGTCACCGACACTACGGCGCGCGAAGCAGAGGTGGCGGCGTCTGTTGCGCGGCGCGACATGACGCAGAAGACGCTTACTGATTCTGTGATTCGCGCACCATTCGCTGGAGTCGTGGCCGAGCGCATGGTGGAGCCGGGCGAGTATGTGAAGGCTGACTCGCCCGTGGCACGTGTGGTGGATCTGGCGACCCTCCGTCTCGTACTGAATGTGCCGGAGACGGAGGTTGGCGCGCTCGCAGTCGGACAGACGGTGGAGTTCACCACGGCGGCGTTTCCAACACGAACCTTCACGGGCACACTGAAATTCCTGGGTGCGGCGATGCGCGAGGCTTCCCGCGATCTCGTGGTGGAAGCCACGGTGGAAAATACGGATGGCACTTTGCGCCCCGGCTTTTTTTGCAACGCCCGCGTGCGTCTGAGCGAGGAGAAGGCGGCGGTCGTGCCGGTCGAGGCGCTGCGGGTCGAAGGCTCGCGCCGCAGGCTCTTTGTCATCGAAAAGAACCACACGCTCTCCGAGCGCCTCGTGGAGGTGGGCGAGACACGCGAGGGCTTCATCGAAATCCGGCGCGGCGCGGTGGCGGGCGAGTCGGTGCTGCTCCAGCCCGGACCGGAGGCGGTCGATGGGGCTGCGTTCCAACCTGCGGCGTAACTCTTTCCATTCACGCTCATGCAATGGCTCGCTGCTCTCTCCGTCAAACGCCCGGTCTTCGCGAGCGTCATCATCCTCGTCTTCGTCGTCGTAGGTGTGCTCGGCTACACGCGGCTGCCGGTTGATCGTTTCCCGAAGATCGACTTCCCCACGGTCAGCATCGTCACACGCCAGGACGGCGCGACACCGAAGGAAATCGAGACGGAGATCACTGACAAAATCGAGGAGTCGGTGAACACGGTCGCGGGCATCGACGAGCTGCGTTCGGTGTCGAGCGAAGGCATCTCGCAGGTGCTCGTCACCTTCGTGCTGGAGAAGAACATCGACGTGGCGGCGCAGGAGGTGCGCGACCGCATTGCGCGCATCATCCCTGATCTGCCGGAGGATGTGGACGCGCCAATCATCGAGAAGCTCGATCCCGACGCCGCGCCGATTTTGAACCTCGCGCTCGTCGCCGACAAACCGGTGCGCGAGATCACGGAATTCGCCGACAAAGTGCTGCGACGGCAGTTAGAAAGCGTGGGCGGCGTGGGGCAGATCACGCTCTTGGGCGGGCGCCTGCGGCAGATCAATGTGTGGCTCGATCCGATGCGCCTGCGCTCCTACAACCTGACGGCGCCGGACGTGCAACGCGCCTTGCGCTCGCAGAACGTGCAAATCCCGGCCGGCACCGTGAAGAACGCCGCAAGCGAGTCGAGTTTCCGCGTGCAGGGCAAAGCCCGAAGCATCGAGGAACTAGAGGCGCTCGTAGTGCGCGAAGCGGAAGGCGGGCTTGTGCGGCTGCGCGACGTGGCTCGCGTGGAAGACGGCGCGGAGGAACAAATGACCGTCGCGCGAAACAACGGCGTGCCTTCCGTGGTGCTGTCGATCCGCAAACAAAGCGGCACGAACACAGTGGCCGTGGTGGATGCCGTGAACGCGAAGCTTGAGGATGTGAAGAAGCTGCTGCCTGCCGGCTACCACGTCGAAATCGTGCGCGACACCTCGAAGGTCATCCGCACCAGTGTCCACGCGGTGAAGGAGCACCTCGTGCTCGGGGCGTTGTTCGCGGCCATCGTCGTCCTCGTTTTCCTCGGTAACTCCCGCGCCACGCTCATCTCCGCGCTGGCCATCCCGACCTCGATCATCGCCGCGTTCGGCGTCATGTGGGCGCAGGGCCTCACGCTCAATATCATCAGCCTCGTCGCTCTCGCCCTGGCGGTCGGCATCGTCATCGATGATGCTATCATCGTGGTCGAAAACATCTTCCGCCACATGGAGGAGAAAAAGGAGGACTCCTTCACGGCTTCGGTCGAAGGGCCGCGGGAAATCGGCATGGCCGTGCTGGCGACGACGCTTTCACTCCTCGCAGTGTTCGTGCCGGTCGCCTTCCTCAGCGGCATCGTCGGCATGTTTTTGAAAAGCTTCGGCCTCACCATGGCATTCGCGATCGCGGTGTCGCTGATCGTCAGTTTCACAATCACTCCCGCGCTTTCCGCGCGCATGTTTCGCCACGGCGTCGGCACGCGCTTTGATGTATGGCTCGAGCATCTGGTCAATCTCGTCTATCGGCCGGTGGAGGCGATTTACATGGCACTGCTGCGCTTCTCCATGCGGCACCGCTGGATCATCGTGCTCGCCTGCATCGGCATCCTTTTCGCCGTGCCCGTGCTGGGGAAGATCGTGCAAAAAAGCTTCCTGCCGCCCGTCGAGGAGGCCGAGTTCGTCGTGGACATCCGCACGCCCGAAGGCACCAGCCTGGCCGCGACCGATCTCATGGCGGAGCGCTTCGCCCGTGAAATCCGCCAGATTCCGGGTGTCGAGGGCACCCTGCTCACCATCGGTGACAACGACCAGCGCACGCCGAATCTCGCGGGCATTTTCGTGCGGCTCAATGATCCCGCGTTGCGGGCCGAGCAGCAGACGATCATGGACACTGTGCGCCGGGAAATCGTCCCGCTATTCCCCGCCGAGTGGCGGATCAGCGTGCTCTCCGTTCCGCCTTTCAACAGCGGCATGTCGAGCGCCAACATCCAGTATTTCATCGCCGGGCCGGATCTCGATACACTCACCCGCGCCACCGGGAGTGTGATGCAGGAAGTCAAAGGCTTGCCCGGCATCCGCGATCTCGACTCGACGCTTATTCCTGGCAAACCTGAAATCACAGGCACCGTGGATCGCAACAAGGCCGGCGAGATGGGCGCGAGCATGGCCGACATTTCCTCCACGCTACAGTTGCTCGTCGGCGGGCTCGATGTATCCACATACGACGACGCCGGAGAGCAGTACGACATCCATCTACAGGCCGAGGAGAGCTACCGCAACAGCCGCGAAATCCTTAACGTGCTCACAGTGCCCTCCACCAAGGCCGGACCCGTGGCCGTCACTAACTTGCTCACACTGGAGAAAACCGACAGCCCTTCGCAGATCAACCGCCTCAACCGCCGTCGACAAGTCACCATCACGGCCAACAACGCCCCCGGCGTCGGCGAAACGCAGATCATCGACGGGATTGCCGCTGCGGTGAGCAAACTCAACCTGCCAGCAGATTACGCCAGCGGCACCGCAGGCCGTTCAAAGGAAATGGCGAAGGCGGGCAAGGCCTTCATGGTCGCCTTCCTCATGGCGTTCATTTTCATGTATCTCATCCTCGCCGCGCAGTTCGAGAGCTGGGTGCATCCCTTCACCATCCTGCTCGCGCTGCCGCTCACGCTGCCCTTTGCGCTGCTCTCGCTCATCCTCTTCGGCCAGTCGGTGAACATCTTCTCGATGCTCGGCATCCTCGTGCTTTTCGGCATGGTGAAAAAGAACGGCATCCTGCAAATCGACCACACCAACCAGCTCCGCGGCAAGGGCATGAACCGGCTCGACGCCATCCTGCTCGCCAACAAGGAACGACTGCGGCCGATCCTCATGACGACCATGGCCTTCGTCGCCGGCATGGTGCCCATGATGATGGCGAAGGGCGTCGGCGCCGCCTACAACAATGCCACTGCGGGCGTCATCCTTGGCGGGCAGACTTTGTCCCTGCTCCTTACGCTACTCGCTACTCCGGTCATTTACTCGCTGTTTGATGACGCCATTCATTTCCGCCAGCGCCGCCGCGAGAAACGCGCCGCCAAAGCCGCGGAAAAATCTGGCACCCAGGCTGAGATCGCCACCGCCTGAATGAAATCCCGCGCCATGCTTACCCGCACCACCATTTGCCTCGCCACTTTCGGGCTCGCCTCGTGCGTGGTCGGTCCAGATTACACAAAGCCCGACAACACCGACGTAACACCAGCCAAATGGCGTTGGCAGCCCGCCGCCCCGCGCGACGATACGCCGCGCGGAGAGTGGTGGAACGTTTTCGGTGACCGCGAACTCAACCGTCTCGAATCGCTTGCTCTCCAGTCCAGCCCCTCACTCAAAGCGGCACTCGCCCGCGTCGATCAAGCCCGTGCCGCTGCCCGCATTAGCGCCGCTGAATGGGCTCCAGACATACGCCTAAAAGGCGACGCCGAACGGGAACAAACCTCCGGAAATCTTCCTTCTCCAGTCCCCGTCAGCATCCCGGCCGCGCGCATCAATAGTTTCAGCACGATCATCGACCTCAGCTATGAGATCGACCTTTGGGGCAAGGTGCGCCGCGAAGTCGAGTCCGCCCGCGCCACGGCCTCCGCTGCAGATGCCAACTACCATAGTGCCATCCTCACGCTTACCGGTGATGTTGCCGCTCAGTATTTCCTTTTGCGCTCCTACGATGCCGAAGTCTCAGCGCTCCGCCGCACCATCGAATTACGCGAGAAGTGGAGGAATCTCCTCGAAGAGAAGCTCAAGGCCGGCGCCATTCCCGAAACCGATTTCGCCCGCGCCCAGACTGAAGTCGCCACCGCCCGCGCCGAACTCGCCGACGTGAAACGCCTGCGCCAGGAAGCCAGCAACCTTCTCGCCCTACTATGCGGCAAGCCCTCCAGCAACTTCAACATCAATGAGCGCCCCATCGGAGCCAAAGCGCCTCCCACCATCCCTGCCGGCGTTCCCGCCAGCATGTTGGAGCGCCGCCCCGATGTCGCCGCCGCCGAGCGCGAGGTCGCAGCGCGAAATGCCGACATCGGCGTTGCCACAGCCGCTTATTTTCCTGCCGTCCGGCTCACGGGCACCGCTGGCTATCTGAGCAATGAAGTGGACACCCTCCTCACCGCCAACAGCAAAGTCTGGAGCATTGGCCCCAGTGTCAGCCTTCCAATCACGGGGTGGGCGGTCATCCATTTCAATGTGGAACGCCAGACGGCTGCCCGCGAAGAGGCCATAGCCAATTACCGGCAATCCGTCCTCAACGCCATCCACGATGTGGAGACCAGCCTTACCCAGACCCGCTATCGAGCCGAGCAAGCCGCCGCTGTCGGTGATGCCCTCGCATCCGCCACCAAGGCCACAGACCTCATCCGCGCAGCCTACGAGCGCGGCACTCTCAGCTATATCGAACTCCTTGACGCCGAGCGTACCCGCCTCCAGGCCGAACTCCAAACCGCCCGCATAGCCGCGCAGCGCCACCTTGCCACCGTGCGGCTGATCAAGGCTCTTGGAGGAGGTTGGTGAGTTCCACTCTGGAAGTCAAGTCAGGCTAAATCAACTAACCTACCAAACCTATGAAAAGAAACATACTACAGACACCGGTCACACTCCTCTTCGTTACCGCTTTCCTGTCCCTCGCCTCCGCGCCCACCGTTCTGGCCGGGCCGGTCACTTCCAGCGTGCCGACACAGGCATGGACCCCTTTCGCAAAGGGCAATACTGAACTGGAACTGCTTGTCGGCGCGTATGGCGGACTCAGTAGCACGGATACGCCCAAGCGCCCCGACTTCGGTTTTGCTCTGGGTTCGCTAAGATACGGCTGGATGCTGAATGATCCCTCTGGAGATGGATTGTTCCGGGGAAATTGGGAGTTTCTCTTGGGTGCCTTCGGCGGCCCCGTCTTCGAAGGGCCGGGCAGTTACCATTTCGGGGCGGATCTAAATCTTCGCTACAATTTCGTGCAGCCTAGCGCGACTATAATTCCCTTCCTCCAGATCGGAGCTGGGGGCAACTACAGTGACCTGTCCAGCGACGATCTTGTTCAAGATTACTTGGGCACAGAGTGGAACTGGGCTCTAGGCGCTACTTTAGGTGTGCGATGGATGCTTTCCGAGCGAATCGCGCTGGTCACTTCGTTTGATTACCGCCATTTCTCCAACGCGGGCTCGAGTGACCGTAATCGGGGCTACAATGGCTTGGGCGGCAGCATCGGACTGTCCTGGTTTTATTGAACAAACCCTCAGAGCCGCCGCTCAGCGCCACCTCGCAACCGTCAGACTCATCAAGGCGCTTGGCGGCGATTGGTAACTGAACTCCAATGAAAGCCCTAGCCGTCGCTGTCCTTTGCCTCGTGTGCCTCGCTTCGTGCAGTTCGCTGCCTCGCGAAGCGTTCAGGAGTGAGGGAGAGTTTTACGTCGCAGGTGAGGCGGCAATGGTGGTCAATATGCTGCGTTTGCCCTGTGGGCCGCCCCTCCACGTCCCATGAGCGAGAGCAAGAAGTTGGTATGAAACCTCAGACAAACCTAACTCATGGCGACCCGCCGTCATAGGTGCAGGCCGACGTGCCTTGCCGTTGAAACCGAGCGCGAGCCTCTCAACGAGTGCCTCACGTGCTATATTGGCTTCCTCGTGGCGAAAGCTCACCAGCGGATATGCTCACTCTTCAGCCACGAGCTTGCGAAAGCCGGTGTGGGCGTTCCCAGCTTCGCCGTGCTGCAACTCCTTGACGAGAGTGGGCCGATGTCGCAGCATCAACTCGGACTGAAGCTGCGCATTGATCGCACCACCATGGTCAAGATCGTGGGCCAACTCGTGAAAGCCCGAATGGCCCGACGAAAGGATCATCCGCATGACCGCCGCATTTATCTTGTCCAGATCACATCAACCGGGAGGAGTAAACTCAACGCTATGAAGGAGATCGCGGACCGGATGGAGAAGAATCTCCTCAGCGGATTTGGTGAAGATGAGATTCTCATCATCCACCGTGCGCTCTTTGCCTTGGCGAGTTAAGAACATTGCCACCAACTCCAAAAACCGGGCGGCAAACTTACTATAATCCAAGCCACGGCAGGCACAAAGACGTAGTGGCGTTCGTGAATCAGCAACCTGCAAGGGTGTGAGGCGGGAAGAAGTGAATTTTGGACCTAGCGGCGACCCTAAGGCAGCCGCCCGAGCGACAGAACTGGCAGGGGCGGTGGCAACTCCTAGTAAAACCAGCTGACGCCGATCATGCGGCCCAAGCCGTGGTAACCGCGGTTAAAATCGCTCGTGCCCGCGTTGGAAAAGTGCCGGTATTCGAAGGCGGTTGTCAACGCGCAGCTCGGCGAGAGCATCCACCGGACCCAATGATCGAACCCAGTGCGAAGGTCCAGTCCGAACCAAGTAGCGTCTGTGCGTGCTCATCCCGCCACACATCGCTAATAGGAACCCCCTGCGCTGATCTGAAAAGGGTATCACAGTGTCCTCGGGCTGGACAAAGTTATATCGGAGCACGAGATCTGCGACCGCATGATAGCGGCCAGTGCCTTCGAACGCCCCAATAAGGAACTCACAATTACGTGAAAGCTGCCGTCTCCGACGGGGTCATTCAGCATCCATCCATAGCGGAGGGACGCAAGACCGAACCCGACGTCAGGCCGCCTGACGGTTCCCTTGGTGCCGACACCCCATAATGCGCCCCAAGAAGCTCAAGTTCATGGTTGCCTTTCGCGAAGGGGGAGAGAACTTCTTGAGTTTTGACCGTCACAGGGCCGACTTGGGAGATGCCCGCGGTGGAGAGATAAGCGATGCGAGTGCGAGGGTTGCGATCTTGAGAGGTGTCTCATAGGGCAGGAGGTTGGAGCGTGTAAAAGGACCACCCGACACACAGGCCCAGATAATGGAATGCCTCTGATCTGCGCATCGGGCGCTCGTGAACGGAGTTCTTTAGAAGCGGATGGTGAAGCCAGCTTCCACGACATGGGAGATGCTGTCGTCTTCCGCTCCTTCGATGCTGAAGGCATCCACGCCATAGAGGAGGCGATAGCCTACATTGAAGCTGGCGGCCTCGGTGATCTTAAATGAGGCTCCTGCCTTGGCTTGGAACGCGAAATTCCAAGAATCCTCGCCTTCGAAGTCGTCGGAATTAAATTCACTCCAGATGGTGCCAGCGCCGGCTCCAATATAGAGGCCGAAGCGGTCTGTGAGCTCTGCCAAATAGACCGCGTTGGCCATGATGGGAATCTGCTTGTATTCAGCCTCGAAATCCCCACTGAGTCGACCGAACTTGACTTGATCAACGTCTGACTGGGCGTAGCCGGACTCGAGCTCAAAAGCGAATCCGTTGCCAAAAGCATACCCAAAAGTGCCGATGGCGGAGAACCCGACATCGAATTCGACGTCCACTGGCCCGAGACTCGCGTCTTGGAGCCACAGAGCCCCTCCCTGAAGAGTGAGATAGGGTCCAATATGGCCCGGTGAAGGCGTGATAGACACTGGCGGCGGAACAGAGCGGAACTCTCCCGCCGTGGCAGAAGCTGCCACGGTGGCAAGCGCGATGCAGAGAAGACTGAACTTTAGTTTCATGATGTTATGTTTGTGGTATGGGTGTCTGTTTGGTGTTTCATGTTTCCAGGCGCGGCCTGAGCGACACGAAAAAGCTGTCATCCGCGCGCAGGTCCGCAGGATCCGAGGGCCAACGGCACCGCAGTCTTGCGGGCGATGCGGCAGCAAGCCGAACTCACTTTGTGAACCCTGGGAGTCATACACGCGAAACTCAATGTAGAGTTCCCGACGCTAGCGCCGACTCCTGGATGGAGAATGACTTTGTAGCTTGCACATTATTAGCTTTTGACTAATAATGTGCCACACATGGAATTGCGGCACCTTCGTTACTTTGTAGCTGTGGCAGATGCTTTGAATTTTAGCAAAGCTTCCTCCACTCTGCATGTGTCATGTCCGACTTTGAGCAAACAGATCATGGATCTGGAGGCGTCGCTGGGTGCCCCGCTGCTGGAACGGACCACCCGACAAGTGCGTCTTACCATCCCCGGCGAGGTTTTCCTGGAGCATGCGCGCAAGATCCTCAGCGAAACAGAGGCCGCGCGCCAAAGGGTGCGCGATGCGTCCCAGGGCAAGCTAGGAACGTTGCGCATCGGCAATGCTGGCGCTCTTTCCCACAGTTTCATGCCTGCAAGCTTGAGTGTGTTTCGCAAGCATCATCCTGATATCGAGGTGGCGCTGGTTGAAACCGGGATTGAGGAGCATGTGACTGCGGTGCAGAAAGGGGCGCTCCATCTTGGATTTCATGTGGACGTCATGGGGAAGCTTCCCCCCGGTATTCGACACCTGCCAGTCTTGAAAGGCCATTTTCATCTAATCCATGGGCGGGACCACCGGCTGGGAAAACTCAAGGAGGTCAGGCTGGCAGATCTCAAGGATGAGAAGTTCATGAGTTTCAAAAACGCCGCCATTGCTACTCATGAAAAACTCGTGGCAAACATTCTGGCTGAAAGTGGGCTTAAAATCGCTCCCATGACTGTCGTGAATGGATACGAAGTCTTCCTGGCCATGATCGCGGGCGGGGACGGCATCTCGTTGCTGCCGAGGTTCGGCAACGCGTTACTGCTCGATGGGCTGGCGATGCGACCGCTAAAAGAGCCCCCGCTCAAGACTGCTCTTACCGTATCCGTCGTCTGGCGCGAAAGGCCGCGAATCGCGCTGGTCTCGCATTTTGTCGAAGTTGTAAAGACCGCGAGTCACGGGTTGCTGGCCAACGCGTAGTTCGCATAGCCGCTGCGGCCTTTCCGAACAGCATCCGCGAAAAAAGCACGTATCAATCATGTCATTCCAAAGGTGATTCCAATCCTGTTTTGTAATTGGAAGTTTAACATCACATCATTTGGGGAAAAGCCTTTCCCTCGCCGCTACTTCGTGCGCAGCTACCCAATCTAACGGGGACACCCCGTAACGCCCCGAGCATCTGGCTCTCCCCACTTGGCAAAGCCTTTAACGCCAAAGCGCGTGTCATGCCTTGCCAACTGCCACAAGATAATATGGCACACCGAGAGCAGCCTTTACGCGGCACGCTCCGCTACGCTCAGGCGTAACCGCTCCAATCTGTCTCCGTGCCGATAGTATGCCGCCTGTGGCGGCTTTCCCCGCCGCTTCGGTCAGCAATGTCTCCCTCATGCGGCTTTTTCTAATGCCTCCCGGATGTTCGTGAAGTCAAGGGCATCCAAAGGCTGTCCCTGAAGGGCACCCTCCTTCGGAGCCTCCCTGTGACTGCCGCCCATCCTTCGGCGGTTTGGTCATCAGTTTTTGCGCGCGCGTGAGTGCTTTTCGCAAAACCGAAACAGGAGGATATTATGAAACAAGACATCTATGAACAGGTAACAGACCGCATCATTAGCCAGTTGGAACAAGGGGTTGTGCCGTGGCAATCGCCATTCTTTTCCAAGGTGGGATTCCCGAGGAACTTTTCTACCGGGAATGCATATCAGGGCATCAATGTTTTTCTGCTTGGCAGCCTTCGCTATACATCGCCCTATTTCCTGACTTTCATTCAGGCAAAGGAGCTTGGCGGGAATGTTCGGAAGGGCGAGCGCGGTTCGCTTGTCGTGAAGTATGGCACCTACCAGAAGGAAGAGGAGCAGGCAGCCGCCCCCGGCGAAGACGCAGAGACACGCCGGTATTTGAAGGCTTACACCGTGTTTCATGCCTCCCAGATCGATGGCATCGAATTCCCGGCACCTGCAAACCTGCCGGAGCTATCCATCACCGAAAGGACAGACAATGCACGGGCAATCATCGCCGGGATGCCAAGCCCTCCGCGCATGCAGGAAGGTTCTGCCGTTCCCTGCTACCTTCCCAAAGAGGACGCCGTGAACATGCCGGAGAAGATGTTCTTTAGCAGCGAGGACGGTTATTACTCAACGCTGTTTCACGAGCTGACGCATTCCACCGGCCACGCTTCGCGCCTTGCCCGGAAATCACTGCTTGAGAATAAAGGCTTTGAAGCCGCAGGCGATACCGCCCGGAAGACATACGCCGAGGAAGAGCTTGTCGCCGAAATGGGCGCATCATTCCTTAAAGCCCATGCAGGCATCATTGAGGAGGAAGTAACGAATACCGCCGCCTACCTGCAAAGCTGGATCAATGCCCTCAAATTCAAGGACGCAAAAGGCTGGATAATTCGTGCAGCATCACAGGCGCAGAAGGCCGCCAACTACATCCTGAACGAGAATCTAGAGGAGGCCGCAAAATGAATGCGCTGCTTTCACTATCTGATGAGGAACTGATGGTTTCGGCAGACCTCACCGACGCGGAGTTCGACCAGCTTGAAAGCGGGCTTGCTCTCCGCGCCGCGTGCCTCGGCTGGACTGGCGACTCCATGCGCCAGCCCTTGGAAACCGTGGCAGCTATCGTTCGCGGCATCATCGCGAAACGAGTAGACTGAATAAAGGCTCAGCGAGAACTTCTCAGAACAACGCTGCTCCAAAGGGAGCGATTGCTATCGACGTTACTACGGGCTGGCTAGACGGCTCCAAAGCCAGGCATGGATAACCAAAAAAAATCAATTCTGCCTCCGCTATGGGCGCGACGCATTTCATTCGCGCGTCCTAGTGAATGGCAGAAGGCTTCATTAATGCGCGAGGATCAACCATGCTGAACCAGTGTCGCTAACACCAGCGCCGGCAATCTATTTCGCTATAAGACTTCGCAGCTTAAGTCGGACGTACAATGTCACTATTCAATCAGCAATTTGAGGATTGATTCCAACCTGTAACTAGTGTAAGTTTGTTTAATGTAGAGGATAGATATACAATTTGGATGAGCCACTAGCTAACTATGACAGAAAGGATTTAATACGTTTGTTCTCTTTAGGGCGGCCATTGCCATTTGGGCACGACCTAGGCAATGCGCTGTCACCAGCGATCGATCTTGGAGTAATTTATTCTCATTTCTACGATGCTACCGCTGGTATGACAGAAGCAATGTCATGCCGTTCTGGCAAAATAATTGTATCATTTGATATCGAGATTTACGACTTGGAACGGCTACTTAAAGCACATGCTTCGCTGGTTAAAATTCGGAAACCCGAACTACTGATTACCCATACATTGGCGGCTCAAATCACTGAAAACACGCTCACAAGATACGTCCTTAAGGCTCTCCCTGTAAATGGACCAGCGAACGCGCTGGATCTGGAAAATTTCCTGAAACGCACACTAGGACTTTCCCCCGAGCATCAAGGACAGCCCTCCAGTAGACTACAATAACCCTCGGCAAGTAAGTGCTATGCTTATTCCTTCTATAGATTGGCCGCTCGCTATCGCGCGCTCGTCTAACGCTAATAGCCGATTCTTACCTGGAGCTTGAAAATTAAACGCTGCGCACTTCCCATCAATCACTGGCATATCGAGAATACTAGGCTTTATTGCGAATATCTCCTGTATAAAAAAGGTGGGGGTTTCAGCATTAGCAGGATTATTACTCAAGGCAAAGTACTCTCGGCATCCAATCCACTCTTCTGTCATGGGCCCAGAAATTCGCAACTCGTGTTCATCTACTAGTTCTTCCAGCAATTCACGATTGGCGCTACACTCCCTCTCTTCCTCATGTCTAGCATGAAACCATGACCTGAAAATATTTAAGGACTTGTAGTTAAGGGATAGGCGAATGTCATATCGTCCGGCATTATCAGGCGGCCTTTCGAACTCTATTTCACACTGACTTAACGCAGTCACGGAGTTAGCATTAATTAGTATACCTCCGCCAAGTGGCGTAATCTGTAATAGGCCGTCCCTAAACCTGGATCGGTTTAGTTCCAAAACCAATTTATTATCTGTCGTATGCAATTTTACACACGACGAGGCGCTAATTCTTATCCTGTGGATTGCTGGCATTCTATTTAAGATTATTGAAAGCGACGTTGGCTGCCGCAAGTGCAAAGGCTGTGGCTTCACCATGTTTATCACGATCATCAGACTTACCGCCGCGAGGCCCGAACACCTTGGCAGTCACTATGTTTGACAAAATTAGGTGCGCAAAATACTCTTTCTTCTGCACGCCTGCTTTAGCTGCAGCGATTCTAATATATTCCCAACCGGTCTCAAAGGTTCAGTGGCTTTTCTCAGTTTCAAATAGGGAGCAGATGCAATATCTTTTGATTGGTTGCCCTCAAATCCTAATGCTTCCCTTATAGTTTGCAGAAGAAACTCTTGCGCGCATTCGATTGGAAAGCCTATGGCGCCCCATGATTTCCAGAAATTTGTTACATGCTGCGTGCGCTCCATTAGTGCCTTGGGAGTGTCAAGGATAGGACCGATCATATACTCTTCGGGAACCTCTTCCCTCATTACAAAACGCTCCTTAGGATGGAGGTGATAAAATAGAGGGATAACAACTCTTTGCTTCGACGCTTGGAGAGCATAATTAGAGATGAAGCATTGAATGGACCCGTTCAAATATGGCTCCTTCGCTTTTCCGTCGCTCTTTTTTTCAGATGTAAAATTGAATGACAGACACACTAGGTATTTAACTGTCCCGGCGGCTGGTTCGCCCATAAAATATCCGAGATTTTCCAAGTACCACGTATATAGATTTATGAAACAGCTCAAATGACCGTCGAGCGTGGGTGTTGGCAGCAATAGTCCGAAATCATCTCCGCTCCTGTTGTGAATAACATACTCGGTTTTTGAAAGATCACTTGCAATACCATTGATAAATTCGTGATTCTGCGGATTGCTATGATTAAGAAGGTGCTTTAGATCGGATAGATACTTTCTGAGGTCTGCGTGTGAAGCCACCGTTTGTTTTGAGCCTAGGCCAATAATTTTAGCCAGATTCCTCAACGTTGAGGTTAAAGGCGGCTCTGTCTCAGAACTAATTGCTGTAATCTTTTTGATTAATATAGGCACTATCTTGTGATTGAATATATTGGCTGATAGTCTTGTTCCTTTTGGTATACTTTGCTTGAGGTGATGCATAACCTCGTTCTCAATCACTATGGAGCCTAGGTAGATATCTAACAAACATATGTAGTGTGCAGACTTTAATTTTTGCATAAAACAATTTGATCTATAACTGTTACGCGTATAGAAACATCAGCTTCTAGCCTCTTGACTTTGAAGAGAAGGGTTGTTTGGTGAGGCTACAGTCTTCATTTGTCAGCCCCCCAGATTTCCACAGCTACAATCCTTGCGACCATTCTTTTTAGCGCTACCAACTCAGTAAGCTCCGAGCCGTCCGGCTTCATTCTATAGAGCGCATCCCTCGTTCCGAAGACGACAAGTTCGACTTGCCGCAACGGAGCCACGGCTCCGCTGCCATTCAGGCCAGCAATGTATGGCTCAGCCACTACCAAACGCTCTGCATCTCCTATTGTGCGAAGCCAGGTTCCGCGCAGGTTTGTGTTAGGAACGTCCCGCGTATAAATGAGCGTGTCATCGCTGACCCATCCGAAATGCTGGGCGGGTGTCCCAAAGTCAGACGCAGCTTTCCGCTTGAGATCCACAACCGCAACTCCCTTCCTGCCCCCGCAAAGCATATAGCCGCCATTTGGCGATGCCTGGGCAATTTGACTGCAACTGAAGGGGAGCGTTGCTATCTGGTTCAGGCTGCCGCTCACACGGTTATAAACAGCGAATTTCGTTGCGCCAAGAATAAGGGCGCAGGAATCGTCATCGATCCACTGCACATCAGAAAGACGCTCTGGTATGCTTGCGACCACCTTGGCCTCCAATCTGTTCACATCATAAAAGCACAGCTTGCCGCCCTCTTCATTCAACATATAACGGCCATTTGGCGACCGGCGCTTAGGGACATTCAGTTGGGGAATTTTGACTGGTTGGATATCGCCGTTTTGGAGATCGACGCGAATGAGTTTGTTTTGCAGCCGCATGATGAGGGCCTCTTCCGAGAACAGGCGCACATTGGGCTCAAAGTAATTCGGGACGAACTGGCCGAGCTTGGTTGCCTGCCGCTCATTGGAAAAGGCAAAGGCATTCCAATCTACATCAGCCAGCCAAATATCCCCATCCCGCACGAACATCGCCCGCTTCCCGTCACTGGAAAAGGCAGGCGGAGAAGTTTCGCCCATTGCGCCGTCCTTCCTGCCGTCAATGCCGTAGCGCATGATACCGCGCTCAACCTGCACCATCAGCTTGTTCGTCTCTGGCTGGTAGAACAAACGCTGCGGAATACCGTTAAGCCAATCCTGAAATATGCGCTCTCCGGTGCTTACGTCATAGAGATCCTTCCCGACTAGGGCAAGCCAGCCCATCTTGGCTGGAAGTGCTGCCACCTTTGCCGCCTTTTCAATTTTCCTGTAATCGACCCGCTCCTGCTGAGGACGGGCAGGCTTCTTTGTCATCCACCAGAAGACGAACAGGCCAGTGCTGATGATGAATACAGCGCCTACCACCGCGAACTTGGGGAACTGCTTGATAATGCGCCAGTTCATTCTTCGGCGGCAGGTTCCTCGGTAAAGCCTTTGGGCGGTGTGATACTGATTTCTTTGATGTAGGTCTTAAGGCCGTCATGGTCCTGGAGATCTGAGTCGGCTTCCTTGATCCAGGCAACACGCTTATTTTTGATGCCGTTGAATATCGGCCTGAGCCCCCTGCCCTTAACCGTAATCAGGAAGCCGCCACATTCGAGGTCTATGCATCCTGCTTCGGGGTCATGATTGAACCACAGCAGATCAGAATAGCTGAAACAGGTCTGGAGGCCATTCTGGAACCTGAGTTCCAAGAAATTCTCCTGATTAGCTTCGCCAATAAGGACTGAGTAGAGCTTGTCGCCATCTTCCTCAGTTTCAGCCACCGGCTGGGCTGCCTGTCGCTTCTTTAGGATATCGTCAATATTGTCCGGCATATATCCTCACTTTTTAGGAGTTGGCGCGGGTGCCTTTTGCACTTTGGCCTTTGTTTGTTGTGCAGCCTTTGCCCGCTGTTTACTAGCGTCGGCAGACTTTTCTCTTTTTGCATGCTCGGCAGCGCGGCCTGAGTTGTTTTTCTGCAACGGCTTTACCGTGGTCTTACCCATCTTGACCTCCTTCTCCGCAGCAGGCTTCGCGGTTTTGCTCCGGACCTTATCTGCTACCTTCTTGAAGTGGTTAACGGCTGACTCATACGCCTTCACAAGGCGGGCTTTTTTCGGAGCTTCTTTCTTGGAGGGAGCAGCGGATTTTTTTGCATCCCGTGCTGCTTTCAAATCCACCACATTATCTTTTGAATGCTCATTCCCCTTCGGAGTCGTTTTTCCTTTCGTCGCGTCCTCCTTGGGTTGTTTGGCAGGATGATTCTGAGGGCCAACTCGATTTCGGCGTATCTCAATATAACCCTGCCATGTATTGCCGTTCGCTTTATTGGGACTGATCCGGCTCTGAAGTTTTTCCACAAAAGTTTTGGCTTCATCCGGTCCCCGACGGCTTTGAATAGCGTCCCTCCACTGTTTGGCTCCCATTTCGCTGCTCATAAATTCGGATATATCCTTAGAGGTCAGCTCCGCCAGTTCCACGCCAGACATACGGGTGGAAGTGCCACCGACCGCCTGCTGCAATTCGCTGCGGTTGTCGGTGTAAATGCGGATAGTTTGTTTTCCACGACTGCATGACACATAAAATTGCTCTCTGGAACTAGCAACAAATGAATCTGAACTCTGCGCCACGAGCACATCGCGCACGCTTTTACTCTGGCTGGAATGCGATGTCTGGCAGTAGCCATGCGCTATATGACCATGGTCAGGGTTGAGTACAGCCCCATTGCTAAGCACCATTTGTCCCTGCTTGCCAAATTTCTCGACGGTGAACACATTGCCGTTGTTGAGGCGTTTGCCGTTCTCACTGTCACCATTGCGGGTGATTCGAATCTTATCTCCTTTGGCCACTGACAATTCGCGCTCCTCATAAACGAGGAACTTCGATGCCTCCTGGACCGCAAGCTTGCTGACGATGCCGTCCCTGTTTTGAATCTGCACAGTGCCGTCATCACCCTGCCCCAGCACCTTGAATGCTTCGCCGCGCTTTACGCCTTTGGCATTCTGGTGGAACTGCACCACAAGACCGGCACGGTAATTTTCAGGGAGCAGCCGCTCCGCTTCCTCCCATTGCAGGTTATGCAGTTGGCGGACAGTCCGCTCCGGGCCAAGCTGCCCAGCTTCACGCCGGGCAGTACGAATCGCAGCAGTGACTTCCGCGCTCTCGGCATGGGTCGGAGATACGACAAGCGGGAAGCTGCCGCCCTTGCCGAGGGCCAGATAATCCAATGCCAGTTCTCTGTGGCGCTCCGCCTTGTCTTCGATTTCGACAAATGCCCCGAGGGCTTCGAGCTTCCGGAAGCCGCCTCGGAGGTCTCCTTTGCTGATTGCTTCAATGGCCTTTTTGTAGTCCTCGATCTCTTGTCTCCGGATCTCTGTTACTTCTGCAACCCGGAGCCCAGCATGTTTCTGGAGGAGCCGGAAAGCATCCCCTCTGGCAACAGGTGCATGCTGCGCGGTGTCGCCGGTCAGGATCACCCGAGTTGAAGGCCCGGCAATCTCCATGATGCGCCACAGATCACGGACGCCAACCAATCCCGCTTCATCGATCCAGATGACCTGGCCTCTTACCTGCCGTTGCAGTTTCTCGTTTAGCAGCAGATGCGCAATTGTGTCGGCTCCAGCAAACCCAGCTTCGCGTAGCGTTGCCCTGGAGGCATCGGCAGAGGTAGCAAATGCAAAGACCTTGAGCCCCTTTGCCTCAATCGCTTTTACCGCATCCTGCATGAGTGTGGTTTTGCCTGCTCCGGCAACGCCGCGAATCGCCATGACCTGATCTCGGCTCGTAAGAAGGTGACGCGCAGCCGCCCGTTGCTCGGGCGATAGTTTCTCTGACAGGGCAACTTTGCCACCGCCGCCAATCGGCGCGGAAGCGTTCCGCCCACTTCGGACAAATCCCAATAAGGCGATTTCTTCGGCCAGTACATCGACCGAGGTGCAAAGATGCTCGTCGCCGATCTTCCGGCCAATCAGCCCCCGCTTCTCAAACTCAGTTTTGATCTCCTGCGGGGAGCAATGGCCTACCCCGTGCCTTAGAGCCGCTGCCAGAATATGGCCGCGCTCGACCACGGATTGCCGCTCAAAGAGCTTATCAATCGCATAGGAAACTGATTCGGAAGCGGTGACTCTGGCACCTTTCGCCTGACCTTTGTCATAGCAGACCTTTGAAATATTGGCCTTTTCGTCATCGGTAAGCCGCACGCTCCATGCGGCCAGGAGGTCTGAAAAGGTCAGACCGTGCCGCTTATTTTCGCGTGTTGCCGCGCCAAGAGCATCTTTGGCTTTGACGCTTTTGATGCCCATCTCATCCGCCATTCTCTCGATCTGGGCAGTGCGGCGTGAGAATTTGGCGAGGACGCTGGCAGGCATTCCTTTGATTTCCCAGCCGCCCTTTTTTCGCTCAATGACATAGCCTTGATCAGAAAGAGCAGCCGCCAGCCGCGAATGAAAAGCGGCTTCGGCGTAATGTGCCTCGCGCTTGATGGCTCCAAATTCCGCTGCTTTCCACCGCTTCTCTGTGCCATCAAAAGTGGCGTTAAAGGTAAAGCAATGGGCGTGAAGGTGGGGGTCAGGAATACCGCCAACGGGGCGTGAAGTGAAATGAATGAACTCCGCCCAAGCCAGGTTGCCGGTCACCCGGCTTGCCTTTGCCCCGCCTTTCCGAACTCGCGTTTCCGCCCGCTCTTCCAGTTCGGTCATGGTTGTGGCAACCGCCTCACGGAATGACCTCAGGACGCCTTTGTCCTGAGTCATCGCGTAAAGCACCGAGAGACTTTTTGGCGCATGAAAGTTGAGGTCATACCCGACCCGGCGACCATCCTTTGTGCGCGGCGTCAGCTTCTCGCCGGTGAGCGGATTGCGGTTCTCGACCAGTGCCGCGAACTGGTCTTTATCCACATCACCAGACAGGCCCAGCATCTCCGCCGCCTTCCCAAACCACTTCCCCGCAATCTCCTGCTGCTCGGAATAGTAGTCCTCGCGCTTGAGGCCCTCAGCGTAGTATTTGCGAGCCGCAGCCGCGCTCGTATGTGCAACCACTCTGAGCATTGCTCCATTGTACCACAAAATCGTGCCCTCTGCTATTTCGCCAGTTACCGGCAAATATTGCCTGCCTCCTGACTTGCAGGCTCGCATTATAGCAGGCAGGCAAGACCGCAATCTTGCTGCCTAGAAAGCCTGCATGCGTGCTAGCAGGCGAGGAGGCTTGCGAGCTAGTTTGCAGTCACGTTTGCTGACTAACGAGCATGAAAGCTAGCAAGCTAGCAATGTTGCAACATTATCTACAGACATCTCTCCTAAGCGGAGCTTAGGGTGGAATTCCGCTCGCAGCGTGGCTGCTTCCCGGCTAGGCTCGCGCCGAAAGCAATTACCTACCGCATGGATGAACTTTCCCTCACGGACCACCGGCAGAATTCCGGAAGGCCAATCCTAAACCGGAACTGGCCGGAGGATGACGAGGCACTTCTGGAACTGAGCGCGGACGGCAAAACTTGCCTGCCTGAAAACTTCTGGTGCCTGAAGGATGCATTTGAAGGAGTGCAGATATTTGGAGCGACCGGCTCTGGAAAGTCGTCGGGTAGTGGGCAGGCCATCGCACGGGCATTTGTAGAGTCTAATCTTGGGGGACTGGTTCTGACCGCCAAGACCGATGAAGTGCTGGCATGGAAGCGTTATGCAAAGGCCGCAGGGCGTGAGACAGAATTGCTCATTGTTGAACCTGGCTCACCCTACCGCTTCAACTTTCTCCGCTATGAACTGAAGCGCCCAGGGACCGGGGCAGGGCATACCGAGAACCTCGTAAACCTGTTTTGCAGCGTGCTGGAAGCTGCCGAGCGAAAGCAAGGGCAGGGTGGCGGCCAGGACGCTTACTGGCAACGCACGCTGAAGCAGCTTTTAAGAAATGCCATCGACCTCGCCATCCTCTCACTGGATGACGTGAACCTGCCATCCCTATACCGGATCATCACCTCAGCCCCGCGTTCCATTGAGGAAGCCGAGAGCACCGAGTGGCAGCAGAAGTCAGCTTGCTTCGCTTTGCTTGAAACGGCGGCAGCCAGACCAGAAGCGGCGAGCAGGGCGAACGACCTTGAATTGACTCGGGATTTCTGGCTGAGGGAATTTCCCAGCCTCGCCCCCGAAACCCGTTCCGTCATTGTCTCAACCTTCACCAGCATGGCCGACTGTTTCCTGCGCGGCATGCTCCGGGAGCTTTTCTGCACAGACCTCAATTTTACACCCGAGGACACGTTCAGCGGCAAGATCATCATTTTGAATCTGCCGGTTAAGGAGTTCAACGAGCTGGGGCAGTTCGCCCAGGTTCTCTTCAAGTTCATCTGGCAACGGGCAGTCGAGAGAAGGATTTCCGGAGGCACGTCCCGCGAAGCGGCACAGGCCACGGCTCGCCCAGTCTTCCTGTGGGCCGACGAATCCCAGTTTTTCGTCAATTCCTATGATGCGCTGTTCCAGAGCACAGCGCGAAGCTCGCGAGCCTGCACAGTTTACCTGACCCAAAACCTCCCCAGCTACTTCTCAGCATTCGGCGGACAGAATGCCCGTTCCGATGCCGAGAGTTTTCTCGGGAACCTCCAGACAAAGATTTTTCACGCCAACGGAGATCCTTCCACGAATAACTGGGCAGCTGATTCTATTGGCAAAACCCGGCAGGCAAATTTCTATGGCGGCCTGTCCGAAGCACTGGCCAAGGGAGGCACAGCCAATCAGAGCGCAGGGGGCAGTATGGTTGTGGATTATGTGGTGCAGCCGCAGGAGTTCACCATGCTCCGAACCGGCGGCTCAGAATCCGAGTTCAAAGTGGACTCTGTAATTTTTCAGGGCGGGAGGCGATGGCTAGGGAACCGCAAGGGCGAGCCAATCGCGCAGAACTACATCCGCTCGCAATTCCCGCAGCAATACTAAGCCAATGAAAGATAGGCAGGTAAAATCGAGCGGAGCGCAAGCCAGCGTTTTCATTGTAAGCCCAGTTTTGCACTGGCTAGCGATGCCAGCCCTCGTTTTCCTCCGCTCAGGTTTTGGGTATTCGTTCCTCAGTTCCAAAAGTGTTTTCCTTGCCTTTTCATGGGCGAGCATGCTCTTCCTGATCTATGCATGGATGGAGCAGGGTGTCTGGCGAAGCTTCTGGGCCGTAGCCCTGTTTGCAGCAAGCGCTTCACTTCTCTACGTGATTCACCTCATCACCGCCATAAAGCGGGAAACGCAGCGGAAAGGAAAGCATGACTTCTTTTCCGGGAATTCCCATCTGGGACGGATGCCGGGTTTCGCCCAGAGCCCCGATGGACGGACGCAAAGCTTTCTCCGACTATGGATTGAACCAGCAGCCGTATTGGTAGCCGCTATCGGCTTGCGTGGCTTCTTCGCGGAGCGGTGGCTTTCCTACTGGCTAGTGATCGTCGCCTTCGCTCTATTCTTCAAAGAGCTAATCAATTACTGGTATGGCCTTCGCTCCGAGAAAAAGCATGAAGACATCATGGAAGATGCTCAGGAAAAGATGCCGGGCGGAGCGGGCTTTGCAGATGTTCCGCTGCCGAACGCCGGAGGAAGGAAATCGCGGACTAAAAGGCCGCCACAATCCGCAACGGACGCCGACGATCTGAGCGCAGAAGAACAACGCTATGCTGAAGTTTTGCGTCTGATGCCTCCGCGTCCGCCTTATGGGATTGAGCAGGCAGAGCAGAATTTCCGCGACCTTATCAAAACCGTGCATCCTGACGTGAACGCGCCAACAGAAGAGAACAACCGCAGGTCGGCAATGCTCCACGAGGCGATTGAATTTTTCAGGAGCAGGGCAGGAGGCTAGCGCTCATGCAGCTTTCTTATTCTTCACCTCAATGCGTATCACCTTCACCGGCTGTTCAATGGACTGCCACGTTGCTTCCAGCTTGTGCTTGTAGTTGTTCTCTACCCACTCAGCGATGAACTTGTTCGGAGCGCGGTAAAGGAGCGTGCCATCTTCGAGGCTCACGAGTTCAAGAACTTCCAGCCATGATTTTGCAGTCGCTGCGCCGATGTGCTTACGCATCACTTCCAGAACATTCTCCCAAGCTTCCTCAAGCGGAGTGCGCTCTGAAAACGCAAGCGGCAGTTCAGGCTGCACTGGAGATTTTTTCTCGCTGGCGATGCGCTTCTCCGTGCGCTCCATAAGGAGCATATCCTTCCCTTGCGTGGAGTTGACTTTCTCAAGCCTAAGGCCGGGAAGATTATTCTTCTGCACGAGCTTCCGCAGCGCAGCCGCGTAGTGTTTGAACTCCTGTTGAGAAGCTGATTTCTGGTAGAGGCTTTTGAAGGTCTCTTTCCAGATTCCGTTGATTCCGCCAGTTGCTTTACGCGCATACAGGTATAGCCACCTTTCAACACCGCCTGGAATATCGAAATAGCGCTTATCGAGTGTAAGAACGTGGAAGTCTTTTATGCTCTCAAAGAGCCATTCGGCCAGCACGACTTCAACGCCGCGAACCTCGCCTTGCTCTTCGGTGATTTCCCATTCAGAGATCCACGAGAACTGACGGATGCGTTTTCTTGTGCGCTTGCCGGTGTCGGAACGAATCGTAGTTTGAATGCTCGTCATCTTGAGCCGGTGCAGGGCATCTTTGAGCCTCCGGTATGAAGTGCCGTTCGCTTCAATATCAAGCCATGAAAAGAACTGGTATGGCGTGAAGTGAATGCGGCGTGACGCCTCAACACCTTGGCGCTTAGCCTCAACCCACTGCGAGATTGCGAAAATCAGCAAGTCCTGGTCATGGATTGTGGCAATGCCATGTTCAGCACTGCCTGTAATGCGGACGGTTTCAGTCTGGCCTGTTTTGGCATCTTCGTATGAATGCTCAATTGCATCGGTACGGCCAGGCGTGAGGCTAAACCAATTGCGCGACATGAGGTCGATTTGATCCTTCGGGGCAACATCACATGAGGAGGCGGTAAACCGCGCAAGGTCTTGATGTTCTTTGATTCCACCCTCAATCTTCCTGCCCATGTAAACGGGCATAACATATTCCGTGGATAAAAACAATATAGTGGGGGCAGCGACCTTTTTAGGCTTCCGGTGTGGCATTTTTGTTATCGTGGTGCCAGCGACCTCAAGCATAGTGGGGCGGACGACCCTATAGAGGTGCCAGCGACCGGTTATAGTGGGAGCAGCGACTTTGCCATAGTGGTTCCAACGACCCTCTATAGTGGGGGCAGCGACCAGACCACCCCTCAAAGCCAAGCGCAGCAAAGCTTTGGCGTTCACTAAACCTTTCTTAAACTAAGATCTAAACACTTAAACCCATCGGCAGGCCGACGAGCCTTTTAGAATGGCTCGCCTGCCGATGGTAAAGGGAAGGGTGTTGCCTACAAGCAGGGACCGAACAAGTGAATGCCAAGTTGTCTGGCTGAATTGGGACAATGCTTGACGCCAGCTTAAGATTCTGACAACAAAGAAGAATCAAGGAGTGAAGAATGCGCAGAGGTTTTACGCTGATTGAGCTGTCAATCGCGCTGGTGATCATCGGTTTGTTGATCGGCGGCATATTGGCTGCGCAGAGCATGATCAGCACAGCGAAAATCAATTCACAGGCGCAGCAGATTGCGCAATTTGATGCGATGGTGATGAACTTCAAAGAGAGGTTCAACTTCTTGCCCGGTGATGCACCCGCCTTTGGTGGTGATGGAGACGGTGTAATCGCACAAACTGCCGCGACTTTCGACAACAACGTAGGAAGCTTCGCGTGTGAAATTGCCAACTTTTGGAACACAATCGATGCAATACAGTTCCCCGGAAGCTCACCCTGCGCTGCACCGGGGGCAAAAGCCAACATAAGCGGTCCTGAAAAAAATGTTCCAGAATCGAAATTGGGTGCTCCCAATTCATACTTGATCGCAATAGCAATGAGCGTCGATGGCCATTGGGCCGATCTGAATTCACCAAGAAATTTCTATGTCATTTTGTCAGGCTCACAAGCGCAAAGCACTGACAGCGGTTATTATCAATTCTCTGAAACGACAACGGCACTCCAAAATTCTGCTCTCAAAACGGTCGATGCTTTTGCACTCGATAAAAAGCTTGATGACGGCAATGCCAACACCGGAAATGTTTTATCGGGTGCAATGGGACCATTTTGCTGTGCAGTTGGAGGGATGACGCAAACGCCCCTTCCAACTTGCAGTGACGGAGCAGGGCAATATCTCTTCTCAAGTACTGGCTATGAATGCACTGCCTTAATCCGCATCGGCGGCATGTCGGGAGACCCTCAGTAAATTGTCCGAATGCTAGCTTGCTAGCAACCTTGCAAGCTATCTCTGTTGCAAGCCTGCCACGCATGTCTGACAAAATTCAGCTATTGCGCTGCCCCAGTATGGCAACGCTCACGCTATGCGGCAATCATCGCTACGCTGTGAAGCAGCATGATCTACGGGCTTACAAACTCAAAAGGCGGCGTCGGCAAAACCACAATAGCGGTTCACCTTGCCGCATGGCTCGTGAAGAAGAAGCGCAGCGTCACCTTCATTGACGCAGACCCGCAAAACTCGGCATCGCAATGGATTCGGGAACTTGGCCTTCCTATCAAGCTCGAACAGCTATCGGAACCGGAGGCGTTAATTCATCGAGTCGCTAAACTTGCGGCTGATGCGCATGACATTGTCATAGACGGACCCGCAGGGCTCTCAGCCACAACACGCGCGATTATGCTCCGCGCAGACCGTGTGTTCCTTCCATGTGGACCGTCAATTCTCGATCTCCGCGCTGCCTCTAAAGCCGTGCAGCTTTTGCGCGAAGCACAGAAAGCCAGGAAGGGGAAGCCGACGGGCGTGCTAATCCCGAACAAGCTTCAAAAGCGTGGCCGCCTCAGCCGGGAGATGCTCGGCGCTGCAAAACAGCTTGGCGTGAATGTGCTTGGCGGACTTTCCCAGCGCCAGAGCTTCGCAGATGCCGCAGGGCAGGCGAAAGTTGTCTGGCAGATGGGGGCAGGGGCTTTGCTCGCTTCCCACGAAATGCAGCAGCTCATGAAGGAGATGACCCGTGGTTAAACGCAGGACACTCGGCGACGGCTTAACACCGGATGAGGAAGCGTTTCTCAATCCGTCCAAGTCTACGACCACCCAGAAAACAAAACCGAAAGCAACCAAGAGGAAGGAGAAACCCCAAATGGCTCAGACCGCACTCAAAGAAAAACCAGCCCCGCAAGCGCCCATTCAAGCAGCGCCCGCTGCCATGAACCCGCAATTCTCCATGCCGGGCGTGATGTCCCTCAATACCCGCATTTCTGCCGAGATCAGCACAGCCCTCCTAATGGCCTCCATGCAGCGGAAGATCCAAAGGCAGCATCCTTTTACGCAGCAGGATATTGTGGCCGAGGCTTTGGCTGACTGGCTAAAAAGGCACGACTATTTGAAATGAGAGCCTTACGCAGAGTTCTAGGTTAAAGCGCTATTCCCAACTCTCACTCGAAGGATCGCTTTAGATATTGTCTTAGCTTGGAAAGTTTTAGCGTTCCTCGACGTTGAACTGCTTGTAAGGTTTAATCTGTTGTCCTATGAGCAAGAAACCGCTATCAGAAAAGCAACATAATATTGGCCAAAAAAGAGATCGGACGTTGGGCGAGCATTTGTTCTCCCTTCCCATATCTACTTTTTCGGAAAGCCGAAAGGCAGGCGAGAAGAATCGCCGGGATCAGAAGAAAAAATAGTCCGTGTTCAATTGATGTTTCGGTGCGCCCAGATTTTTGTAGTGGCGCCTTGCTAAGCCTCGACCAGACCGAATAATAGAAAAAGATATCTTCCCCGCGCCGGGACGCCGGCCGGGGTTTTTTTGGCAAAGAACTAGCCAATAATTTCAGACATTTTAATGCATACTCAAACCGCATTTTTCACGGTCGTTTTCTACGGTCACCGTGAAAAATCCCGGAAAGCTATGCAAAGCCACGCAAAGGGTTATGGGCTTGGAGGCCTTATTCTAAGGGCTTTCCAGCGGTTTTTGCAAAACTATGAAAAGCTGTGCAAAGCCGCTATTCATAATTACAAATCAAGTGCTCTACCAACTGAGCTAAAGCGGCGGATGGCTGACCGGATTCTGACCCTTTAAAAAAGTCAGAGGGCTATTATGCGCGGCTAATGGGAGAAGGCAAAGGGAATTGGGTGGGCCTGAAAACAAAGCCAAAGATCTCACTCCCCGATCCACACGGCCATGCCGATATCCACTTTGTCATAAAGCTCCACGACATCGGCATTGCGGAGGCGGATGCAGCCGTGGCTGGCGATCTGGCCGATTTTTTCCTCTCCGTTGGTGCCGTGAATGTAGATGTAACGATCCTTGGTGTTGGCATTGCGATCCTCGGCGCCCTCCAGCCAGAGAATGCGGCCTAGGATGAGGTCATCGTCGGTGATGGTACCGGGCTGCCACTCACCAGTGGGTTTGCGGGACTTGAAGATGGTGTGGAGGCTGGCGCCATCGCCATGCTTTTCCATGATGCGGAAGGCACCCAGCGGGGTCTGGTTCGAACCCGGCGCAAAGCCGATGCCAAACTTTGAGGTGCTGCAGGGCCAGGATTTCACCAAGCGACGGCCTTCCCAAAGGCTCAGAGTTTGAGTCGCGATGGAAACCTCGAGGCGTTTTTGGGAAAGTTGCATAGACCAGGAAATTGGCGTAGTCTGCCAACCCCTTTCATCATACGTAAGCATATCCCATGAGCAACCTCAAGCACGTCGCCGTCGTTGGTGCCACCGGAGCGGTGGGCGTGGAAATGTTGCGCTGCCTGGAGCAGCGTGAATTCCCCGTTGGCCAGTTGACCCTTCTCGCCTCAGCCCGCAGCGCAGGAAAAAAGATGAACTTTAAAGGTGAGGACGTGGTGATCCAGGAGCTCACGGCTGACTCGTTCGCGGGAGTGGACATCGCTTTGTTCAGCGCCGGCGGCGGAATTTCCAAGGAATACGGCCCGATCGCGGCGGCAGCAGGCGCCATTGTGGTGGATAATTCATCGGCGTTTCGCATGGATCCCGAAGTGCCGTTGGTGATTCCGGAAATCAATGCTTCGGATTTGGATCATCTGCCCAAGGGCATTGTGGCCAATCCAAACTGCACGACGGCCATCACGCTGATGGCGCTTTACCCGTTGCATCGTTCCTTCGGTGTGACCCGCATCTTCGCGAGCAGCTATCAGGCGGTAAGCGGCACGGGTGCGCAGGCGATCGAAGAATTGGAACGCCAAACCCGGAGCTGGGCGAAATCCGAGCGTGAGTGGGATGATGTCCGCCTCGACCCCAGCGAAGTGAAAGTTTATCCGCATCAGATCGCCTTCAATGCCCTACCCCAAGTGGATTCCTTCCTGGAATCTGGCTACACGAAGGAAGAAATGAAGATGGAGAATGAGGGCCGTAAGATCATGCATCACCCGACCTTCCGCGCCAGCGTGACGTGCGTGCGGGTACCCGTTTTCCGGGCCCACAGCGTGGCGGTTACCGCCGAATTCCGCAAGACCGTGAGCGTGTCCATGGCGAAGGACGTGCTGAAGGATGCCCCTGGCATCGACATCGTGGATGATCCTTCAGGCAAGCTCTACCCGATGGCGCTGGATGTGGCGGGCAAGGACAACTGTGCCGTGGGCCGGATCCGGCTGGACTGCGCGATGGAAAACGGCCTGACCTTCTGGGTCGCCGGAGACCAACTCCTGAAAGGCGCAGCGCTTAATGCGGTGCAAATCGCAGAAAACCTGCGCTGGCCTGCCGAAGTGGCCGCTGTTTAGGCCGGTTTTTTGACGCCTCCTGCGGATACTCTCATGCCTGATCTTCCGTCGTATCTCAAAGACCGGATCGCGTTTGTGGATGCGCTTTTGGATCAGTGGATCCCATCAGCGGAAACGCGGCCTGTATCGCTTCACAAAGCGATGCGGCACAGCGTTTTTGCAGGCGGGAAACGGCTTCGTCCGATTCTTTGTCTGGCTGCAGGGGAAGCCTGTGGGGGCACGAAAGAGGCCGCAGCTTACGCTGCATGTGCGGTAGAGTGTCTGCACACTTACTCGCTCATTCACGACGACCTGCCCTGCATGGATGACGATGACCTGCGGCGTGGCGTGCCCACCTGTCACAAGGTCTATGGCGAAGCGGTGGCTCTACTGGCGGGCGATGCTTTGCAGGCGCTGGCATTTGAGTTGGCCGCGCGCACACGGCAAACGGTGCGCTACAACCAAGGCGACATGATCGCTGTGCTGGCTCGCACTGCAGGAAGCTTACACTTGGTGGGAGGTCAGGTGGCCGATCTGGAAGGTGAAAGCCAAAAGCTTCCCCTGGAAGATCTGCGCTACATTCACGAGAGCAAAACAGCGGCGCTGTTGACGGCCTCCATCAAGCTCGGCGCCATGAGCGCGGATGCGCAGGCGGAAGAACTGGCGGCGCTCGAAACCTTTGGCATGGCCACTGGACTCGCCTTCCAAATCATCGACGACATTCTGGACGTTACCCAAACGAGCGAAAAGCTCGGCAAAAGCGCAGGCAAGGATGTGGCATCAGAAAAGTCCACCTACCCTGCCCTCATGGGCCTCGAAGGTTCTCGTGCCGAAGCCCAACGCCAGACGCAAACTGCAATGCATGCGCTGGAAATCTTCGGTGGCCGAGCAGACCGGCTGCGGGAACTGGCCATGCATCTTTTGCAGCGGGATTATTGAGAGTAGATCGGTCTATCTGGACCGCTTTATAGGAAGAATAACCCAGGAGGGTTCAGACTCATCCACAAACGGATGCTGGAAGCATCCCAGCGCGGTGATGAGATTCTACTCGAGCTGATTCGTAATGTTCCAAGAGAAAATAAATTTTCAGAAGAGCGGGCGTAGATTGTAAGGTGCCAGCAAGAATTTGGAGATAACCTTCTCAACGGGCCATACTCAACGAGAATTCAAAAAGCGAACATGGCAGTAGAGTCAACCGACTAAAGCCAGTGCCTCACCTTTGACGTTAGACGTATTCCGCACGCACCCATGAAATCGCGCATCATGTATATCGAACGCAAAGCCGGAGCGCTCACTGGTACGGCTCGGATCGGACGTGTCACTTTCAATCGCACTGGTAGGACAATCTACTACCGTGACCAAGTCTTTCGTCGCATCGTCGGCGGTGGCTTCAAGTCCAACTATGTTGAGGAGGCGACCGGGGAGGATTACTGGATTTCCGGCTGCAAGCGCTCTGGTGGCGATAGCCTCTATGTCTCGCCAGTGCCGATAGAGATCGACGAGGATGTCCGCGAGGAGTATTGGACTACCATTCGGAACCTTCCTGATGAACGCGACACCAAATTCGCCTAACCATGCGCTGCAGCGAATGGATCCGGGCTGTCACTGCTTTGGGCCGTTAACTGAAGACAATTCCAAGTCTGCCCTCTTAACTATACTGCCTTTATGAGTCTTGCAGAACTGGAAAACGCTGTAGCCACTCTTTCTCCAGAGAAACTCTCTGAGTTTTCCACCGGGTTTGAAGACTTCCTTGCTGACCAGTGGGACAAGAATTTCGAGGCGGATGTAGATGCCGGAAAACTTGATCGCCTCGCTTCCAAAGTTGATGCCGATTTCGAAGCGGGACGCTGCAGCATCCTCTGTTGAGTATAGGCCAGAAAGCGGCTATTTTTTGGAGCATGAACTACCGCGAGCGCATTTCATTGACTCAGGCATTCGCAGCGGCAAGCCCTGCATCCGTGGCACTCGCATCACCTTGACCGACGTCCTCCACTACTTGGGGGCGGCATGACGGTGGCCGAGGTGCTGGACGATTTCCCCGATATTACAGCCGACGACATCCAGGCGTGTTTCGCGTTCGCCGCAGACACGAAACGCTAAGCCCCACTCCGCGGCAACCGCACGACCACGGAAATTCCGTTCTTCCCCTCCGTGAGGAATCTGGTAGGATGACTTTCCATGACCGGGCAAACCCTCCCGACCCTTGCCCGCGCCGTGGTGCTGGCCATCCTTGCACATCTGGCTGTGGAAGCTGAAGCTGCTCCTAAGCAGCAGTCCCGCTCTCGTATCACCCCTGAGCCGGGAACCATGTACGTGGAGGACATTCTCCCACGCCCCGTGCAACTCACTGTGGGCGGCGAATCTCCCATTTATTACCTGCCGGACATGCAACGTGTCCTCGGCTCGATGGCTCCTGGCACCGTGGTCAAGCTGGTCGCATTGAGCGAGGGCTGCTACAAGGTGCGGGGAAAAGCGCGTCATGCGGATGTGGTGGGCTGGATGCGTCGCGATCACTTGAGGTCTCCTGATCCTAAACTGGCAGAGAAACTCACCGCGTTCTTCGAGAGACAAAAGCAAGTGGACGCCCTTATTGCCGCGAACCAGATCGCGCTCGGCATGACCATGGATGAGGTGACGACCTCCCTCGGCAAGCCCACACGGAAGACCGCCCGGATCAACGCGGATGGCCGCCAGGAAGTGCTGGAATACAGCATCTTCGAGCGGGTACCTCAAGTGGTGCCCGGACGCGATGCTGCAGGCAGGCCAATCCTGACCACCGTTTATGTGAAGGTCGAAGTGGGGAAACTCAGCGTGGCTTTCGCCAATGGCCTCGTCAGCGAGATCGAGGAAAACACCGGAAGGCCGAACGCGGCAAAAATTGTGGTGCCACCCATCACGGTGCCCTAATCTGGCTCGCAGAGAAGTAGCGTCACGACGAGCGATTCGATTGCGAAACACGGAGGTATGGAACAAGGTTCCTCCATCATGCCCGCGGAAGACACGTCCCGGTACTGGCAGGCGTCTACGCGGCGTCTCGCCCGGCGGGTGAATTTTGGCTGGTGGCTGGATGGCTGGTTGGGATGGGTGCTGGCGGCCGGAGTCGCAGGTTCGGTGGCGTTGCTGGCTTTTCGCTGGATGCCGATTGTGGATCTGCGCTGGGTCTGGGGCGCCATTTCTTTGGTCGCTGTGGGCGGCGGCGTTTGGTCCTGGCAGGCACGGCGGCACCGCTATGAAAGTGCCGCAGCGGCTCGTGTCCGATTGGAAGATGCCTTGGGTCTGAAAGCCCGTCTGAGCGCCGCAGCAGCGGGTGTGGGAAGCTGGCCGGAAGAGAGAGAAATCAAGAATTGGCCCGTGCAATGGCGCTGGCAGCGTCCACTCGGTGTATTCGCAGCCGTGGTGGTGTTGCTTACTTCCGCTGCGCTTGTGCCGCTGTCCCAACTGGAGGCGAAGAAGAAGCATGTGATCGAAAAGCCTTCGGCGGTGAAAGACGTCGAAAAGTGGGTGGAAGAGCTAAGGAAGGAAAAAGCTGCCGATGAGGAGTCCCTCAAAGAAGTGGAGAACAAGGTAGCGGATCTTCTCCAGAGGCCGATGGAAAACTGGTATGAGCACGGCAGCCTGGAGGCAGCAGGGAATCTGAAGGAACAGACCGTGGAGTCACTTAAGGAACTCACGGAAAATCTCGCCAGCGCGGAACGATCAGCTTCGGCTCTTGCCGCTGCAGGGGATGCTCTTCCTCAAGCCGCGAAGGATGCGCTCTCGAATCAGTTGGGAAGCGCTGGCATGAATCTCAAGACAGGGGGCATGAAGCCCAATGAGCAACTTCTGGCGCAACTGCAGCAGATAGCTCAAGGCGACGGAGCTCCCGAAATGACTCAGGAGGAATTGGACGCTCTGTCGAAATTGCTTCAGGAAAACCTGGAGGCTCTCCAACAAGCCATCGCCAATTCTCCGGAACTGCAATCGCTCTGTCACGGTCTGGGCGGAGAAGGCCAAGGCGAGGGCGAAGGAGAAGGAGAAGGCGATCAGCCAGGAAGTGGCGGTCTGGGCCGTGGCAAAGCCGATGCGCGATTAGGCTTCAAGAAGGACGAGACCAATCTCAACACCAAGAAGCTGGAGACGGTGAAAAGCCAATTAGATATTCAGCGATTCGCCCCGGGCGATGTGACCCAAATCAAGACGGGCGAACATGCCGTCAACAAAGACAATTTCACCGGCACCCAACAAGGTGGTGCGATTGAACAAACGGGTGATGGCGGTGCAGCGGTCTGGAGGAATTCCCTGATGCCAGCGGAACGGCAGGTCCTGCAACGCTACTTCACCAGTCCCACACCCTCTCCCGCTTCCGGCTCTGCACCCACTTCCCGATGACCACTCAAGCTGAACCGTTGACCGATACTGACTTGCAGAATGCGGCGGATGCCGTGGCAAAACTCCGCGGGGCGCTGCAAACAGTGCTCTTCGGCCAGGATGCCCTGATTGATCATGTCGTCACTGGTCTCCTGTCTCGCGGGCATTTGCTGTTGGAAGGCCTACCCGGTTTAGGCAAAACGGAACTGGTGAAAGGCCTGGCTAAAGCTTTGGGACTTCAAGCCAAAAGACTTCAGTTCACACCTGATCTACTGCCGGGAGACATTACCGGAAACCCTATGCTGCAGGATTTGCCTGAAGGGCGTCGCTTTGTATTTCAGCCCGGCCCGATCTTCGCCAATCTGGTGCTGGCGGATGAGATCAACCGTGCCTCGCCCAAGACGCAATCCGCGCTCCTGGAAGCCATGCAGGAACGCCGGGTGACGGTCATGGGCGAAACCCATGAACTGCCGAAGCCTTTCTTTGTTCTCGCCACCCAGAATCCGATTGAGTTGGAAGGTACCTATCCTCTACCCGAGGCGCAACTCGACCGCTTTCTCTTCAAACTCGATGTGCATGGCAACAACGAGGAAACTTTGGAGAAGATCATTCTGCATCGTGAGATCGGCGTCGAACCTGTCGTTGAGCGCGTGATGGACGGCGCGACATTTGACCAATTACTGGATCAGGCGCGGCGCGTTTACATGCCGCAACCTGTGGCAAATTTCATCGCGCGTTTTGTGAAAGCCACGCAGCCTGGCGAGCCCCATGCAGGCGGCGTGAAGTATGGGGCCAGTCCTCGTGCCGCCCTCGGTCTTGCCGCTGCCGCGAAGTCGCGGGCCCTTATGGAGAAACGGGCTCATGCGTCTTATGAAGATGTGAGAGCGATCGCTCCGGCGGTGTTGCGCCATCGCATGATCCTCGACTATGGCGCCAAGCTGGAGGGGCTGACATCTGATCTGGTAGTGGCCCGTCTGCTGGAACAAATTCCCGCACAGGACAAGCCCCTGCCGAACAGCTTGATGGCCGCCAAGGTGAAATGACAATCCGGTCTTCGCTGACACGGAATCGACAAAAATTGATTCCGTTTTCTGCCGCCAGCCATACTATCGCGTCTACCCCCACATGATTTTTCGGACTGCCCTTCTCGCTCTTCTGGTAGGCTCAATCGTGGCGGCCCCGCTTACCAAAGCTAGGGCTACCACGGTGATGAAAGCGCTGACTGAACCTGAGAGTGGCGTGAGCATTGAAGTGATAAGCTGGCTGGATAGCTGCCCAGCCTCCGGCATGGTCCCGTTGCGCATTCGAATCCGTAATGGCGATGCCCGTTCACACACTTGGAATTTCACTGCCCGGTCAAATAGCTACAATTCAGCTGGCATGGAATCCCGCATCAGTGTGCGGGTGGAGGCCAAACAAGAAGGCCTGGCTGACTTCTATGTGCCGGTGGAGACTTTTGGAAAGTCGACTTACTTTTATGGTAATGTGAACATCGCAGCCGAAGGTTTCGGGCTGGAATCGTCTTCCGTCGGCAACTTGGGCAGCGCAGGCGTGAATAGTCCGCGCACCGATTATGTTGCCATGGGCAGCAACCTGTCCCCGCGCTACTGGAGCAGCTTGCGGGATGAGATTCAACGCTCCAACGCAAAACCGCCAAAAAGTCCTTCCCGGCCCGGGGCGCCTCCTACGACGACCATTGTAGCTTCTTCATCGTCTTCCCCTTCAAATTTGCATGGCTCCACTGTGGACATGCGGCAGGCGCCAACCGACTGGCGAGGTTACATGGGCATTTCCCAACTTTGGCTGGATGATGCCGAATGGCGGGATTTGGGTGGCGCAGTGAAAGTCGCTGTATGGGACTGGGTCGCGCTGGGCGGCAAGGTCTTCGTGGTTCACAAGAGCGATCCTAACGCATCCGGAAGCGGGAACCGCCTGCGTCCCCCTGATGCACTTGGTACTTTATCTCATGGCGCAGGATCATTCACCGCGCTCGTGCTGCCTTCGGCTTCGGGAGACCGGAAGACCGCCGACGCGCAGATGGCCGAAATGGTGTTGGATGAGAAACAGATATCGCTCCCGAATGCTCTGGACGAGTTTGGCGTCCGCTGGGGCTTCCGTCATAGTGTTGGCACTCTGGGGCTCAATGCGCCGCTCATCCTCGGCTTCATCATCGTTTTCGGTATCACCGTGGGACCGCTGAACCTCTTCTGGTTTGCAGGACCCAGTCGCCGCCATCGGTTGTTTTGGACCATACCGTTGATCTCTCTGGCGGGGGGTGTCTTACTGTTTGTCCTTGTCTTGATACAAGATGGTACCGGCGGTGCGGGTGCAAGGTCCACGCTTGCCCTGATGCAACCAGAGCAGAAGAGGTTGGCAATCATCCAACAGCAGGTCAGCAAGAGTGGACTGCTCTTGCGGCGCTCTTTTCCGGCGCGAGAACCAATGGCAGTGACGCCTTTGTCGCAACAGTATTCCAGCAACCGTTACGGCAACAGGGAGGCTGGGAGCTACCTCATCGAGAACGGCGGTTTTTCTGGGGACTGGTTCCAAAGCAGGTCCATTGAGTCTCAGCTTGTCCAGGCCGTCCGGCCCAGCCGAGCCGCGTTGGAGTGGATCGCACCCGAAGCGGGGCAACTCGCACCGTCGGTCATATCCAGTCTCGAAGTGCCCCTGCAGAAAGTATGGATGGTGGGCGAGGACAAAAAGGTCTGGACGACAACGGATGTGGGAACCGGTGAAAAGAAGCAGCTTCGTGAGGCGAAAGCTTCGGAATTTACACAATGGATGATCAATCAGGCCGGCGCGAAAGGCGGACTCATCGGAGAATTCCTTAACGCACAGAGGGAACCAATGCCGGGCTGGGCCTTTGCTTCGTCCGCAGAGGGCGCATCACTCATGATCTCTACATTGGATTCGATCCGCTGGGGACAGAATGAGGTCATCCTGATGGGTCCTTACCTTAAGCAAGGAGTGGCGCCATGAACGTTGAGACCACCCACATCACCACGTCTCCAGCTGCGGCCCTACTACCGCCACCTCCCCTGCCACAGTTGCTGGTGCGGGTCAGCAAGCTGAACCGCGTTTTCGAAAACGTACATGCCGTGCGCGACCTGTCCTTCGATATCCATCGCGGGCAAGTGGTCGGCTTCATCGGCGCCAACGGAGCCGGCAAGACCACCACCATGCGGATGCTGGCCACGCTGGATGTTCCCACCAGTGGCAGAATCGTCATCGCTGATCATGATGTGGTACAACATCCGGAAAGAGTGCGTCCCTTGATTGGATGGATGCCGGACTCTTACGGCACTTATCACCATATGACGGTGTTCGAGTACCTGGACTTCTTTGCACGGGCCTATGGCTTCAAAAGCGTTCAGCGCAAGAGCCGTGTGGATGAAGTCATGGCCTTTGCGGATCTGGAAGTGCTGGCAGACCGGCCCATGAATACTCTGAGCAAAGGCATGGGCCAAAGACTCTGCTTCGGACGGATGTTGTTGCCGGATCCGGAGCTGATGATTCTGGATGAGCCCGCTGCAGGCCTCGATCCCAAAGCGCGTTTGGAATTCAAGAACCTGGTTCGCCTGCTGGCGCAGCGCGGCAAAACCCTGTTCATCAGCAGCCACATCCTGAGTGAACTCGGAGAGATGTGCGACACCATGCTCTTCATTGATGGCGGCACGATTGTTTATCATGGCGGTGCCGAGGCATTGAAGCGCGGTCAGGACGCCAGTGGCGCACACCAGTTTGTGGTGCATGTGGTCACCCATGGCACGGGTTTCAGTTTAAGCCAATGGGCCGATGTGAATCCCGGCTGGAGCCTGGTGGAAGAACGGAAAGATGGAGCAAGGCTGGCACTGAGTAGCGAAGATCCAGCACGGCTCGCTTCCGGCCTGCGGCAGATGGTGTTAGATGGCATCCCGGTGATTGAATTCCGACGCGAAGAACGCCGGCTTGAAGACGCTTTTGTGGACATTCTGAGAAAGAAAAACTGATTCCTGTTCCCCCTAAAAACCTGCATGTCTGCTGCTGCCACCACTGCCGTTACGGCCCTTCCCGCGACACGGCCCATCAAGACTGATTTTGCTGACTGGCTCAGTCCGATCCTTGTGAAGGAATTGCGGCAGGGCCTGAAGACCAAGTCATTCGTGCTGGTGTTCCTGCTTATCCAGGTGGTGATGGTCATTCTGGTGGCGCTTCAAGTCACTACTGTATCCTTCACCGGACCAGATGCGGGTCGCGGGCCGTTCAACGAGTTCTTCTGGTTCTTTGTTACCCTGCCGGTGCTTTTCATCATGCCTGGGAGAGGGTTGGGAGCCATCTCCGAGGAAACCAAGGCAAACACGCTGGATTTGGTGCAGCTCACGCATCTCTCATCCTTCCGGATTGTGTTCGGCAAATGGGTGGCGCTGGCTGCTCAGACAGCAATGGTGGTGACAGCCATTCTGCCTTATGCGGTGCTCCGCTATTTCTTCGGCGCGGTCGACCTGGTGGACGACCTGGTGGCGATCTGCATGCTCATGCTAGCGTCATTTGTGCTGACAGCGGGCACCATTTCGCTCTCCACGGCTCATCCTATCTTGCGAGTGATCATGCTTTTGCTGGGAAGCGGTTTTGTCCTCAGCACGGGAGGTGGTCTGATGGCGATGCGCTTTGGCGGTGGTGGCGGGTTCATTTATGGCGCCGTCACCAGCGTGCCGACTTGGGTTTGGCTCTACGTTGTGGGCGTAGCGGGCGTTTATATCTATTTCCTGCTGGAGTTGGCGGCCTCGAAGATCGCACCGCTTTCGGAAAATCACTCGGCGCGGAAGCGGGGCTTGGCGCTGCTGTTGGCGTCCGGAGTGTGTCTGGCTTCGTTCGTTGTGGATCGAAATTCCGTGCCGGGACTGTTCGTGCCTTTTATCCCCCTCTGGGCATGGACGATGGTTGAATCGTTAACGGAAAAGACTACGCTGGTTCCCAGTTTATACGGCCGTTTCCTCCGGTTCGGGAAGTTTGGCAGCGTGCTGGGACGCCTGCTTTACCCGGGCTGGGCAACGGGTCTCCTGTTTACCGCAATCTGTTACGTGCTTCTTTCCGTGACTGTCTGGTACAGCACACGGGCGGTCCCGCACAGTATCAACGAGTTCCAATCGCACGTCTTTTTTGTCATCTTCTTCACCGCGCTAGTCACTCCCGTTCTCGTCCTGCTGATCTTCCCGGGCGCCAAGCAATCCATGATGCTCTACGTGCTGACTCAAGCCCTGTTTGGCCTGCTGTATGTGATGGCCAGCATCATTGGAAGCGCTCCAGCCATCAGCCGCGAGGCCGCTTATGAGTGGCTGGCGCCATTTCCCACCAGTGCGCTTTTAGCGCTTATGGACCGTGGATTTAACGGAGGCTTGGCGGAATCGTATACCACCTTCGGCTATGTGGCGTACACCCTGATCCTTGGTTATCTCGCTTACCGGGCAGCTCGGGAGTTCCGCATCATCGGTGTTTTGGAGCGTCGGGCGAAGCAGGAAGACGAACCCGCGTAAGCTGCCTGCTCAATTCCCTTCTCTGAACCAACTCCATGACTTCACCGACAAATTGGCGGGAACTGCACCACCGCATGAAGTCTTTGGCCACGGTGGCGCGTCTGCCCATACGGAGCGGCCAATGGAGCGGTGTGAGCGGCTCTGTCCTTGGACTCAACTCTGGCAGTTCCATCGATTTCCAGGATCAGCGGCCCTACCTGCCGGGGGATGATCCCCGCCACATCAACTGGCAGGCTTATGCCCGCAGTGGCAGTTACACGATGAAGTTGTACCGGCAGGAAGTGACTCCGCGGCTTGATCTGCTGTTCGACGCGACCGCCTCCATGTTCCTCACACCTGCCAAAGCGGATCGCACTTGGGAACTGGTCTACTTCACACTGGAAAGTGCGCTTCGCCTGGGTGCCTCCATCAGACTACATCTGGTCACGGGCAAATGGGAGGAATGGCCGGTGGAGCGAGCGATGGCTTACGGCTGGCCGGAACAAATCGGAACACCTCCACAGGACAGCGCTACAACGAAGCCTGCCAGCTTCGCGGACTTGATCAGCCGTGTGCCTTTGCGTGCGGGTTCGCTGCGTGTTCTGATCAGTGATCTGCTCACGGACCAAGCTCCCGAAGCAGTCACCAATGCCCTGATGCGCGGCCGTGGCCGCACCATTCTTTTTGCACCGTTCTGCCAGGAGGAAGCACAGCCAGACTGGCAGGGAAACATTGAATTCGAGGCCTGCGAGACGGGTGGGATGGATCGACGCCGTGTGGAAAAGGATGTGATGACCCGCTATTTGAAAGCCTACGAGACCCACTTTTCCCTTTGGAGGGAGCAATGCGCCAGACATGGCATGGCCTTGGGTCGTATTCCGAGCGAGGGCAATTTGCTCAATGCCTTCCGCCTCCAGGCGCTAAGTGCGGGTTGCGTAGAAATGTGAGTTCTCGGACAGAAATCGGTCTTCGGTTGCCAGAGCGGTCAATCCGGGAGTAAGGTGCGCCCCCGCACGCACTTTCCACCATGAAACGCCGTCGCTTTCTCACCCTTACCCCGCTGGCTCTCACCGGTATTCCGTCCTGTAAACCCAAGTCAGAGGGTAGCACTCCGATTATCCGCTTCGGGCACTTTCCCAACATCACGCATGTGCAGGGCCTTGTGGCGCACAACATGAGCCGGAAAGGCAAAGGTTGGTATGAAGAGCGGCTCGGGATGAAGATCGAATGGTTTCTCTACAACGCTGGCCCCTCTGCCACGGAGGCCATCTTCGCAGGTGCTTTGGATGTCACCTACATCGGGCCCAGCCCGACGCTTAACGCCTACGCCAAGTCCAAGGGGACTGAAATGCGTGTGCTCGCCGGCGGTGCGGACGGCGGCAATTCCCTAGTGGTGCGCGCCGATGCGAACATCAACACCCCCGCCGATTTCAAGGGCAAGAAGATCGCCAGCCCTCAGCTCGGCAATACGCAGGACGTGCAACTGCGCGCCTGGCTGCTGGAAAACGGCATCAATGTAACCCTTACCGGAGGTGATGCCCATATCCTCCCGACTCAGAACGCCGATCAACTCCCTTTGCTGCAAAAGAAGGAACTCGATGCGGTGTGGACAGTCGAGCCCTGGGTCAGCCGTCTGGAATTGGAAGCAGGCGGGAAGATCTTCCTGGAAGACAAAACCACGAACGTCACCCTGCTGGCCGCCAGTGCTGCCTTCGTGAAGAACCAGCCGGAACTGGCGAAAAAAGTCTCAGCTGCTCACATCGAGTTGACCAAGTGGATCAAAGAACACCCCGCCGAAACGCGACAGATGGTGAAGGATGAACTCACTGAGGAACTGAAATCAGCCCCCAAAGACGAGATTCTCGATAAAGCTCTCGCGCGTGTTGTCGTAACCGACCAGGTTTCCCGTGAGTCTATGGAGCGCATGGTTGCAAGCGCCCAGAAGGTGGGCTTTCTCAAGGACATCCCAGATTTGGGTAACCTCCTGCCAAAGCTCTAGTCCGAATGTCCGTCCAGTTTGAATTGCAAGACGTCGCGCCCTCCAAGTTGTCGGTCGACGGTGTGTCCAAATCATTCACCACACGCAGCGGCGTGGTCCAGGCTCTTGAGAATGTGAGTCTGGAAGTGGGTGAGGGCGAATTTGTCTGCCTGGTAGGCCCGAGCGGCTGCGGCAAAAGCACGCTGCTCAATCTGATCGCGGGCCTGGAAATGCCCGACAGCGGTCGACTGCTCACCGATGGCCAGCCCGTGACGGGAACGGGTCGCGAGAGAATGGTGATGTTCCAGGAGCATGCCCTTTTCCCCTGGTTGGACGTGATCGGGAATGTTCTCTTCAGCCTGAATCTGAAACCAGGACTGACCAATTCTGAGCGCAAGGATGTAGCTCGCTACTACCTGAAGCTGGTCGGCTTGGAGCGTTTTGTGGACGCGAATATCCACGAACTTTCCGGCGGCATGAAGCAGCGCGTAGCCCTAGCGCGTGCGCTTGCTCCGAATCCCCGGGTGCTCCTCATGGATGAGCCTTTTGCAGCGCTCGACGCTATGACGCGTGAGCAGCTTTACACTGATCTCCAGAAGATTTGGTCGGCGCGGCGTAAAACGATTGTCTTCGTCACTCACAACGTCCGTGAAGCGGTCTGCCTCGGAGACCGTGTGGTACTTTTTAGCCCGCACCCTGGCCGTATCCGCGAGGAATATGCCGTGGATCTGCCCCGGCCGCGTGATATTAACAGTGTGGAACTCGCCAGTATGGCTTCCCAGATTACTCGCTCCCTGAAGAGCTACGCCCAAGAGGAGGTGACGGCGTGAGGCGGCTTCTGATCATCATCATCTTTTTCGCCAGTCTTGTCGGGATCTGGCAGGCCATGTATACCGCCGGTATTTGGTCGCCGGTGCTCCTGCCCAGCCCTTTCACGGTTGGTGAGTATTTGTGGGGCTCCGTGAAGGATGGCTCGCTGGCAGAAGCTTCCTGGATCACCAGCAAACGTCTGCTTATCGGTTACGGCATTGGGTGCATCATGGGCCTGCCTCTCGGGCTGATGACTGCCCGCAGCCGCTGGCTCAGCGATACGGTGGGTGTCCTGGCTCTGGGTCTGCAAACCCTGCCGAGCGTCTGCTGGGTACCGCTTGCCTTGCTTTGGTTCGGTCAAACCGAAGGCGCCATGCTTTTCGTCGTGGTCATGGGTACGCTTTGGAGTGTGCTCATCGCCGTCGACAATGGAGTGCGAAATCTGCCGCCCATCTATGTGCGGGCAGCCCGCACCATGGGCTCCAGTGGCTTTCATACACTTCGCGCGGTGATCTTGCCCGCGTCGTTGCCCTTTGTCGTGAGCGGCATGAAGCAGGGGTGGGCGTTCGCCTGGCGTTCGCTCATGGCGGCGGAGATTTATGTCACCATCCTGACGGGCTATGGCCTCGGCCATCTTCTGCACTTCGGACGCGAACTGAACGCCATGGATCAGGTGATTGGTGTGATGCTGGTGATCGTCCTCATTGGCTTGCTGGCCGACAAGGTTCTGTTCTCGCCTTGGGAGCGTTTCTTGCATCACCGCTGGGGCACCGCCCGGGCCTAGAAAGCTTAGAACTAAACCGAGGTTTCAGCTTTCCCTCTTATGGTCCGGCCTTGATTCTGCTCGGTTCCCGGTTTCCTCTCCCTCCCCTTTCCTATTTATATGGCTAAACAACCCGTCGTTCTCATCATTCGCGATGGCTGGGGCATTAATCCCGGCGGCAAAGAAAAAGCTGTGGAAAACGGCGATGCCACCCTGCTGGCCAAGACGCCTTACCACGATACGCTTTATACCTCGTATCCTTGGGCGACGGTAAGTGGCAGCGGCGAAGACGTAGGGCTGCCTCCCGGCCAGATGGGCAACAGCGAAGTAGGCCATCTTAATCTCGGTGCCGGCCGTGTGGTCTATCAGGATCTGACACGCATCAACAAGAGCATCCGTGAGCATCAATTGGCCAGTGAGCCGGTGCTAGCCCAAGCCTTCACCCAAGCCAAAGGCAAACGTCTGCATTTCCTCGGTCTCGTGAGTGATGGCGGCGTGCATTCCCATCAGGATCACCTCGTGGCTTTGTGTGAAGCCGCAAAGGCCGCCGGCGTCGATGACATGATGGTTCATGCCATTACAGATGGGCGCGACACCTCCCCCACGGGAGGCGCTGCCTATCTCACCAAGCTTGAGACAGACCTGGCCACGAGCGGGGCAAAGATCGCCACGGTCATTGGCCGCTATTACGCCATGGACCGTGACCGCCGCTGGGAGCGTAACAAGATCGCATGGGATGCCATTGTCCTTGGACGCGGCATGGTTCTGGACGTTCCACCGAGTGCCGCCGTGGCCCAGGCTTACGCTACCGAACCTCGCGGGGATGAATTCCTGCTGCCCATGATCTTCGACTGTCCGAACGAGCAGCGCGTGCGGGACGGCGATGTTATCCTTTGGTTTAACTTCCGCGCAGACCGCGCCCGCCAGCTCAGCGAAGCATTTCTGAAGCCCGCTTTTGATGGCTTTGACCGCGAGGTCATCCCCAAGGTTGGCTATTACACGCTCACGGAATATGACGCGACCTACGAGGCTTTGGGAGCCCACGTCATCTTCGGGCCGACGAGCATGAAAAACATCCTCGGCGAAGTCGTATCCGCCGCAGGCCTCACTCAATTGCGTGCGGCAGAGACTGAAAAATATCCGCACGTGACCTTCTTCTTCAATGGCGGTGTTGAACCACCGTTCCCTGGTGAAGATCGCTATCTGGCGATCAGCCCAAAAGAGGTGCCGACTTATGATAAAAAGCCGCAAATGAGCGCCCCGGATCTGGCTTTCGAGATCGTGCGCCGCATTGGCGAGTATGACTTGGCGATCATCAATTTTGCCAACCCTGATATGGTCGGGCACACCGGTGTAGTAGAAGCAGGCGTGCACGCTGTGGAAACCATCGATCTGGCAGTGCGCCTCGTCGTCGAAAAGGTGCTTGAGCTCGGCGGCAAACTCTTCATCACCGCAGATCACGGCAACTGCGAAACCATGCGCAATCCCGACGGATCACCCAACACTGCTCACACGACCAATCTTGTGCACGGTATCTACGTGGCTGCAGACAGCGAGTCGTTTAACGTAAGGGATGGGATTCTCGCCGATGTGGCGCCGACGCTCTTGGCGATGCTGGGTGTGACGCAGCCTGCAGAAATGACAGGCGTCAGTTTACTCGAGCCGAAGTGATGTGACGCCCTACGCTTTTCTGTCTCGCAGATCTCTCAAGTAATACGGAAACGCGTCGTATAGATAGATAGCAAAAGGGATAAGCCAGATCACATCGTTGGTGAGGTTCATGATCAGCGCAGGAAATTTCCATTTTCCGATGCCGACATAGTAGACCGCACCCATCGGTCCAAGCACCTTCCCTGTGAAGCCCACGAGCGCGAGCATGAAACCACGCTCCGGCCTCCGAGCGACCTCCCAATAGACCACACCGTAAAGTCCAACTACCATGCCCACGCAGACGAAGATCTCGGGATAGTTTGGTATCTCCATCTCGGCGAAGCGAAACAACCAGTTAGGATCGACGCTAACCCACAGGCCCCAGCAAATATTGTAGAACCCTGCGAGCAGGAAAATAAGGCGGTGGAAGGATTTGCGTTTCATGTGGCCGTGTCACGGATCGCGAGGTGGATGGTGGACAATACTGTCCGCCTACGGCTTGAAAAGCCCTGGGCCCATACGTTCAGCAACTAGTACCAAGACGTCGGTGCAACAGGCTGACAAGTAGGTAAACCTCACTCCTTTCAGGCATGATCGAGGGAACTTGTGGCGTTGGTGTGTGATGCCGCATGTTTTCCATTTTCTACGGGCGCATCTCACTCACACGGTCTTCGCGCTGGGTTTGCTTGGCCTGAACACCACAGTGTCTGCGCAAGACACGCTCCTGCAAAAAGCTGATTTCGAAACCGGCGATCTCTCCCAACTGAAGATGCAGAAGGCGCTGGAAGATTCCATTACTCTTGTCACGGAACCGGTGCGCTCTGGCAAATTTGCCGCCAAGACCTTGCTGCGAAATACCGATCCAGAGACTAACGGCGGACAGCGCTCGGAATTCTCGGACGGGCGCAGGTCTACCAAGATCGAGATGGGCAAAGATTACTGGTATGGACTGAGCATCTTCGTGCCGGAAGACTTTCAATCTCGGTCGGAATCCAACGCGGTGCTCTTTCAATGGCACACGCAACAGGGCGGGCCCAGTCCGGTGTTGGCGATCCGAATCTTGGGCGACGAATGGCTTATCACGGGCAATGCCGTTGCCACCGAGAAGAAGCGCGTTCTGGCAAGGCTGCCTCTTGTCAAAGGACGTTGGGTGGACTGGGTAGTTCACGCCAAATGGTCGGAAAAAATTGATGGCTTTTGGACAATTTGGAAAGACGGCGTCGAAGTCGTCAACGAACGCAATATCGTCACCCAGTATCCTGAAACCCTGGGCCCGTATGCGAAGTTCGGCCAATACCACAGTGTTAGCAAAGATGTGCCGATAAACGTGGTGTATTTCGATGAGTATCGCGTCGCAGACTCCACGGGCAGCTACGAACTGGTCGCGCCTGACGGAAAGCCCCTGCCTAAGCCTTGAAGCGCGATTGATACCAAGGCATAAAACCTGCGGGTTCAGGCCGTATCCCTTCTTCCGCCGCTCCGATTTTCGTTTTACCCCCTCATGCGCCGCCTCTTTGTTTTCTGTCTTTCGTTTGGGATCACAGCCGGCTTCTGCCAAGCTCAATCCACGCCTCCCCTTCCCGGTCTGACCCCAGCGAATCAGCCGCCCCTCCCCGGACCTGGCCCTGTGCCTGCTCCCGCCCCCGTCCCACCAGTGCCGGGCCCCGCGCAACTGACCGCCGTGCCGGGGGCCATGACGCTCCTGCTTCCCACGGATAACGACAAGCTACTGCGCGGCGATGGGCCCGGTTTCTACATGTTCGTGGATCGTACCTTCGAGAACGCAGTGACCACCCCTTGGGAAGGTGGTCAGTTTGGCTATGTGCGCGGCCCGGTAAGATACGGCAGTCGCATCGCCATGATCGCCTTGCATGAGGGACTCGACATTGCCCCTCTAAAACGCGACGCGGCCGGCGAACCGCTGGATGAAGTGCGCGCCATGTCCAACGGCACAGTGGTGCATGTGTCTGATGTGCCCGGCGCCAGCAACTACGGTCGCTATGTCGTCATTCAGCATGATTGGGGACAGGGCCCCTTTTTCTCCCTCTATGCCCACCTGAGTAAAATCACCGCCGTGCCGGGGCAAGCTGTTCAACCTGGCACGCCGATAGCGATCATGGGACATACGGGTGCCGGGCTGGATCGGCGCCGCTCCCACTTGCATGTGGAAATGAACCTCATGCTCAGCACGCGATTCGGAGACTGGCACGAAGGAAACTTCCGACCCAGTCCGAATGCCCACGGCAACTACAACGGCCTCAATCTCTCCGGCTTCAATCTCGCCAAGCTTTTCCTGGCACGGCAAGTCAATTCAGATCTCTCGGCCGCTGACTTTGTCCGGAGTATCGACCCCGTGTGGAAACTCTTGATCCCTCACAAAGGTGATCTCGAAATTCTGCAGCGATATCCTTGGCTGGGCGAGGGCACCCAGGAGACTTCGGCCTCCTGGGAAATCACACTAAGCGAGACAGGCTTGCCTCTAAAAATTAAGCCGTCGACCACCACGACGGTTCACCCCCAGGTGTCCTGGGTGGCCGAGCGGGAGGGCTTGCCCATCAGCACCTATACACGCGGATATCTCACTGGGAATTATACACGCGGATATCTCACTGGGAATCCCGCACAAGCCGCCCTGACCGGCAGCGGGGCACGTTTTGTAAAATTGCTAACGGGAGAATTTGAAACTCCCGGCCCGGCCCCCACCGCTCCCGCTGCGGTTTCAAAACAGAAGCGCAAGTAGGTGTGAGTTAAGCGAGATCCCCGCCTCCTCAGGACACTGGGGAAAGCACCACTTTCTGCACGTCCATGATGGCCTTGCCGCTCTTGGTCTGTGGTTTCACAGCGAGACGATAGGTGCCTGGTTTTTCGATTTTCAATTCACCCACGACAACGGGTTTCCACTTCTGAAAGCCGCCGGTATCTTCGACTTTGAATTTCAATTCCTGATCGCTTAACAGCACCGCTACTTCGCTGCCACCGCCCGCGCCGCAGCCTTGATGCACGGTGACTTGGTATTTGCCGGACTTCTCCACGGTGAACTCCCATTCGGCGAAGTCTTCCTTTTCCGTCCAATAGCCCAGGCAATTCTTCTCCGGCTTGGGCTCATAGCGCATATGCTCGCTCCAAGTAATCGCGTCTTTGGCCAACAAATTTAGGGCACCTGCCTCATCGGCCTTCGGTCCATCACCGCTTTCCGGGGCGGGAATTAGGGAGATATCCAGCAATTCGAAGACTGCCCAGCCCACGCCGTTCGGCGTGTAGAGGACCATGATCTGGTCTCCTGGCTTATCAATGGTGACTTCACCCAGGTAGTTGTGAGCGTCCAGACCAGCAGTGTGCGGAAGCTGCTTTTTGAGGCGTTGCTCGCCCAGCTTGAATTGCACAGTCAGCGCCGAGCTCTTCAGGATGTAATTGGCGCGAACCTGGTAGCGGCCCGGGCGCACGGCCTTGAATGCAAAGTTATACTGCTCCCAATGCTCCGCAGGGACGAAGACCTTGTCCCGGTCAGTCAGCTCAAATTTCAAGATGCCCCGATCGGGCAGATCCGTTCGCTCCACCGGCTCTGGACTCCCGAAGTCACCGATACCGATGAAAACTTCCTCCGCTGGCGGTGCTTCCGTTTCAGCGGCAGCTTTAGCTTTTTCTTTCTCTTTCTCCTCCGCGAAAATGGCGCCTCCTGCCAGCAAAAGGGCAGTGGTAATGGGCAAGCTGGTGCGGACGAGCGGAAAAGACAATTTGATCATGGGTGAGTAAAGGCGGCGAGGGATCGTCCCCTTCCTAACGGTGCAGTGGGGAGCTTTCTTAGAGGAACATACGCGCGCGCCAGTCAGGCGGCGGCATTCGGTCAATCTAACATAACTCCGCTACCTTCGCCGCATATTTCGGCAATTGCCTGCTTCAGTGCCAGAACCATAGCGGCAAGTTCGTCCTCCGTAGCGCAGAGGGGCGGCATCAGGACGAGTGTATCTAGGACGGGTCGGGTCAGAAGACCGTATCTGCGGGCTACCAGGCAGACTTTTGCCCCAATCATATCCTCCCGCTCAAATGGCTTCCTCGGCTCGCGGCTTTGGCCAATTTCGATTCCGGCAATCAGCCCACACTGGCGAATTTCCAGCACCTGAGATACATCGCTTTGGAGGGCGTCTAGAAGCTTGGTGAAGAATTCCACCTTTCCCGGCAGCGCCTCTAGGACGCCTTCCTCGGCGAAAATCCGCCAACTGGCCAGCGCCGCGGCACAACCCAACTGGCTGCCTGTGTAGCTATGGCCGTAGTAAAAGGTGCGGCCCTCGCTGACGTCGCCCAGAAATCCATCGAAAACCCGCCGCGTGGTCAGGGTAGCCGCCATCGGCAGATATCCACCCGTCAGTCCCTTCGCGAGGCAGAGGAAATCAGGGATTACACTCTCGTGCTCGCAGGCAAACATTTTACCGGTGCGGCCAAAGCCGGTCATGACTTCATCCAAGATGAGAAGAACATCCCGCTCACGGCACCACGTTTGCAGGGCGCTCAGCATTCCGGCAGGCCAGACTCTCATGCCAGCAGCGCCTTGAATCAGTGGTTCGATGATGATCGCCGCCAGCGAAGTGACGGCCGATTCCTCCAGGCTCTCCAAGGCGTCCATGTTCGTCACACGCGTCACGGAGTAGCCGAAGGTGTTTGCACTTCCTTTGAAAGTGCTGATGCCTCCCAAGCTGGCCGCGCCCAAGGTGTCCCCATGATATGCAGCGTCGAAGGCAAGAATTGTCTGCCGCTCTGGCTTGCCATTCTGCTGCCAGTACTGCAGCGCCATGCGGATGGCCGCTTCGATCGCGGTGGAGCCGTCATCAGAGTAAAACACCTTTTCCAACGTGCCCGCAGGAAAGTGACCGGTCAGCAAATGCGCCAATTCCGCGGCGGGTGCATGGCTGAATCCCAGAAAAGAAGTGTGCGCCACCTGATCCAGTTGCGCTTTGATGGCCGCGTTAATTTTCGGGTGCTGGTGTCCGTGGATATTCGTCCAAATGGACGAGTTCCCATCCAGATAGCGATTGCCGTGCTGGTCCCACAAATAACAGCCTTCGCCTTTATTGAGCAGCAGTGGTTCATGCGCAGGATCGCACCACGCCTCCATAGGGGTGAAAGGATGCCAGAGGTGGTCCTTGTCCCGGGAAACAGCGTTCTGAAAGCTCATGTGTTCCAATGTCTCTCAGCCGTGCCCAGGAGTTGATTTTGTAAAATCGTTCGGCCACTCTTTGGTAGCCCTGTAAGTGTCAATATCGATGGACGCTCCTGTTGCCGCGATGAACGAGATAACTCTTTCTGAAAAGCCAATAGGCGGGGTTGGCACTTCCTCATATATCGGAAAGTCCATCACGACCTGAAAAGTCGCCACGGCCCCATGTTCCCGAATTCCTGCGGCGAGAGCAGGCTGATGCGGCTCTAGAATATCCACCACACTTTCCGCCAATTTATAGATGTCGGCCAATTCATCGAAAGTTTCCTGCCGGGCGTAGTCCAGCATCGATGTTTTTGGCAGTACATTTCCAAGCCCACGAGTATGCTTGGCGACACATTCATCTGGCTTTAGCGGAATCTGTGCTGCCAAGCTAAACGGATTAAAATCTCCGTGAATCTTAAAGTAAATGTAAGCGGTGGGTGACTGCATGATTCCCTGGGAACAATGGCTTACCCCACCAAAGCCGTCACATGCGCCTGCACCGCGCTGGCGAGGCCCTTCAAATTGTAGCCACCCTCCATCACGGAGACTATCCTCCCCTCGCATTCCGAATCCGCGAACTTCATCAATTCCTTGGTAAGATTCGCAAAGTCGTCGTCGGTGAGTTTGAACCTTCCAAGGGGATCATCCACTCGGGAATCAAAGCCTGCCGAAATCATGATGAGGTCCGGCTTGAACTTGGCCGCCGCCGGCAGAAGCCGATCCAGAACGAAACCGCCAATTTCTTTCATCCCTGCCCCACCCGGAAAGGGAGCGTTCATCGTGCTGTTCTTCCCTTGGCCCGATCCCACCTCCTCCGCCCAGCCCGTGTATGGGTACCAGGGAGCTTGGTGGGAACTGAAAAAGAAGACGCTGCCATCTTCATAAAAAATGTCCTGGGTGCCATTCCCGTGGTGCACGTCCCAATCCACAATCAGCACCTTCTCCGCGCCATGTTTTTTCTGAGCGTGGCGTGCGCCGATGGCGATGCTGTTGAAGAGACAAAATCCCATGCCTTGAGAAGGGCGTGCATGATGCCCCGGCGGACGCACGGCGCAGAAGGCATTGCGCAGCTTTCCCGTCATGACTGCATCCACAGCGCCTGTGACTCCCCCGACAGCGCGCAAGGCCACATCGAGCGAGTCAGGGCAGATCATGGTGTCTCCCGTGCTGAGTTCATGCCGGTGGGCAGCTACGTCTTTTTGCACGGTTTCCAGATAGGCCCTTCCATGACAGAGGAGAATGGTACTATCCTCCGCGGGTTGCTGCGTCAGCGTGCGAGTCTTCTGCACCAGACCGGATTTCTGGAGGGCTTCCGTCACCGCTACATAGCGGTCCGCGCATTCCGGATGGCCCGGGCCGGTTTCATGCTCGCGGTAAACTGCGTCCAAAAGCAAGCCCGTGGATGGAGAAGCAGATGACATGCGGTGGAGAAGTGGCACCATCGCGGGGATGCCTAAAGCTGCAAGCATTGATCTCGAGACGGAACTCCCGGCCCTGCCTGGCTTGTCGGCCTCTGCCTTGAAGATGCTAACCGCAGAAAAACTGCACACTGTTGGCGATCTCATCCTGAACTATCCGTATCGCCACGAAGACCGGCGGCACCTCGGATTCAGCGGTTTCTCCCCCAGCGAGGCCCCGGTTTGTTATGCCGTGCGCATCAAGAAAACAAAAGTCATGCGCTTCGGCTCTCGCGGGGGTTTCTTCGAGGCAGTGACGGTTCCCTCCGCAGAAGTGACTGCCTTCGACGAAGAACTGACGCTGCGCTGGTTCAACATGTCCTTCCTGCAAAAGGCCCTGGCCGTGGATATGCAGCTCATGATCTACGGCAAGATCAAGGACGTCAAAGGGCGCCTTATTATGGCGCATCCCGAGTACGAAGTGCTGAGCGAGGACCCTTCCGATCCCGAGGCGTCCATTCACACAAGACGCATCGTGCCCGTCTATCGCTTGCGTGGCTCGCTGAAGCAGAAAGCCCTGCGTGCCGCGACTTGGCGAGCTTTGCAAATTCTTGACGACGACGCCATCCCACTCGTCCTTCCTCCCCCGAAAAGCGACGGCGAATTCGCGGGTCAGACCCGTGCCCGAGCTCTCCGGCAGATGCATCAGCCAGACTCGCTTCAAGAGGTCGAGGCAGCAAAAAGATACCTGGCCTTGGAAGAGTTCTACCTCATGCAACTCCAGGTGGTGAGGAGACGGCGCTTGTTTAAGGAACATGCCGGCTGGAGCCAAAAACCACCGGGAAAATTGCTGGCGGCTTTCCTCGAAAACCTGCCTTTCGAACTGACGGGAGCCCAATTGCGCAGCCTGGATGAAATTCGGGAAGACATGGCGGATCCACGCCCTATGAATCGTCTCCTCCATGGCGATGTTGGGAGCGGCAAAACGGTTGTGGCTTTGGCGGCAATGCTGGTAGCGGTGGAAGCAGGCCAGCAGGCTGCGCTGATGGCGCCGACTCAGATCCTAGCCCAGCAGCACTATCAGCAAGCGGTGCGCTGGCTGGAACCTCTGGGCGTTCGCGTCGGTTTACGCACAGGGGAGCGCGATGAGGTGTCCGGCGAAATGCCTCTCTTTGCGGAAGCAGCCACGTCCTTGTTGCCAGACCAAGGTCATTCCGAGCCGCATGTCATGATTGGCACGCATGCCCTGCTTTATGAAAAAACGGCCCTTCCCAAGCTTGGTCTGGCCGTGATCGATGAGCAGCACAAGTTCGGTGTCGCACAGCGCGCCCGGCTCATTGAAAAAGGGAAGGCTCCTGATGTCCTTGTGATGACCGCTACGCCCATCCCCCGGACGCTGACTCTCACCGTGTACGGCGATCTCGATGTCTCCAGCATCGATGAGCGTCCGAAAGCCAGAGGCAAAATCATCACGGCGATCCGCGAAACGACCAAGCTCGACGATGTAGCGAAGTTTGTGAACGCTCAAATTCTGGAAGGACGGCAGTGTTTTATTGTTTACCCACTGATCGAAGAATCGGAAAAGCGGGAAAGCGAAGCTGCCGTGAAGGGCTTTGCCTCTTGGTCCAAAACTCTCGCGCCGCATGCCGTGGGACTGCTGCACGGTCGCCTGGATGCAGATGCGAAGGACGATATCATGCGCCGCTTCCGCAGTGGAGAGTTGAAGGCGCTGGTGAGTACCACCGTCATCGAGGTCGGTGTGGACGTGCCGAACGCTACGATCATGGTCATTCACGATGCCGCGCGTTTCGGGCTGGCCCAGTTGCATCAGTTGCGCGGTCGCATCGGTCGCGGCGAGCACACCTCCTACTGCGTTTTGTTCATCGCCAAGGACGACGCCGAAGGCAAGGAACGGCTGCGGATTCTGGAGGAAACGGCGGATGGCTTCCGCATCGCGGAGGAAGATCTGCGCCGCCGTGGGCCCGGTGATATCATCGGCATGGCTCAGAGTGGTCAGGCGCCGCTGCGCTTCGCCGCGCTGCTGGGCGACATGCGTTTGGTCACCCTGGCTCGTAGCCTGGCAGAGCGCACGCTAAGCCAGGATCCGGGACTGGCCGATCCCTCCAACGCTCTTTTGCGCCGCTTGACCTTGGAAACCGCCCAAGTCGATATTACGTTACAATAGATAGCCTAGCCAGAGTCTGCTCCATGATCGTCTTCCACCACTTGCGCCGCATCGTCATTGTGCTGGCCATATTCATCACGGCCGGATGGCTTTTCAAAATGTGGCGCGAACCTCAGGGCGGCTACGGGTTGTTCGAACTGTTGAACAACAAAAAGGCGAGCGCGGTGGGATTTCAGAGTCCCGAGTCTCTGGAACTTTCCGATCACGAGGTTCCTTCTCTGAAAAAGTTGAATGAGGAGTCCGCCCACCTCGCTGCAGCAGTACTGCCCTGCGTGGTGAGCATCGATACTGCCACGGTGCGCCGGGAGCGCTTGGGAATTTTCCCAGCCTACCAGAGCCGCGTGGTTGCCGGCAAGGGCTCGGGCGCCATCGTGAGCAAGGAAGGGCTGGTCATCACCAACAACCACGTGATTGCAGGCACCAATGAAATCGTGGTGACCACCAACGACCAGAAAACCTATCAAGCAGAAGTGGTGGGCGCGGATACGCGCCTGGACATCGCCATCCTTAAGATACTGGGCGGAAAAAAAGACTTCCCGACTTTGGGTTTCGCTGATTCGGACAAAGTGAAGGCTGGGCAAATGGTGTTTGCCGTGGGCAATCCATTTGGATTCAGCGGAACCGTTACCCAAGGCATCATCAGCGCCACCCAACGCCGTCTTACCGACCTGACGAGCGACCTGTTGCAGACGGATACGGTGATCAATCCGGGGAACTCGGGTGGACCACTCTTGAACATCAACGGGCGCATCGTCGGGGTCAACGTGTCCATCGTTACGGGTGACCAGACGCCGCAAGAATGGCAGGGAGTGGGATTCGCCGTACCTGCCAATGATGCCCGGGCAGCTCTGGAAACGATCATAAAACAAGGGCCGCCAACGGTGGGTTATCTGGGGATCAGCTTGCAGCAGAATCCTGTCGCGGTGGGCTCGGTCTTCAGCGCGACTCTGGGAGTTGTCATCGATCAGGTGCAGGCGGGCTCGCCGGCGGAAAAAGCCGGCATGAAGCCTGGGGATGTCATCGCCGCCATCAATGGTCAGGCTTTGACTTCGCCGGATCATGTCTTCCTTGTCGTGCGCGGCACACCACCCGGCAGCCAAATCAACTTTACCGTAGTCAGGGGCGGGAAGGCTTCTGAGATGCCGGTCACGATTCTGGCACGCCCCGGCGCGTGATGGATGGCCCGCGCCCGCCGGTTCCTCCGTATCGGCGCTTGTGGATTGAATGCCCCGGTGGAATATTCCTTGCTTATGTCCCGCCTCCGTTCCCGCTGCCAGACGCGCTTCACCACTGCGCGAGGCAATGCCCTGGTTCCCGTGCTGATCATTTTTGTGGCTCTGGCTGCGAGCGCGGCGGTGTTTTTCCTCTACACCAGGAAGCACATCGTTCCGGCTCCAGATGCCCCTGGACCCGGCGCAGGCGGAGTGCCCGTGAGTTCACCCGCCAACCCTCCGGCAAACCCGTCCCCCGATCCGGCACCGGGCGTTCCCGCAGTGGATAAGCCCGCTGCTGCTGCACCTGTCGAACCAAAGCCTCCCACTTTCGGGTTTGCGCGGCCTGCGGACGTCGCTCAGCAACTGGCCCGCAGCCTCAACAAAACGGACATGGCGGAAGCAGCCAAGCTCATCACCGCGGCCAGTCCGGAGCAGGAAGCAACCACGAGAGCGGCGTTGGATAAGATTCAATCGATGGGCTTCAAAGCTGCCGCGCCAGATCAGGTGCAGATAATCGGACAAATCGAAAACGCCATGCGCTTGTCGGTGCCTTTGGCCAAAGCTGACGGCAGCCCCACGGATGCCCGCCTGCTCCTCGACGTCCAAAAAGACCCTAAAATGGGCTGGAAAATCAGTTCCGTGCAATTGCCTCAGGAACTGGAGAAAGCCCTCGCTGATGTGCCCATGAGTGCTCCCGGCGCGCCCACCGCTGCCGCCGCAGGCACTCCCGCAGCCCTACCCGCAACCGCAGCGAAAACCCCTGATGGCTTGCCCGTGCCGCCCATGCCCGGAACTTCTGGTGTTCCGGCTGCGCCACCAACCTCTGCTACCGGCACCCCATCCATCCTGACTCGAGCGAAGGCGCCAGATGCGCTCACTTTCGCCAACGACTTTGTGCGGGCTCTGATTGATCTCGACTACAACACCGCCCGCAAGTTCGTCGATGAGGAGCGGATTCCTGCCGTGAAGCTCGCAGGCCTCTGTATCGTTTTTGAAGACGGGCAATACAAACTGCAACCCAACAGACCGTTGATGGCAACGATCGCCACGGAGAGTACCAGTTGGATCATCGCAAAGGTGCATTCGGATCTCCGGAAAGAGGAAACAGAGTTCGGTCTCGAAATGGCCAAGGAAGGCGAAGGCTGGCGCATCGTTAGTCTGAACCTCTCGCAACTGCTGGCAGACAGCACCAAGTCTTCTTCAACGATGGGTGTCCCTTACACGCCTTTGGTCAAGAACCCGAAGGGCGGGGAAAGCATTGCGCTTTATTACGAATACGATTCCGCCACCCTCCATCCCCGCGCGCAGTCGCAGTTGAAGATCGTGGCCGAGATCCTCAAGGCCAGCCCCAACAAGAAGCTTAAGATCGGCGGACACACCGATGCCATGGGCACGGTGGACTACAATCTTTCGCTCTCTAAAAAGCGTGCGGACGCTGTGAAGAAGTTTTTCCTGGATCAGGGAGTGCCCGTCAGTCAGGTGCAAACCATCGCCTTCGGCAAACAGGAGCCCCTGGCTCCTGATGTGAATCCCGATGGTACGGATAATCCCGAGGGCCGCTCCAAGAACCGGCGCGCCGAGATCCTTCTGGATTTCTGATCTTGGCTGCCGAGCAGTATTTCATGAAGGGCGCTGGCTTTACGGGCCAGCGCCTTTTTCATGCGCCACAGTGAAAGCTTAAGGGATCAGCTTGCGCGCTTCAGCCAAAGCTGCGTCCACCTTGTTGACGTCCTTGCCGCCACCACGGGCGAAATCCGGCTTGCCACCGCCTTTGCCACCCACGATCGGGGCAATGGTCTGGATGATCTTGCCTGCTTGCACCTTGCCTTGAAGTTCCTTGGCCACGGTGGCGATGAGGGCCACGTTGCCACCGCCTTTTGTCGCCAAGACCACAACTCCGTTAAAGAGGCCTTTCAGCGCATCTGCCACAGCCATGGCGTAGTCGCCATCGACATCGCCGAGATTGGCAACAATGGCATTCTGCTCAGCCGTGGACAACAATTCTTTGGCTCGGTTAGCCGCTTCTCGTTGTTGGTAGGACTTGAGGGCCTTCTCCAGTTCCTTCTGCTGGACAATCATGGCATCCAATTTTTTCTCCAGATCAGCCGGGGTCTGCGCCAAGACTTTTCCGGTCAGCGTCTTCAGAAGATCAGCGTCCGCTCTCGCAGCCGAGTAGGCTTCCAATCCCGCGATGGCCTCAATGCGTCGGACCCCAGCGGCCACCGCGCCTTCGCTCAGCAACCGGAACAAACCGATCTCGCCCGTATGCCGGGTATGTGTACCCGCGCACAATTCCATGCTGTATCCGTCCAGCGCCAGTGGCTTCCCGCCGATCTGCACCACACGCACGTTCTCAGGGTATTTCTCCCCGAAGAGCTGCATGATGCCCTTGTTCTGCTGGGCTTCCTTGTAGGGCACCTCCTTCCAGGACACAGGATCATTCGCCACGATGCGCTCATTCACCAGACGCTCGATGTCCGCCAGTTGGCCGGGAGTGAGCGCGGCGCTGTTGAAGTCAAAGGACAGCTTTTCCGGCAACACAGCCGAACCTTTCTGCGTCGCTTCCTTGCTCACCACTTCGTGCAGGGCCCAATGCAATACGTGCGTGACCGTGTGATGCCTCTCAATGGCATGGCGCCGCTGCGCATCGACACTGATGAGAGCCTCGGCACCGGTCGCGGGCGCATCTTCACCGCCCAGAAAATGCAGCCAGGTATTCCCGACTTTGGTGGTGTTGACGATCGGATACGTCTCCGCTCCGATAATGAGCTGGGCGGTATCCCCCACCTGGCCACCCATCTCCGCGTAACAAGTCGACGATTCCAACACCACTGCCGTCTTGTCTTTCAGCGACACGACTTCCAGAACTTGCGTCGGGGCTTCCAAAGAATCATAGCCCAGGAACTTCGTCGGCTCCTTGGTCTCGATTTCCGTCAACGCCACCACTTGCTTGCGCTTCTGGCTGTCCGCCGTACTGCGGGCCTTTTGTTCGGCCATGCGAACTTCAAAGCCAGCCTCATCTACTGCGACGCCTCGCTCACGAGCGAGCAATTGCGTGAGGTCGATTGGGAAGCCTTGCTCGTCATAGAGCTTGAAGGCGAATTCTCCCGAGATGGTCTTCTCATTGGCTTGCGCGAGCTGCGCCACCTCTTTCTCAAAAAGGTCGATCCCCTTATCCAGCGTCCGATTGAAGGACTCCTCCTCCATCTTCAGCACGGCCTTGATGTGCTCCTTCTTCTCCCGCAACTCCGGAAAGACATCCCCCATGTTCTGGGCGAGCACATCTACCAGCTTGTAGAAGAAGGGCTCCCGGAAGCCGAGGCTGCGTCCATATTTCACGGCACGGCGCAGAATGCGGCGCAGCGTGTAATTCCGGTCGTTATTCCCCGGTTGAATCCCGTCCGCGATGGCGAAGCTCAGCGTGCGCAGGTGATCCGCGATCACACGGAAAGCCACATCCACGATCTCCTGCTCGGTCACGGGAATGACATCGCCGTTCGCATTGGCCTTCGGCAGCGTACTTTGGTAGTGCTTGCCCGAAAGCTTGGTCAGCTCGTCAAAAATTGGCTTGAAGACATCGGTATCGTAGTTGCTGATCTTGGCGTTTTCGAAGTCCGTAAAATTCTTCGTGCCCTGGATGATGGAAGTGATCCGCTCGAAACCCATCCCGGTATCCACATGCTGCGCGGGCAGCTTGCTGAAGGTGCCGTCCGGGTTGGCGTTGAACTCAATGAAAACGTTGTTCCAGATTTCGATGCAGCTCGCGTCGCTGCCATTGACCAGCTTGGCGCCGGCCTTCTGACGTTCCTCGCTCAGCTCCACATCACCCGGTGTCAGATCGATGTGGATCTCCGTGCACGGGCCGCAGGGGCCCGTGTCGGCCATCATCCAGAAGTTGTCCTTCTTGTTGCCGTTGACGATGTGGATGTTGGGATCAAGCCCGACACTCCGGAACTTCTCCGCCCAGTAGCTCCAGCTTTCCTCATCGCGCTCAGCAGGATCGCCCTTCGACTTATCGGGTTGATAAATCGTGGCGAAGACCCGGCTTGCCGGAAACTTGAACCGTCCCACGATGAGTTCCCAGCTCCATTCAATCGCCTCTTTCTTGAAGTAGTCGCCGAAAGACCAGTTCCCCAGCATCTCGAAGAACGTGTGGTGATAGGTATCCAGGCCCACATCTTCGAGGTCATTATGCTTGCCGCCCGCCCGAATACATTTCTGCGTATCTGCAGCACGCGTAGGCAGCCCTTTGTGCAAGACACCCGGCCATGTGTCCACATCGGCGTTGCGTTCACCCAGGAAAATAGGGACAAATTGATTCATCCCCGCGTTCGTAAAAATTCGGGCACCGTCCCGGCTGGTATAACCAACATTGTCGCTGGGCACGATGGTATGTTGTTTCTCTTTGAAAAAATCCAGGAATTGCTGGCGAATTTGGGCGGCGGTCATCATAAAACGGGGGCGGGATTATGCGGCATAACGATCCAAACGCAAATGGGGTGCGATGCATTGCCAAGAATAGGCACTCATTTGAACGCCATTACTTGTTCTCATTTATGATAACTTGCTAATTAATGAAAAATAGACTTTGCTAGAACGTCCAGGATTGCTAAATGCTAACTAATCCTAATTAATATGGCTGAGTTGACTCTCCTGATTGATAAATCTCCACCGCCTCCGGCTAAGCCGTCGGTGGATTATCTCAGGGCCACCAGTCAAGTAAATCAGTTCCTCCGCGCGGCATTGGATCAGACGGCGGAAGGCATGATGATTTTGGAGGCCGTACATGAGGGCCCCATGGGACCAAAAATTGTGCATAGTAACATGCGCATGGCCGCCATGGTAGGCGTGGAACCAAAGGCCGGATTGCGCGGCAGATATGTCACCCAATTGGTCTCCTCGAAAAACGAAGCAGAAGAGCTGATCCGTGCGTTGCGCATGGCGGAAAATCAAGGCGGCGCGGCTCAGTGGGAAGGCGATCTCAAGACCATTTTTGGCAAAGGTCTGCAGCGTTCTTTGTGGCGCATCCGCGCCGTGCAGGATGAGCATGGTGGTCTTCTCACGTACACGATCTGTATCACGCCATCTGCCAATGCCGCCGCTACTGGCCCCAACGGCTCAGCTCGCACGCAAGCGGATGCTCCAAAGTCAGACGACGACATGCGCCGGTTGCGCAATGACAACCTGGCCATGATCTCTCTGGGCGTCCTGCATGATCTCAACAACCTGTTGGGCATTATGATGACCAATCTTTCCGTGGCCTCAAACATGGCAACCCCGGGTAATGCCATCAAGGGCCATGTGGACGAGGCTCTGGCCGCCGCCCAACAAGCCCGTGAGTTCACCACGCATACGATGCGCATGGCCAAGGACATCCCAGCTTCGCGTGAGGCAGCGGATATCGCGGATCTCATTCGCTCCACCGCGCGGGTCGCCCAGAGCGGCAGCGGAGTCCATCTGCACCTCCATTTGCGGAAGGATCTCTGGTGGTCCGTCGTGGATCGCTCCAAGATTACGCAGGTCGTGCAGAACCTGATCATCAATGGCATCCAGGCCATGAACAACGCCGGCTACATGGATGTGCTCGCGCGCAATGTCCTTGTCCCTGAAGGTCACTACCTGCTGCCACCCGGCCCTCACCTGGAAATCCTCGTGCGGGATCGCGGCTGCGGCATGACGCCCGAGGTTCTCTCCAAAGTCTTTAACGAAGCCATCACCACCAAGGCCAACGGTAATGGAATCGGCCTCACAACCTGCAAACGCGTCATCGAAGAACACACCGGCCGCATCCACGTGTCCTCGATGAAGGACGTGGGCACGGAGATCACCTTCTGGCTTCCCGCCACCCCTCCTCGCCTGGTGCCTGCGCTGCCTTCCTCCACGCAGACGCCGCTTTCGAAAGGCAAAGGAACTGTGCTTGTGGTCGATGATGAAAGCCGCCTGCGCCAAGTGGTCGTGACGGTTTTGAAGCAATGCGGTTACCGCGTCTTTGAAGCCTCCAGCGGCGAGGAAGCAGTCTATGCTTATCGTCATCTCATGCGCCATGATGACGAAGTGGATTTGGTGCTGATGGATTTGACCCTGCGCGGCGGTCTGACCGGCGAAGAAGCGCTTCAGGAGATCAAAAGCCTGAATCCGCATGCCAAAGTCATCGCTTCCAGCGGGGGCTTGGTGGAAGAGACCCGCTCCAGCTATATCGCGATTGGTTTTTGCGACATTCTTCCTAAGCCTTATCTGGCCCCCGACATCGCGACGATCGTTCATCGCCATGTGATGTCATCTCCGGCCAAGCCTGTAGCTGCAGAAGCACTCTTTTAGTCAGAAGCCGCCACTGTCGGCATCTGCCACTTCGCTCATTTGCGCTTCGCAGAAAAGCGCCCGGAGTATTCTCCTTCATACTCACGCTTCCACCAGGCCCCAGTCTCTTGTCTCTTGGTTGGGTTGGTGAAGTGATAACGGTAGAACCAGGCTCGCACATACCGGATGTTTTCAGCAGGGATGGGAGGCGACTCTATCAATGCCATAACGGGCTTCCGGTTTTCCAGAATGGCGGAAAGGAATGCGCCAAACCACATCATTGATCCCCCGCGCATGTCGCGTTGCGGATCAAAGCCAGGATAGAGGGAAGCAAACCACATTTGCCAGTCGAGCCTTGGCTGAAGGGGCGCCACGAACCCGGGAGTCCGCTCCAATTTCCCGGGCTTCCACTTGAACTCAATGGCTTGCCAGTACGCGCCATCATCACTGACCTCCACAATGATCTCATTTCGTGTCGTCGTCATGACGGCGAAGAGCCCGTAAGTGTTCACGCTACGAAAAGGGGCAATAGTTTGCACGACCGATTGGACCCAGGAGACCCCCTCCTTCTCCTGACTCCTCTCACGACGTGATTGCAGGGTCACAGCCAAACTCAATCCCAAAATAACAGCGACGGCAATCACCTCGACCGTGTGCCACGGCCACCCTATCCTCCCAGAGGAAGGCATTCCCTCCCCTTCCCTCTCCGCCTTTCTCTTCATCCATCGGGGCCAGCAACGGTCATCCAAAATTGTCACCGCCAACAGAATCGTCAGGAGATTGAAGAAAGTGTAATTCCCGGTTAACGCGATCAGAACCATCAGCACCACGAAGCTGATCGCGGCAGCTCGTCGAATGTGTCGGGAAAGTCTCTCCAACCCTGGCTTTCCGGTTCTCAAGGCCAGCGCGATGACGAACAATACAGGTAGTCCCAGCTCGATGAAAAACATCGCTGCACAGGATGACTTGTGAAACCATTCGGGAAGCTGGTGCGCCCACCAGCCGATCCAAGTCGGGAGCGGCTGCGTTTCATAATGAACCTGCAGGGCCGTCAGGTTCGCCCAGGATGGATCTTCACTTGCTAGCTTTACCCATCCGGAAAGGAACATCAGCTTGAAGAGCAACGCCTGTGGCAGAAGCATGCGCAGCTCTGACGGTGGCGATGTTCGTTTACCGGCAAACCATCGCCATGGTGCGATCAGAACCGCAATCAAACCAGCCTCCAGCAACAGCGCATCCCATTGGTAGCCCATGAACACATCCCCCGTGCTCACGATGGAGAGGTAACCAATCCACAATAGCAACAGCAGTGGAGCCTGAAAAAGACCGAGCGATACGAGCAGCCCTACCACGATACCGGCGAGGCAGAGATCGCTGACGAACGCATCACTAAACTTCCACCAGAAAACAGACGGCCATTGTGTCCAGGGAGCCACCTCCTGTTGGGCGGCATACTGCCCCGCCGCTTCCAAAAACCTCGGTATGGGACACAGCCCATGCTCCCCTGTCAGCGCGGCTGCTTGCTGCCACCACGAGAAGAAGGCGATCGCATAGATAAGACCCAGGCCGCGGAGAAAGATCCCCGAAGCCAGGCGGTAGGTGCGAGGCATGGCCTCTTGTAACATCTGGACTCGCAAGCCGTAAAGACGGCGTGTTGCCTTCCTGGCTTTTTCATTTCAACTCCGGCGGCACCGCACCATAGGTCCAGGGTCTGCTGAAGGGAGGGGCCTTCGGTGGCGTTGGCACTGGCCCAGGCTTCATCTCTTTCGCCAACGCAATGCCGGCATCAGCCATCTGTGTTCCCGCCGTTACCTCCAGATTACTGTAGTAAGTGAGCCTCGTTTCATAACCGCCACCACTTTGGGAAAAAGCCTCCTCAGTTGGCACATACCCGGTGCAGCCATTCGCCAGTTCCACAGGAAAGGTCATGGGAAAGCCACTCTCCTTTTTGATGCGCAATCCGTTCTCCACAAAATATTCCGCCGGGTTACTGACAAACACGGCTGGCCCCACCTGCAGGTTCTGCACTTCCACCTCAGCCGCAGGTTCGTGCTGGATGAGGGCATCCACCATCACGATTTCTTTGGCAAACATCCATTGGGTAGTATCTCCGGTCGGCTTCGGTTGCTGCACCAGTTCTGTCGCGAGCCGCACCTTATCGGCATCAGGCGCGCGCCGGTTGATCTTCCACGTCTTCTGTTTGGCATCGAGCACGGCTTCATTCGTCTTCGCCATGCTCAGGATCACTTTCACAGCTTCAGCGCCCACACGACCACCCACCAGTCGGGACCACTCTTCTGGACCGGGCCTTTGGTAGGGGCTCAGATTATCCACCTGCGTGATGTCACCACAGGCTCCCTGCAGAAACACGACTGGAGCCCGGGTGTCCATCGCGCCTTGGATGGTCTTTTCGAGATACTGCACCCAGTTCGCAGAGATACCTCCGGGGTTCGTCGTGGCGTGGCACGCGAAGTTCACGATGCAGCCCAGGAAGGCGCCATTCAGATCCCATGCCGCCACCACTCCCACTTCCGGATCGATCGGCGCCGCATAATCGATGATTTCAGGATTGCCTGCACCGGGATGACTGTAGGTCAGACCATTTTTCATCTTTAAGCGTCGGTTGAACGAGACTTTATTCTCCTGACCAACGCCAAAACCCAACTTCGCTGGGACTTTCGTTTTGTCTGCCCACACCACGGCATCCACAATGGCCTTTTGCACGGTCAGCAAGTAACCGGCATCCGCACAGGATGACTCGTCATATCCAAGCCGCTTCACCAGATCTGAGGCGAAATCCAATTCACCCGGCTGGATCATGCCCACCGGGCCTGAGGAGTGCGAGTGCGAAGCTCCAATCATGACCGCCTCGCCGGGAATACCACATTTCTTGGTAATCTCCTCCCGCACCTTCAGGGTTAACGGACGCGGGGTAATCAGAGCATCCAGACCCACCAACGCGATCCGCTTCACGCCGTCATCAAAGACTGCCACCCGCACTTTGCAGGGGTCATGAAAACTCTGATGGAAGGACTTTCCATAGCCGCCCGGCTGCTCCATGCCCAGCGTCGGCGTGATGTCCCGCTCGGCAAACCCAGCCTTGATTGTCGAGGTGGTCTCGGCAGGCATGGGAGCCGCTGCCCCACAAGGATCACCTACCAATGACAAAACCAGAGCGACAATGCCTGACCCAACGCGAAAAAAGGGAAGTGAGTGCATGCCTGTCTAAGCAGGCAGCTGGAGAGTTCTTTCATTCTGAAGCCGCTGAGAACCACCATGTTCCACAACCTCAGTGGTGTGTTTTCGCCATTCGGCATAAAATGACTCATGGTTTTTCTTGCCAGATGCCATCCCCAAATATTATGCCAAGGTGAAGTGACTCACGCATGTCTTCATAACTCCGCGAAAGTTGTCTCCCATTTTCCGCCTGGCTCCTCTGATCCGGCTGGAATCAGTAGCCCCGCTGACGGTCATTCAAGTGCTCCATGAACGACACCAACAAGGAAGCCCCGCCAGACAGCAACCTCCCCTCACTGGAAGAGTTGAACCGGTGGATCCCTGACTATCAGTTCCTGGCGTTTGTCGACCACGGAGGCATGGGGGCCGTCTATCAGGCCTTTCAGAAGCGTCTGGGCCGTATTGTTGCAGTAAAAATTCTCCGGCCGCCCTCCGGTGCCGACACTGACGAAATGACGGCACGTTTCAAACAGGAGGCGCATGTTCTCGCGTGCTTGGGCCACAAGAATATCGTGACAGTCTTCGACTTCGGTGAGTCGCCTTCCGGGCATTTGTACTACTCCATGGAGTTTGTTCACGGCAATGATCTCCGGCACTTCATGCTGAACGGCCGGATGGATTCCAAAAAAGCCCTCAACATCATTAATCAGGTGTGTGAGGCCCTCCAGGCAGCGCATGATGCGAACATCATTCACCGGGACATCAAACCCGGTAACATTCTTATCGATCAACACGGCGTTGTGAAAGTGGCTGACTTTGGATTGGCCAAGTTCCTCAGTCCCGATGCCTCAAATGGAGGGATGACCGCTCCGGACGTCACCTTCGGTACCCGCGACTATATCGCCCCGGAGGCCCTTCACTCAAACACCGCAGTAGATCATCGTGGAGATATTTTTTCTCTCGGCGTCATGTTTTACGAAATGCTGACGGGAGAAATCCCCAAGGGAGTGTGGGAGGCTCCCTCAAAAACTTTTGGAACAGATTCCAACCTGGATCATGTGATGATGCAGGCGCTCCAGAGCGACCCCTCGCGACGCTTCCAGAACGCCCGTGAGATGACGCTTCAAATTCAAAAGGCCATGCAAGGCACCGTGACGGCCCCTCTGCAGCAGGATGCTACTTCCTTCCGCAAGTGGTTCGGCTGGACAATGGGCATTTTGAGTCTGGTCGCTCTCGTCTATGGAGCAATCTGGCTCTTAACGCCCAAGCCGAAAACCGAAGGACAGGCACCCCCGTCTCCACCGCCCCCACTCATTGAAGAACCAGTCTACGACAAGGCACATCGTGAGTTGACCAACTGGGTGCTGCTGCGCAAAGGGTTTGTATCCTATCAAAATCCAGGCGACCCGGAGCCGGTCTTGGATGACCCCAACAAGGAAATTCGCCGCCCGGTGGATGTGCCCTCAAAACTCTTCAACGTCTGGCGAGTCTCCTTACAAGGCAGTCCCGTTGAGAGCGAAGAAGAATTCAAGACGCTCATCGACCTGTGCGCTAAGGCTGGGACCGTGATGAACTTGAACATTTGCGAGTCCACGATCGGCTCGAAATCGCTCAGCGAATTACCCCGTCTGAAAGACACCCTAAAATTTCTGAATATTCAGAATGTGCCGATCTTTGATGAGTATGGATTGGCGCAAATTGCTAAATGCACAAACCTGCGAGTACTTTTTTTAACTAAGTATTCATTAAATGCTGGCAGTGAATCTGCTAAAATGGAAGATGACTTATTGATGAAACTCCAGGCATCTCTTCCGAAATGCCATATCATCGTTAATCCTTGATCTTAATCCATTTGCTTATCAATGAAGACAGCATCACCTTCACTCCGCAGGCGCGCTTCCACGGTCCCCTCCATGCTACAGCGCACAGTTTGCATGCCCAGTGAGATGCCAATTATGGCAAGTGGCAGTAGTAGCCCAAGGAACTCGCAGATGAATGTGCCAGCGTCGGTTTCTCGCGGCACCGGCAAATCATCTGTCCCTGCGTCCAAGCGAAACGCTCCCGTCAAAAAGCGCCTTCTGTGGGTGGGTGACGCGGTGGTTCCCACTGGCTTTGCCACCGTCACTCATGCAGTGCTCCAAAACCTTTTCAATGACTGGGATGTCACCGTCTCCGGTGTAAATTTTGCGGGCCAGCCTCATGAGTATCCCTACGAAATTCTTCCCGCCTGGCAGGGAGGAGACATGTGGGGCATGGATCGCTTCCCGCACCTTTGCGCGGAATTCATGCCCGACGCCGTAGTCATTAACAACGACCCATGGAACGTCGCTCGGTTCCTGGACCACGCCCCGAAAGGTCTGCCCATCATCGCCTACATGCCGGTGGACGGCGCAAACATGGATCCTGAAGTGGCACAACGGCTGAATCAGCTTGCCGCCGCCGTCTGGTATACTGACTTCGGCTACCGCGAGGCCGTTGCCGCCGGCTTCCGTGGCGCCCGCCATGTCGTGCCCCATGGCATCGACTCAGATCATTTTGTGTCTCTTCCCCAAGGCTTTGGCCGTGCCCAAGTTGGGTTGTCTGTTCCGGAAGGCGCTTTCATTGTTGGCAACGTCAACCGCAATCAGCCTCGTAAGCGTCTCGACCTGACCATTCAAGCATTTGCTGCCTGGTTGAAGAAATCCAAAGCCGCCGATGCCTACCTCCTGCTCCATTGCGCAAAAAAAGATTCGGGCTGGAACCTCACTCAGCTCGCCTCTTACTACGGCATTGCTGACCGCCTCATCCTGACCGGGTCGGATGAGATGCACCAGATGCCGGACGCCAGCCTCTTGCCGGCGATCTATGCCAGTCTGGACGTCCAGATCACCACGACACTGGGGGAAGGCTGGGGATTGACCACCATGGAAGGCATGGCCTGCGGTGTGCCGCAGATCGTGCCGGATTGGGCCGCCCTCTCAGAGTGGACAGGTCCCGCGGTGAAGGTGCCCTGCTCGCAGGAGTTTGTGCACCCGGAGATCAACACCATTGGTGCGATTCCGGATCAGCGTGCCCTCGTGGCCGCACTGGATCAACTCTATCGCAATCCGAATCGCCGTCGGGCGCTGGGACAGAAATGCCGGGATCACGTTCGCCGCGAAGGTTTCCAATGGAGCGCCGTCTCAGCCGACTTGCAGACGGTTCTGCTACAAGCCCTTCGGTCGAGTGAGAGCAGAAAACTACGGTTGTAGCCATGAAGGTCGCGGTCGTCGGTGCCTCGGGGTATGGAAATATCGGTGATGATATCTACCCCTTGGTGCTTCGGGCTGAATTTCCCGAGTGCGAGTTCCTGATTTACAACTCCGACCTTCCAGAAAGCCTTCCCGCTGATATCGGGCTCTTGGTTTTGTGCGGGGGAGGCATTCTTCACAACGGCAATGCCGAGCCCGAGCACTCGACCGGGCGGCATTGCCGTCTTATGCAGTTTTACATGGATTGGGCCATGGAGAAGGGCATTCCTTGGGGCATCCTGTCCTGCGGCCTTCAGTTCACCTCCCATCGCGAGGCTTTTTACCGGCAAGCCCTTACTCCTTGGGTGCCGTATTTCCATAAGGCGTCGTTTTTCACCGTCCGTTCCCCGGCCTGCCAAAGCATCATCCGTGAGCTCACGGGGCGGGAAGATGTAAAATATTTTCCAGATCTCGCCTACCTCTATGAGCCTGAGCCTGCCGGGGCCATTGAAAAACAGGATGTCATTACCCTTGTTCCGGCAGGCTTTGTGAACCCCCGCAATGCCCTGACCAATCACATGCTCGTCCTGCTTCGGTCCATCGGCTATCGCGTGGCTTGGTTGAGCATGGGAGCCGCCGTGGATGACGACCCGCTCATGGCTTATGCCCGCACACTTTTTCCCGATGCCGAAATTATCGAAGGCTGCACGCCAGCCACAGCCTTTCGGCAGATCGGACAATCCCGTTTCGTTTTCAGCGGACGCTACCACGGCATGGTCTTGGCCAGACGTTTCCGCATCCCTTTTTATGTTCCGCAGGACTCTCCTTATAAGATCAAGAAAGAGGACTACGGCAGCAATCCGGCGGATGCATGGGGGCATATTGAAACATTGCGCGACGTCATCGAACGTGTCGATGACGTCGCGCCCATCGGAGGAGCGAGCGGCTCTCTTGCTTAGGCAGCAAGGGGCCGACGGCGGCGGAAAAGTGCGCAAAGGAAGGCGCCGCCCATCAGGATGGCGCCGCCCGGCTCAGGGACTGCCACCACCACGCTGTTGACGGCGAAATCGAACTGTTCCACCGGGCCGCCGCCGGAGTCTGCTCCGCTCATGGTCACCGTGGCGATATCATTGCCGTCTCCCATGGTGGCCCCGTCGCCAAGAATTTGGGTTAGATAGACGGTTTGAGCTTCTACGGGGATGAAGGCGTAGAGTGAGCCAAGGAAGGTGATCCCCGAAAAAAGCATGTCATAGCCATCAATCTGCGTCGTGGAATCCGAGATATTCACGCTTGCCGCGAAAGCATCCTGAAATCCTGCTGGGCTGCTGGCCAGATAGGTCGCCCCCGCGTTTTCCAGGCTGCTATCGGGGTTCACGACACTGTAATAGTAGATCTCAGTGAGACCGCGGTGAATCGAAATGGTCAGCTCTTTGACAACACTTTGTACAAACAGGGCGCGGATATCATCGTCCATGGTCACTGGATTCTCCTCGAAAGTGCCCAGCGCATTGCGGTCAAGGCTGAGCGAAAACTCGATCGTGTCGCCATCCTGGAAAGGTCCGCCTCCTCCCAAGACACCGTATTGGCCAGTGACATCAATGGTGAGGTAGTCTTGCGCCTCAGCCCGGCTGGAAAACCCAGCCAGCAGGAAGACGCCCGTCAGAAGGCACGATAGTGAGGGGATGGAGAATCGCATGTGGGAGACAATGTTGAATGATTGAAACAAGCAAATCCTTTGGACAGCCTAAATGTAAGTCTTGGGGATATGTTGACAACCAAAAACTTATAATATTTATATTTATTAGAATTTATTGCCCGTTGGTTTTCCACATAGCATTCACAAATTCACCTGGTGTTTTATTGAAAAAGTTGCACTTTTCCGAACTCAGCTGAAGACTTTTGTTTTGGAGCCCAAGACGAGTCATTGCCCCCGTAGAATGTCTCGAAATAGAGGGAGTCCACGCCAAAGGTGGGCACAGTCCGCCAAGTCATATTGGAGCGATCGACGAAAAGCTTTTCCTCTTCATCCTCCACCTTGATCCAGACCCGGAGTTTGCCGTTTTTCTTATCCGGATCATTCATCGTGACACGCATTCGCACCCGGACCGGTACTTCCGTAGGGAAGCGGAATTCTTTAGGGAAGGAAAGCCGGTCACCGTACTGCTCCGGCTGATCCACATGGTAAACATAGGCCTCCGCACGGCCCTCGGCGCGCCACATGAGCCGGGCGGAGAAGCCATTCGTTCCGGTGGCGGGCCGGCCTCCGCTCACATTGTCCGGCCCCCCGGCGAGGCCCGGTAACTTTCCGCCTTTCACCCAGTCAAAATCCTTTCCGAAAATGACCGTGTAACGCAGTTCCACGGACTCCCGTTGCCCGATGGGGTAGCGCCATCCAACACCGTTCTTTTCCGGCCCGATTTGGCCTGACACGTAATCGATTCGCAGAAACGGGGTTTCTCCCCTTTTCGTCAGCGAGGCATGCCCTTCTTTGATGCCGTCTTGAAACGGGCAGCCCGGCCAGTCCTTCTTCCATTGATCGAAGCCGTAAGGTCCGGGGCTGCCAGTCAGAAAAATTGACTGGATCAATTGACCTTTCTCAGCGGCGAATCCTGTGACGGGCAGTCCGCTCGCAAATGCACTGGTGATCAGGCAGAGGAAGAGCCGTATGATGGCACTTTCTTTTCTACACTTACTGTCCGAGTCATTAGCGTTCGCCATTGAAGCCTAACGCTCACTCCGAACGCGATTTCGCAAGGGAAGGCTGATTCCACCAACGGGAAAGGCGCGGCTCCTGGGCAGCAGGCAGTGTGTGACAAATGTCTGAGTAATGGGAAGTGTCATTAAAAAGAATGAGACGCGCCCGCACGGTGTCCTTGAAATCCACGATGTTTAGTGCCGCCGGATCCTGATCCAGATTGTCACGGTATTTCCGCGGATCAAATCCTAGCAACGAACTGAGCAGGAGGCGAATTGTGGCCTTGTGGGACACAACGATCACTGGCTGCCCCTCATGATGCCGCACGATGTCCAACAGCGCAGGCAACGCCCGGGCCGTGACGGCGAGGCCACTCTCTCCCTCGGGCGGAGCATAAGTGAAGGGGTCTTCATCCCACGCAGCGGCTTCGCCCGGGAATTGATCTTCGACTTCGTGTCGGGTCATTTTCTCCCAATGCCCATGGGAGATCTCGCGCAGACCATCCCTGCCTTCGACCTCCAAAGCATGCGGCTGCGCCAGGATGCGCGCCGTTTCCATGGTGCGTCCCAGCGGGGAGGCATAGACGGCCGTAACCGGGAGTTCGCCGAGTCTCTCTGCCAAACGCGACGCCTGCATCCGGCCCTCATCCGAGAGCGGAACGTCAGTTGCCCCAGCAAACCGATCCTCCGCTGTGAGGATGGTAGCTCCGTGACGAATGAGGAAGATGCGGGTCAGTGGCATGACGATTACGAATGTTAGCGTAGCGTATGCCATTCGCTCGTCTCCCCAAGCGGAGAAATCTTCAGAATTTTGGAAATTATTTGGTGAACTTGGGTCATGGCACGAAGCGCCAAATGTCAGCCATTTCCCGCACAACTTGTCTTTATCCAATCTTCAGCTATCCTGCCCTCCCTCTCATGCCGCGCGTCTACATCAAGACCTATGGTTGTCAGATGAACGAACGCGACTCTGAACAAGTGTCGCAGATGTTCGTCGAGCGCGGCTATACCATGACGCCGACGGAACAGGATGCGGATGTGGTCCTGATCAATACTTGCTCGGTGCGGGATCAGGCTGAGCAGAAGGCCATTGGAAAGATGGGCATGTTACACAAGCGCGTTCGCCGTCAGCGTCCGCAGCTCATCACCGGGTTCATGGGCTGCATGGCCCAAAGCCGTGGCTCAGAACTGGTGGCCAAAGCCAAAGTCGATCTCGTCGCCGGCACGCAGAAATACCACCGGGTGGTCGATTATGTCGAGCAGATCATCCGCCGCCGTGAGGAGCGGCAGATGGATGAGGAGAAGTTCTCCATCGTGGACGTCGCGGAAGAGACTGCCTCGCAGAACAGCATCCGCGACCACATTCTGAAGGACCGCCAGGCGACCGCGTTCGTCAGCATCATGCAGGGCTGCAACATGAAGTGCTCCTTTTGCATCGTGCCCTACACTCGCGGCGGGGAGCGGGGACGTCCTATTGAGGATATTGCCGCGGAAGTCCGCCGTCTCGCAGAACGCGGGGTGCGGGAAGTCACCCTGCTGGGACAGATTGTGAATCTCTACGGACGGCATGAGTTTCCAGCGAAAGACGGGAAGAGCCCCTTCGTGCAGCTTCTGGAGGCCGTGCATGAGATCGATGGCATCGAACGCATCCGTTTCACCAGTCCGCATCCCATTGGGTACAAGAAGGATCTGATCGAAGCCTTCACCTACCTGCCGAAACTGGCGGAACACGTGCACCTCCCCTTGCAGAGCGGGTCAGATCCCATCCTCAAACAGATGCGGCGTCCGTATACCACGGCGGCCTTTGAAGATCTGGTCGGCCGAATTCGCTCTGCCCGTCCTGGCATTGCCGTCACCACGGACATCATCGTGGGCTTTCCCGGCGAGACTGAACAGAACTACGAGGAAACCCGCGCGCTGTGCGACCGGGTGAAGTTCGAAAACGCTTTCATCTTCCGCTATTCAAAACGTCGTGGCACGCCGGCAGCCGAAATCGAAGAAGCGCTCCAAGTACCCGAGCGCGTGAAAGAAGAGCGGAATCAGGATTTGCTGGCGCTCGTTAATGCCCACGCTCAAGCCAAATATGCGGAGTTAGTCGGCACCAACGTCGAAGTACTTTGCGAGAACACCAGCAAGACGGATGACACCCGCCTCATGGGCCGCACCCGGACAAACAAGATTGTCGTGTTTGATGGTCCTCCGGATCGTTTGCTCGGGCAAATCCTGCCGATCCGCATCAACCAGTTCGAAAACTTTACGCTTTACGGTGATGCGGTCCTCAAGGACTAGCAGCCCTGGCCAACCCCACTTACTCCCCTATCCATGCAGGACCTTTACGACTGGATTTTCCATCAAAACTCGGACGGCAGCGGCCTGTCCCTGAAAACCATGGGCCTCCTCCTCGGGTTGGTATTGATCGCCAAACATCTTTGGGCCTTCATGCAACCCGCCAAAGCCATGGCTCTGCTGAAGCAGTTCCCCCGCCACAAGGGTTGGGGCATCGTGCTTCTGGGGATCTGCATGGTCTGGACGCTCTTTCTGGTAGCCTGCATGGACCTGGGGGAGTTTTACACCTTCCGCCGCTGGCTGCTCATTCTGGTGCCTGTGACCTTCTTCCTGGTCATTACTTTTGTTCCTGAATTCCTCGCCGTCCGTGCCTTGGGCACACTCATGCTCCTGGCGGCTTCTCCGGTGCTACACGCCGCCTTCCTTCAGCCGCAGACCAGTCGGCTGCTCCTTCCCATCCTGGCCTATGCCTGGATTCTGGCCGGGATGTTCTTCGTGGGCATGCCTTATCTCATGCGGGACGGAGCTCAGTGGGCTTCAGCTTCTACCGGCCGCTTCAAGGCGCTGGTTCTGGGAGGCGCCGCTTATGGCGCGATCATGTTCGTGGCCGCTTTGACGACGTATTAGTCTTCATGGAGTCTTCATCCGCGGCGAATCAAGATCGTCCGCGTCCTCGTGTCCTCGTCATCCGGGGCGGGGCCATCGGAGATTTCATCCTGACCCTCCCGGCGATTCGCCTGCTGCGGGAGTCGATCCCGAATGTTCATTTGGAGATTCTCGGTTATGCGCCGGTGATTGCCCTGGCAAAAGAAGCGGGCCTCGCGGAAGCGACCCGCAGTTTGGAGCATGCTTCGATGGCCCGGCTCTTTGTGCCACACGCCACCCTTGATCCCGCACTGGTCACTTATCTTCAGAGCTTCAATCTGATCGTCAGTTATCTCTATGACCCGGACGGTTACCTTCAGGGAAACATGCGGCTGCTGCAGGTGAAAACGTTTCTGGAACTGCCGCACAAGGTGGAACCCGGCCAGGGGCATGCGGCGATTCAACTAGCCCGCCCATTGGAAAAGCTGGCCATGTTTCTGGATGATCCGGCCCCACGTCTTGAACAAGATCGGGGTGTGAGGACCGAGCCTATCCTGGCCCTGCATCCGGGCAGTGGGTCACTCAAGAAGAACTGGCCGGTGCCGTTCTGGATCCAGATGGGCCGCGAGCTCAAAGCCAGCTTCCCCAATCTGCAACTCGCTCTGATCACTGGCGAAGCGGAATTCGAGCGCGGCATCACCGGCCAACTGCTAGATGGCTGGCGGGGGATGGACTTCCTTCATTGGGATCAACAGCCGCTCACTGATCTGGCGCAGCAGCTCCAAAACTGCCTGGGCTTCGCGGGCCATGACAGCGGCATTTCACATTTGGCTGCGGCCTGTGGCTTGCCGTGTCATCTTTTTTTCGGTCCGACCCACCCTGAACTTTGGGCACCCCAAAACCCTGGTGTTTTGGTGCTGCGCGCTCCAAATGAAGACCTTGCCCAGCTCGGCTTCGAGGAGGGCAGAGACGCGCTGACCGGGTTTGTGCGAGGGCTGGCCAAGAAAAATCCGGCCCTTCTCTTGTGAGTTTTGCAGTCTCCCGCTACATTCGCCTAAATGTCTGACAAGCCGCCATTCAAACGCTTCCGCACCTTTCTGATGTTCGGCGCACCGGGCAGTGGCAAAGGTACCCAAGGTAAAGTCCTGGGTACGATCCCGCGCTTTTACCATATGGCCTGTGGCGATGTCTTTCGCTCACTCGATACCCGCACCTCGCTGGGCCAGGAGTTTGTCAGCTACTCGAGCCGCGGCCACCTGGTGCCGGACGAGATCACCGTCAAGCTGTGGCGCGCCAACATCAACGACCGGGTGACGACTCACCAATTCAAGGCGGACATTGATTTCCTCATCCTGGATGGGATCCCTCGCAATGTGGAGCAGGCCCGACTCATGGAGCCAGACATTGAGGTGCTTCATGTTTTCCATCTGAGCTGCCCGGATCGCAACGAACTCGCGCGTCGGCTACGGAAGCGCGCCCTTAAGGACAACCGATTTGACGATGCCAGCGACGAAGTCATCCAAAAGCGCATCCGCACCTATGAGGAAGAGTCCAAACCCATTCTGGATTACTACTCGTCAGGTAAATATGAAGGGAAGAACATCGTCACCGACATTGATGCGGGCCATCCCCCTGTGAAGGTGGTCCATAGTATTCTTTCCCGTATCATGGGATTGCAGGCGTGGGTTGATGTGGAACATCTCCGCGTCTAATCCAGTTAGCTTTTTCTCTGATCAAGATGCGCATCGTCTTCCTCGGCACGGGGGATATCGGCCTGCCTTCCCTGGAGGCTTTGCTGGCTTCTCGCGAGCATGAGGTCGTTGCCGTCGTAACCCAGCCGGACAGTCCGGCGGGGCGCGGCATGGAGATGCGGGCTCCGAAAATCAAGACGCTAGCCCTTTCAGCGGGCGTGCCGGTTCTTCAGCCGGACAAGGTCAGGCATCATGTGGAGGAGCTGGCTGCATTTCAAGCTGATGTCTTTGTGGTGGTGGCGTATGGCCAAATCCTGTCACGATCTGTGCTCGATATCCCGCGTCTTGGTTGCCTTAATATTCATGCCTCCTTGCTGCCGCGTCATCGTGGGGCTGCCCCGATTCAGGCGGCAATCCGGGATGACGATACTGAGACCGGCATCACCATCATGTGGATGGACGTGGGGCTCGATACCGGGGACATGCTGCTGAAGAAGAGCTTTCCGATTCGCGATGACGATACGGGCGGCACCTTGCATGACCGGCTGGCGGAACTTGCACCCAAGTGTTTGTTGGAAGCGCTGTCTTTGGTGGAAGCTGGGGCCGCTCCGCGAGAGGTTCAGGATTCCACCAAGGCTACGGTCATCCGCAAACTGGACCGGAGCCATGGGCGTTTGGATTGGAGCAAGTCTGCGGAAGAGTTGGAGCGTTTGATCCGAGCATATCAGCCCTGGCCGGGAACGTTTTGTCTTTTGCCAGCGGTGGGTGATGCGGGGAAATCGATGCCCCTTAAGATTTATCGGGCTGCGGTGGTTCCTGCTGCTGAGGTGTGTCCAGTGGCGGGGACTGTTGTTGAGGCGGGGCCGAGGTTTTTGGTGGCCTGTGGGTCAGGGGTGCTGCAGCTTTTGGAGGTGCAGTTGGAAGGGCGGAAGCGGCTTCCGGCGGCGGACTTCTTGAGGGGTTATCCCCTTGAAGTTGGGAGCCGTTTGAGTTGAGGGGTTCGCACCAACCTGGCGAACTTGTTTTTGCGCGTGGTGCGGTTGGCAAGTCGAAATGAGCCGGATCGGCGTCAAGTGCCATTGGGGTGTGCAGATAGAGGCGTGATGTATAACTATGTAGTTATACTTCGCGAGATGCGGAGGCGTTTTTGGGGGTTACATGAAGCCCAAAAAAGGGAGGTTGCGTAAAGGCGGAAAGACACGAGTGGAAGATGCCATAGGCGTTGGTTGTGGCAATTGTTGGGGAGGGTAGTTGGTGCGAACTGCTCGTTTTTATGAGGGTATTGTGAATAGAATCGCGCCGCTTAAGAAATCGTTCGCCTAACAAAGTCATGGGCCGATAGGGCAACCACGCTGTGGTTGAAGCTCAAGGCAATTACATACCACGGGTTAAAACCCATGGCTAAGCATGGGAGAACCACTCCGTGGTTCAAGAACTGTGAAGTGAGGGACTTCGTGATGAGGGACCATGAAGGTTTTCGTAAAGGCCGGTGGCTATCAACGTTCAGGAGGTAGTTTGACTCTTGGCATTTGAGCAACTTGGTATTCAGGAAGTTGCTGCGTTAAAGCAAGTCACAGCTGTCTTGGGCTTTCGTTTAAGTGGTGTGATGGGATTGCTCGTGCGCGGTCACAAAGCGGTGTCGCTCTGCGTTTGCCACCGCAGTCCAAAAGACTGTCGCGTGGCCACGAGTGGGGGTGATCAATTTTTTTCTTGACGATGGATTACAAATGTAGTCATATCGGATCACGTTTGTAATCCGAAGGTTTTTTGGTCATGGCTAAGAGCACTCAATCTGTGAAATCAAGTGAGGCGAAGGCGGATATGCCGTCGATCTCTGATGCGGAGTGGGCGATCATGGTGGAATTCTGGCGCTTAGGGCCATCGCGGCTGCGGGAGATCGTTTCGGTACTAGAAGGTAAGCAGCGGTGGAAGCCGCGGACGGTGCAGACTTTGATCAACCGGCTGATGGCGAAAGGCGCCTTGGCGGCTGACAAGGAAGGGCGAGATTTTATTTATCGGGCTGCGGTGGATGAAACTCAATGCGTGCATGAGGCCAGCCGCAGTTTTGTGGATCGGGTCTTTGGCGGGCGGCTGGCGCCGTTGCTGGCGACCTTTTTGGAGCGGGAGGACTGTTCGCGGGAAGAGATCGAGGAACTGCGTCGTTTGCTGGAACAAAAGGAGAAGCCATGAGTGCGTCCGCTCTTATCGAACCGTTGTCGAATCTCGCCGCCTGGTCCTGGCAGACCTCTCTACAATGCCTGGTGCCCGCGTTGTTGGTGCTGGCGCTTTGTTACTGGCGTGATTTTCCTGTGCGCTGGCGCTTGTGCCTCATCGGCCTGCTCTTCGTGCGCTTTTTGCTTCCGACCGTTCCGGGAGTGAGCTGGCTGCCTTCGCTTGGGATTTCACCTGTGATGGAGGTATCCTCTAATGTTGTTGGTGGCGGTGTTGCTCTTCCTGAAAGTGGTGCGATCGGCGCGATGCCAGCAACAGCAACGATGGTGATGGAAGCTCCTGCATCGTCGTCTTGGGATACAACATCCGTGCTTGGTCTCGTCTGGTTCCTGGGATTTGCGACTGTACTTGGTTGGGTCATCAGCACCCATGTGCATCTGTCAGCATGGGTGACACGCCGGCGCGCAAAACTTGATCCTCATTTGTTGTCACTCCTGGAGGAAAGCCTGCGGCGCTCGAGTCATCGCCAGGTGGTCTCACTCGTCGCAGTGCAAGGTGCTTCGACCGTGGCGGTCTGGGGAGCGTGGAGACCGCGCATTATTGTGCCCGCGGATCTGGCGCAACGTTATTCGGACGATGAGATCATTGGGATGTTCCTGCATGAGGTGGCACACATCCGTCGGCGAGATGTGCTGTGGAACTGGGCGGCGCTTACGGCTTGTGCGCTGCACTGGTTCAATCCCTTTTCCTGGTGGCTGCTGCGCCGGTTTCAGGCGGATCGCGAACTAGCGTGTGACAGCTTTGCCTTGGGTCGACTGCCAGAGCCAGAGCGTCCTGCCTATGGCCGGGCTCTGCTGAAAACGATGGAGCAGCACCTCCCTCACGCTTCACCGGTGCTCGTGCCCTTTTTTCATCGCAAACCTGAACTCCGCACCCGCATCCTCATGATCACTCATCCGCACCAAAGTATGGCAGCCCGCCTCGCCGCTATTCTGATTGTTCCCACGCTGGCGTTTGTTTCTCTAACACGTGCAACTAAGGCTGCCGAACGGGAAGATGAAGGCAAAGCACGATCCGCTGAAGCACGCGAGGGAGCTACGGCTCCGCGTGAGGGACAAGAAGGACGGGCTGAAGGAAATGTGCGCGGCGGCAAGCGTGAGATTGTTCTGCAAGTCGGTCCGGATGGCGCTGTCGTCCACCAAGGAACAGTCATACCGTTGGATGAACTGGAGTCCAAATTGAAGACAGTAGCCAGGCTCGACAAAGATCAGGCCGTGATTCTCCGAGGCGATGATTCGACGCCGTATGCCAAGGTCATGAAGGTGCTGGAAGTCTGCAAAAACGCCGGCATTTGGAATGTGGCTTTTGCCACGGGCGAAGCTGGAGAGAAGTTTGCGGTGACGAATGACCGCGATGGCAAAGTGGGTGACCTCAACCGCATCAAAGAAGGAGATGGCGATGGCCGGAAGAATGGCCAACGTGATGGCGACGGAGCCAAGGCCGGAGCACGTGACGGTGATGGCCAAAAGTCGGGACCTCGCGACGGCGAAGCCAAGAAATCCGGTCCCCGTGATGGTGAGGGCAAAGCTGCTCGTGAAGGCGATGGTGACGGCAAGCGTGCAAAAGGAGATCGGGATGGGGAAGGTACCCGCACCGGCCCACGCGACGGAGAAACGAAAAAGACCGGGCCCCGTGACGGTGAAATGAAGAGAACCGGCCCACGTGATGGAGAAGGTAAAGCTGCCCGTGAAGGTGATGGCGATGGCGATGGCGATGGCGCACGTGCGAAAGACGGGGAGCGGGATGGCGATGGTGCCAAGAAGGAAAAAGACTAATCGACCAGTGTCAGTCTACAGAGCGCCATGACCTGACCATGCCATGCGCTGCATCATAGCGATCTGTCATCAGGAACTTCATTCACTCTCGCTTATGAGTTCTGCCAAAACACCACTCTTGCAAAAGCGGGCGCGGCTCATGCCCTGCGCGCTGGGAGGTCTTCTGCTGCTGACGCTGCCCGCGCTGGATGGAGCTGAAAAGACCAAGACCTCCTGGTCCTTCCGTCCCCTTCTGCGCCCGGCAGTGCCCGCTGTGCAACAGGCTGACTGGTGCCGTGATCCTCTGGACCGATTTATCATGCGTGGTCTGGAGAAGGTATCGCTGACGCCCAACAAGGACGCGGATCGTCATACTTTGATCCGCCGGGCCACCTTTGATCTTACCGGACTGCCGCCCACGGAAAACGAGATTCGGGACTTCGTGCGTGATCCTGGCAACGATGATCAAGCGATGGCCAAGCTCGTGGACAGGCTCCTGCAATCGGAACGGTTTGGCGAGCGCTGGGGGCGGCACTGGCTCGATGTGGTGCGCTATGCCGACAGTGTGGGGCGTACGATGAATGCGGCCTTCCCGTTTGCCCGCAAGTATCGCGATTACGTCATTGATGCCTTCAACAAGGATAAGCCATACAACCGATTCATCAGCGAACAACTGGCCGGTGACTTGCTCACGGGAGGGCCAGTTGAAGTGCAGCGCGAAAGCCGCATTGCCACTGGATTCCTGACGCTGGCTTCGGTGGATTTGGGAACAGGCGTGAATGAACAATTCAAGCTGGATCAAGTGGATGACCAGATCGATGTCACCTCCCGTGCCTTCATGGGTTTGACCGTGAGTTGCGCGCGTTGTCACGATCACAAGACCGATCCCATTTCGCAGGAAGCCTATTATGGCCTAGCGGGTGTCTTCTACAGCACCGAGGTCTGGCAGGGGCAGCGTGGCAAAGGTCAACTGGGAGCGAATGGCTATGTGGATGAAGACGCGCTGATCACGCTTCCCTCCGCAACACTGGTGGCCTCCAACCGACCAGGCGTGGCACGCAGTGGTGGTTCAGCCAAAGAGGACGAAATGTCCATGATGGAGATGAATCCGAAAGGTGGCTATCCGGTCATCTTTCGCGACCTGCCGGATCGCGCCATGGGTGTAACGGAAGGTGAACTCGAAGATTGTGCCGTGGCAATCAAGGGTGATCCGTTTGATCGTGGGGACTCTCCCAAGCGTGGCGAGATGGAGATTACCGGTCTACCGAAGCTGGAGGCGGTGCCACGCAAAACGAGTGGCCGTATCGAACTGGCCCGCTGGATCACGACACCGACGCATCCGCTGACAGCACGCGTGATGACGAACCGCATCTGGCAGCATCTCTTCGGCAGAGGCATCGTCCGCAGTGTGGATGACTTTGGCCTGACGGGCGAAGAGCCGACTGATCCGGAACTGCTTGATCATCTGGCCGTGCGGTTTGTGGAGAGTGGCTGGTCGGTGAAGAAGTTCATCCGAGCCATCATGCTCAGCCGCACTTACCGGCTCAGCAGCACGGGCGACGGTGTCAAACAACAAGTGGATGGCGCCAACGACCGCTTCTGGCGCATGAACCTGCGCCGGCTGGAAGTGGAGGCACTGCGCGACAGCATGTTCTATGCGGCAGGCACGCTAACTTTTGACAGGCCCAATCAAGTTCAAGTGGCGGGCTTTGGCGGCAAGGGGCGTGATGCTCGATTGCGCAGTCTGACCAGTGAAGAAGAGCCGTTTCGCAGCGTCTATCTGCCGGTGCTGCGTTCCATGCTGACTCCCATGCAGGAGACATTCGACTTCCCTGATCCAAGCCAGATCAAGGGGCAGCGTGAAGTGACGACGGTGGCGCCGCAATCTCTCTTCTTCCTCAATAGCGAAATGGCCAATGACCTGGCTCGGACTGCCGCCATCCGGCTGCTGGATGAGGATCATCGCGACGATCGTGAGCGCATCAATGCCGCCTATCTGAGGTTGCTCGGGCGTCCGGCAAGCATCGATGAAGTCGAAGCGGCTGTCGAGATGATGGACAGCCTCTCCGCGGACGATGCCCGCAAAGGTGAAGATAAGATTTACCGGTGGTCGGCCTTTATCCAAGCGCTGATGTCCTGCGCCGAGTTTCGCTACCTTTCCTGATCTGAATCAATCTATCAATAGACAACCTGAGCCTGAGCAATCCACCGGACCTATGAACACTTGCTCCAATATCACCTACGCTCATACGCGCCGCGCGTTTCTCCGCTCCACCAGTGCAGGCTTCGGTTGGCTGGTTTTTCAGGCGCTGCAGGCTGAGGAAGCGAGCCGGTCGTCATCATCATCGTATGTCAGCCCGCTGGCTCCGAAGCGGCCACACCATGCTCCGAAAGCCAAACGAGTGATCTTCCTGTATATGCAGGGAGGTCCCTCGCACATCGATACGTTTGACTGGAAGCCGGACATCGCGAGCCGACGCGGTGGGCCGAGTGGCGCGGTGTTGGGATCAGTCTTTGACTTCAAGCCAAGAGGCAAAAGTGGGTTGATGATCTCGGACGCCTTTCCGGAGTTATGCAAACACGCCGATGAGCTTTGCCTGCTCAACGGGTCGCGCACGAACAACCCCGGACACGCGCAGGCGACGGTGGCTTTGCATACAGGCAATGAAATGTTTGTGCGGCCCTCCATGGGCGCGTGGGTCGTTTATGGACTAGGGACTGAGGCGCAGAACCTGCCGGGGTTTGTCACCATCGATCCGCCGCACGACCAGGGTGGCGCGATGAATTACGGCTCTGCCTTCTTGCCTGCCACTTATCAAGGCACGCGGGTGAGTGCTGGTGGCAGCGCCCTGCCAAACCTGGCCAATGCCCTCCCCTTCCGTGATCAACGCCATCAGGTGGACTTCGTGCAGAAACTGAACCGGCGCTTCATGCAAGCGCAGGAGCCGGGGCATCCTGAACTGGAGGGGGTGATCCAGTCCATGGAACTTGCCTGCCAAATGCAGACATCGGTCCCTGAGGTGCTGGAGCTTGATGGTGAATCGCAAGCGACACTCGATCTCTATGGTATCGGCAACAGCACAACGGATCGTTTTGGCGTGCAATGTCTGACGGCGCGGCGGCTTGCGGAGAAGGGGGTGCGCTTCATCCAGATCACCAGCAATGGATGGGATCATCACAACAATTTAAAGCAGAGTCTGGGTGCACGGGCCGAGGCTATCGATCTTCCTATTGCGGGTCTCATCACCGATCTGAAGCAACGCGATATGCTGAAGGACACGCTGATTGTCTGGGGCGGAGAATTTGGCAGGACGCCGAGCGATGACAAAGGTGATGGGAATGGCCGCGGCCACAATGCGAAGGGTTTCACGGTGTGGATGGCGGGCGGTGGTGTGAAGGGCGGAATGCGCCATGGCGCGACAGATGAGACAGGCCGTGAGGCGGTGGAGGGCATCATGGGGACGCATGATCTGCATGCGACGATTTTGCATCTGATGGGGCTGGATCATGAGATCCTGACTTACAAGTATGCGGGGCGGGATTTCCGGCTGACGGATGTGTCCGGGAGGGTGGCGACGGAGATAATTGCGTAGGCGCGTGGAGCCACGTGAGGCTAAGGGAGGTGACTTGGTCTGGGGTGGAGCGGTACGGAGATTTTTTACCGCGAAGACGCGAAGGCGCGAAGTTTCTAAGGGGGGTTGAAGGGGGCGCCCTGCGTTGGAGGCTGGGCAAAGGGTGGTTGAGATGGCGCTGTCTTTGCTCTATGGGTGGGTATGAGTGTGACGAATGCGGGATCGGGTGATTTGCCGAGGGTTGTCGTTGTTGGGGCGGGTTTTGGAGGGCTGGCCGTTGCGAAGGCGTTGGGGTCTCTGCCGGTGAAAGTCACTGTGATTGACCGCACGAATCACCATCTTTTTCAGCCGCTGCTTTATCAGGTTGCCTCGGCGGGTCTGTCTCCGGCAAACATTGCCCAGCCGGTGCGATCGATTCTTCGTTCGGCGAAAAACATCGAGGTTTTCATGGCGGATGTGACGAGCATCGACGCGGAGAAAAAGACGGTCATTACTTCCGATGCCAGTTATCCGTATGACTATCTGATTGTCGCCACGGGCGCGCGGCATTCGTATTTCGGTCATCCTGAATGGGAGAAGTTCGCGCCGGGCCTGAAGACGCTGGAGGATGCGCTCAATATTCGCCACCGCCTGCTCAATGCGTTTGAGAAAGCGGAGACGGCGACGACGGCTCTGGATCGGGAGCGCTGGCTGACCTTTGTGGTGGTGGGCGCGGGGCCCACGGGGGTCGAGATGGCGGGAGCGATCAGCGAGATCGCCCGGGAAACGATGCTGAAGGATTTCCGCCACATTGATCCTTCGGAAGCCCGGGTCATTCTGCTGGATGCGGCACCGCGGGTGTTGCCGGTGTTTGATCCGAAGCTCTCTGCGGCAGCCGAGAGCCAACTGCGCAATCTGAAGGTCACGGTGCGGCTGGGCGTGGCGGTGCAGCACATCGACGAGAACGGGGTCACCATTCCGAATGAGACGATTCATGCGCGCACGGTGATCTGGGCAGCGGGCAATTCCGCCTCTCCGCTGGTGAAGTCGCTGCCGGGGGAATTTGATCGCGCTGGCCGGATCCAAATCACGAAGGAGCTTCACCTGCCCGGCCACCCGGAGATTTATGTGATCGGCGATACGGCAAGTTGTCCGGGAGCTGATGGCAAACCGCTACCTGGTGTGTCGCCTGTGGCGATGCAGCAGGGCAAGCAGGTGGCAAAAAACATCAAGCACCAGATCGAAGGCACGCCGCTGGAGCCATTCAAATACTGGGATCGCGGAAGCATGGCAACGATCGGGCGTCACCGTGCGGTGGCGGATGTGCATATCGCAAAATTTTCGGGATACCCGGCCTGGTTTACGTGGGTGTTTGTGCATCTGGTCTTTCTGATGGGTTTCAAGAGCCGGCTCTCGGTTTTCTTCATCTGGGTCTGGTCTTATCTGACGCGGAGTCAGGGGGCGCGGCTGATCACGGGGAAAGCCGAGGGGCCGAAGATTTAAACTGAGAATGATCAAGGAGGCCTTCGGGAGGCTTCTCTTTGTATTCATGGCAAGAGCAGACGCTGGATGACGTTCCGCTTTGCATGATTCTTCGCGTTTTTTACAGGCTGCTTGCTGCCTTTATACTGTTTGCCAATGGGGCTGCTTCGGCTGCACCGCAGCGGCCGAATATTCTGATGATCGCCATTGATGATCAGAATGACTGGCTGGGGTGTCTGGGGGGACATCCGCAGGTGCAAAGTCCGCATCTGAACGCCCTGGCGGCGCGCGGGACGAATTTCGTGAATGCGCACTGTCAGGCGCCGCTTTGCAATCCCTCGCGCACGAGCATCCTGACGGGATTGCGGCCAAGCACGACGGGGATTTATGGGCTGAAGCCCGGGATTCGAGAAGTGGAGGCGCTGAAGGATTATGTGACGCTGCCGCAGGCGCTGAAGCAGGCGGGATATTTCACGGCGTGCTTTGGTAAGATTTATCATGACGGGTCTTTCAAACCCAAGTTCCGTGAGGCGGAGTTCGATGTCTGGGGGCCGGCGGCTGGCATGCCGAAGCCTGAGACACCGATTGTGAACAAGTTCCTTCATCCGGCGATGGATTGGGGTGTCTTTCCGGAGAAGGATGAGGATCAGGCGGACTGGAAGATTGCGGATGCGACGATCGCGCAGATGAAGAGCACGCCGGCTGAGAAGCCGTGGTTCATTGCGTGTGGATTCCGGCTGCCGCATGTGCCGTGCTATGCCTCGCAAAAGTGGTTCGATCTTTATCCTGATGCGACACTGCAGATGCCGCCAGTGAAGGCGGATGACCGGGCTGATCTGCCGCGGTTTGCGGACTATCTGGCCTGGAGTCTGCCGGAGCCTCGGCTGAAGACACTGGAGGACATTGGACAGTGGCGGCCGCTGGTGCGGGCGTATCTCGCGACGATCAGTTTCATGGATAGCCAAGTGGGCCGGGTGCTGGAGGCGCTGAAGAAGAGCGGGCAGCTGGAGAACACGATTGTCATCGTGTGGGGCGATCATGGGTGGCACCTGGGCGAGAAGGGCATTACGGGAAAGAATACGCTGTGGGAGCGCAGCACGCGGGTGCCATTCATTTGGGCGGGGCCGGGCATCACGAAGGATGCGCGGTGCATTGAGCCTGCGGAGCTGTTGGATATTTTTCCTACGCTGGTGGATTTGCTGGGTTTGCCAGCGCGGGCGGAACTGGAAGGGCATAGTCTGAAGCCGCAACTGAAGGATGCGAATGCGGAGAGGCCGTGGCCAGCGATCACGACGCATAATCAGGGTAACCACAGTGTGCGCACGACGGATTGGCGCTACATCCGGTATGCGGATGGCAGTGAGGAGCTCTATGATGAGTCGCGGGACTCGAATGAATGGGAGAATGTGGCGGCGGATCCCAAGCTGGCGCGCATCAAGAACGAGCTGGCGCAGTGGCTGCCGAAGAAAGATGTGCCGCCGGTGGCTGGCAGTGCGCAACGAATCCTGACCTATGACAAAGCGACCGGGAGCGTAACCTGGGAGGGCGAGGCGGTGGATATAAAGGCGCCGATGCCGGAAGGGGCGCTGCCTCGGTAGGTTTCACAGAAGGCGCAGTGGCGACGGAAAGGATGTGTGAAGTCCTTTTTCCGGAGCGTTTTGGTTTGCACGGCTCGTTTGCACCAGCCAGTTTTGTTTTCCTCTATGAACATCCGCCGCTCCCTGCTGTTGGCCCTGCCTATCGGGCTTCTCGCCAGTCTTATCGCTTATCTTCCTGCGGAAGAATCAAAAGCGCCCAAGCCGTTGAAGGCGCTTTTGGTGTTGGGTGGCTGCTGCCATGATTACGCGAAGCAGCAGGATCTGCTGAAGGAGGGCATTGAGTCCCGGGCTAATGTTTCGGTGGATATCCTCTATTCTCCGGACACCACCACCAAGCCGCACTTTCCGGATTTCGAACGCGCGAACTGGGCGGAGGGTTATGACATTGTCATCCATGATGAGTGCGCCGCTGATGTGATGGATCGTCCGTATGTGGACAACATTGTGAATGCGCATAAGGCGGGGCTGCCTGCTGTCGTGTTGCATTGCGCAATGCATTCCTTCCGTAAAGGATTTGATGTTGGTAATCCGATCAAGCCGGGTTCGGAGCAGGCGATCTGGTTTGATTTCCTGGGTATCCAATCGAATCGCCATGGTCCGAAAGAACCGATCAACATTTCGTTCGTGGACAAGGAGCATGCGATTACCAAGGGTATCGCGGATTGGACTACTGCCAATGAAGAGCTTTATAACAACATCCAGCCTCCCACGAACTTCCCAGGCCATCACAGTCTGGCGAAGGGCAAACAGACGGTCAAGAACAAGGATGGCACGACGAAGGATGAGGAAGCGGTGATCATCTGGACGAATGAATATGGCGACAAGAAGGCGCGTGTGTTTGGCACGACGCTGGGACATCAAAATGAAACGGTGGGCGATGCACGATATCTGGATCTTATCACCCGTGGTCTGCTTTGGGCGGCGGGCAAACTGGGTGCAGACGGCAAGCCTGTGGAAGGTTATGCGCCGGTGGCGAAGAAGTAATTTTATTATCTGGCCTGACACGACTGACTTCGCTGCCATGAAACCATTGCTCCTTATCTTCTGCGCCACGATCGCGTGTGCGCTTCATCTGACGGCTGACGAAAAGGCCGCGCCTGCAACTACGAATGAAGTCACCAAGCCGCTTAAGGTCTTGCTCGTGACCGGCGGTTGTTGTCATGATTATGAACAGCAGAAGTGGATTCTGTCCGAGGGCATCAGTGCGCGTGCGAATGTGGAGTTTACTGTCGTTCACGAGGAAGGGCCGGAAGGGAAAAAGGATAAGACGCACAAGATCAGCATCTATGAAAAAGAGGATTGGGCGAAGGGCTACGACGTTGTGCTGCACAACGAGTGCTTTGGCGCAGTGACGGACGATGCCTTTGTGGAGCGCATTGCGAAACCCCACTTCGACGGGGTACCGGCGGTGATGTTGCATTGCTCAACGCACAGCTATCGTGCGGCGAAGACAGATGAATGGCGCAAATGTCTGGGTCAGAAAAGCATGAGCCATGAGAAGAATCGCGACCTGCTCGTGAAGAATGTCGCTCCGGAACATCCGGTGATGAAGGGCTTCCCTGCGGAGTGGCTGAACAAGGCAGACGAACTGTATAAGAACGAGCTGCTGTATGATAACTTCGTTCCGCTGGCCAAAGCCTTCGGTGAAGACACGCAGAAGGATCACTTCCTGATCTGGGTGAACACGTATGGCAAGGGCAAGGTCTTCGGCACGACGATGGGTCATGGCAATGCGACGATGCAAGACCCGGTGTTCCTGGATCTGGTGACGCGCGGGCTGCTGTGGTCTTGCGGCAAGCTGGATGACGAAGGCAAGCCGGTGGCGGGGTATCAAGCGGCGGCGAAGAAGTAATTTGCTAGAGCACTGTTATCGATTGTTGAGAAGGCCGCGTTGCGGCCTTCTTGTTTTTTGAGCCAGCTACACTTTCACTGTTTCTATCTATTAAGACATTCATGAAATCCATCAGAACTCTTCTGGCAATCGCCGCCGTTTTTGCATTTGGCTTATCTGCTCTTCAGGCAGAAGTCGCGTCTTACACGGTGCGGGGTGGTCTTCCCAATTTCATCAACAAGCTCAAAGGCACGGATGATGTGCGGATCAGTTACTTTGGTGGGTCCATCACGGCCGGGGCGGGTTCCAGCAAGCCGCAGTTTTGTTATCGGGAGCTGCTCTCCGAATGGCTGAAGAAGGACAACCCGGGTGCGAAGATCACATCTTACAATGCGGCCATCGGTGGCACGGGCTCGTGGTTAGGGGCGTTTCGTTGTTGGACAGATGTGGGGTACATGCGGCCTGATCTGGTGATTGTTGAGTTCGCGGTGAATGATGGGGGTGCGCAGGAAGATCAGGTGATTGCCGCCATGGAAGGCATCGTGCGGCAGCTTCGCACCAAGACGCCGTCGAAGCCAGATATCCTGTTTGTTTATACCATGGTCAAAGATCACCTTGAGGCGTTCAAGGCAGGCAAGCTACCGCCCACCATGCAATATCATGAGAAGGTCGCGGAGCATTATGGCATCCCGAGTGTGTGCATGGCCAAGCTGTCTGCGGAGAAGGTCAACTCAGGGGAGATGACCATGGAGGCCTTTGCGAAGGACAACGTGCATCCCACGGATGCGGGTTATGCGATCTACCTGAAGGCGTTGAAGCCTTTCTTCGCGGAGATGAAGAAGAACCCGGGCGCGGGGGCTCCGGCATTGCCGCAGCCTCTTTCACCGAAGGCGATGGAGAATGCGAAACTGGTTTCTTATGACTGGGCGCAGTTGGATGAAGGCTGGTTGGGCTGGCAGCTCAGTCCGACCAGCAGCCTGCCGCACCTCGCGGTGAGTGATAAGCCGGGCGCGACGATCACGCTGAAGTTCAAGGGGAGCCAAGTGGGGCTGTTTGATATGATCGGGCCGGACACGGGTAATCTGGAGTACAGCCTCAACGGTGAGCCCTGGAAACATAAGGTGAACTTTGACAAGTATTGCCTCACCTATGCGCGCGCTCATGCCGCGCCTTTGATTCAGAATCTGGATCCAACGAAGGAACATGAGTTGAAGGTCCGCATCGCGGAAGACACTCCGGCAGGCAGCAAGGGCCGGTTTACGCGACTGGGTTATTTCCTCGTGGATGGTGTCGTGAAGGATCCGGATGAAGGCAAAGATCCGCTGACGAAGATCGACGGCATTTATGCGACCATGAAGCCGGTGACGTGGACAGCGCCTGAGACGCGTTGGGCGAATCTCGGTAAGACGAAAGAGATTTTTAACAAGGGTCCGCAGCTAAATATGGTGATGTTGGGAGACAGCATCATCGGGGATACCTGTGGTTCGCAGTTCGAATATTTGCTGCAGCGGAACTATCCGAAGTGCAAAGTGAACAAGATCGTCAGTGTGCGCGGCAGCACGGGTTGCTGGTATTACAAAACAGACAACCATGTGGAAGAGTATGTGCTGCGTCATAAGCCGGACTTGCTAGTTATTGGCGGCATCAGTCAGCGCGATGATACGGAGTCGATTCGTGAAGTGATCCGTCAGACCAGGGCGAAGATGCCCAATGTGGAAGTGTTGCTTATCTCTCCGGTCTTCGGTGCGCCCACTAATAAGCATAATGCGAAGTGGACTCCTGAGCCTGATTCTACTTACGGCACATACCGTATAGGATTGAAGAAGCTGGCTGAGGAGGAGAAGTGCGGGTTCTTCGACATGACGGGGCCGTGGTGGGAGTACATTCAAACGAGTGGGTATGCGCTCAATTCATTCAAGCGTGATCCCATTCATGCGAATGATCGTGGCAAGCAGATTCTGGGAAGGCTGATGGAGAAATTTTTGGCGCCGTAGTTAGGTAGCGCCTATGAGCCGCGCTTTCAGCGCTGTATGATAGTTGGCTTCTTTACCCTGGGGCTGCGCTCGGCGTTGCCTCGCTGACCCCAGGCTGGTATGAGTCGCGCCTTTGGCGCTCTGGTGGGCCTATCACGGTTTCAGCGCATCGAAAGAATGCTTAAGCTGCAGGCGCTAAAAATATTTTGAAGGGTGCTGAATAAGAGATTCGGGCGCCCGTCGAAGTTGATGGTTACGGACAATTAAACACGCTCCAAGACCACAGACAGAACAGAACCGCCAAATAACCTTCGATTAATATGAAACTCTTTGCCACCATCGCCATTGCCACCATCCTGCCTTTCGCGTTGGCATCCCAAGCTGAAGCTCGCGACAGCAAACACAAAGGACACAGCCACAGCTCCGGCTCTAAGAGCAAGTCCAGCCGCGGCCATTCCTCGCACTCGCATTACGACAGTCACAACCATGGCTATTCCCGTGGCATGTCTTACGGAAATTTTGCTCCGAGCTACGGCTATCATCACCAATGCCAGCCAGGCATGGTGCAGATCATGGTTCCCGGGCTTGGGTTTGTGTATGTCCGGCCTTCGGACGTGGGTCACTACCAGGTTTGCCGCTAATCTTAGTTAGGCGCACGCTGACTAATTGGCTAAGCTAAGTTTCCTCAAAATGGAAAGGGGCAGGTTACAACCTGCCCCTTAAGCGTACTGGAGTGGGGAAGTTAGTTTACCGTATTAGCCTATGGATGGTCCTTGGACCACGTTGTCAAAAAAGGAAAGCACAGAGGCATCTTGGGCTTTCGCTTAAATGGTAGGTAGGAGTTCGTCGTGCGCGGTTACAAAGCGGTGTCGCTCTTCTTTTGCCACCGCAGTCCAAAAAATGCGCGCGTGGCATCTCGTGGAAGTGCTCCCAGATTTCCAAGCGCAATTGACCTTTGTCGGATCATTTCTCTGAAGGAAGTCCGGCGGCTTGCCAGCCTTTGAACCCGCCGTCGAGATGGTAGAGCTGGGTGAAGCCTGCTTTCTTTAAGGTGTCCAGGGACTTGGTACTGCGGCCACCAGCGGCACAATGCACGAGATAGGGTTTGGTCTTGTCCAATGTCTGAACTTTGGCGGCGAAGTCGTCTTCGGTGAAGTCGATGTTCTTAGCGCCGGCGATATGACCGTCTTTGTATTCGTCGGGTGTGCGGACATCGAGGATTTCCACCTTTTTCTCTTCGACGAGTTTGGCGGCTTGTTTGGCATCCACGTGAGTGACGGCCTTGTCTTTTTCTTCGGCTTGAAGCATGAAGGGGAAAGCCAGCGCGGCCAAGACGACAAGGGTATGGCAAAGTGTCTTCATAAGGAAGCGTGTGATACTTATTGGTTAATCTGAAACGACAATGGCCGCTGCAGTTGCCCGCTCGCGGCCATCGCTACAACGATGATTCTAATTCCGGTGCGCTTTCTCAGGCAAGCAGTTCTGTAACGACCTTGGCCTGCTCACCGACGCCGGTGAGGCGGTAGTCGAGTCCGGCGTATTTGTAGGTGAAAGTTTCGTGGTCAAAGCCAAGAAGCTTTAATACCGTCGCGTGAAGATCACGGACATGCATCGGCTTATCCACAGCCTGGAAGCCGAATTCATCAGTGGCGCCATGGACATGGCCGCCACGCACACCGCCGCCGGCCATCCAGGTGGTGAAGCCATAGTGATTGTGGTCACGACCGCGTTGTTTACCGGCGTTGTTGCCGGGTGAGGGCAGTTCCACCACAGGGGTACGTCCGAATTCCCCACCCCAGATCAGGAGCGTCTCGTCAAAAAGACCACGCTGCTTCAGATCCGTCATGAGTGCGGCGATTGGCTTGTCGGTGCGGCGCGCATGCGTCTTGTGATCCAGGATTTCGTCGTGCGTATCCCATGGCTGACCATCGCCGGTCCAGAGTTGCAGGAAACGCACACCGCGCTCAAGGAGACGGCGGGCGATGAGGCACTGGCGGGCAAAGGCTGCGTCATTGCCGGGCTTCGCGCCATACATGTCGAGAACCCATTGTGGCTCTTTGCTGATGTCGAAGGCATCGCTGGCTTCCATCTGCATGCGGTAAGCCAGCTCGTAGCTTTGCACGCGTGCTTCCAATGAGCTGTCCTGCTGACGTGCTTCCAAATGTTTCTGATTGAGCTCACCGAGGAGATCGAGCTGACGGCGCTGTTGCTTGAGATCGAGCGATGAGTTCTTGATGAACTCCACCAGCTTGTCCACGTCTTCGTGGTTGGTGTTGATGTAGCTGCCCTGATAAGCGCTGGGAAGGAAGGCAGCCTGCCAGTTCTTGGAACGACGAATGGGCATGCCGCCGGGGCACATGGCAATGTAACCGGGCAGATTCTGATTCTCGGTGCCCAGACCATAATTGATCCAGGAGCCCAGGCTTGGGCGGTTGAGGCGGGATTCGCCGCAATTCATCAGGCCCAGAGAGGGCTCATGATTCGGCACGTCGGCATGCATGGAGCGGATGACACACATGTCGTCGGCGTGCTGCGCGACGTTCGCATACAGCTCGCTGATCTCGAGACCGGACTGCCCGTACTTCTGGAACGCAAAAGGCGACTTCATGCCAGCGCCCGTAGGCCGCTCCGTGCGAAGCAGATTGGGGAGCTGCTTGCCGTCATACTTGTCCAGCATCGGCTTGGGATCGAAGGTATCGACCTGGGACGGTCCGCCGTTCATGAAGAGGTGAACGACCCGCTTCGCTTTCGGCTCGAACTGCGAACTGCGAATCGCCAACGGATTCACGATGCCCGCCTGGGCGCTGTTCTGAAACATCTGACCCAGAGCCATGCCGCCAAAACCCATTCCAATGCGGCTCAGCATCTGGCGGCGGGTCAGGAACTTGTCTTTGAGGTTGATCGGGTGATGGGACATAGCGGTATCGATAGTCGGGCAAACAAAGATGGACGGTCTCTTAGTCAACGAATTGGAACTCGTTGCTCATCAAAAGTACCTGAGTGATCTGAGAAAGTGGGGTTTGAGGCCGAGCAAGGTTCAGCGGCCACTTGTCAGGTCCGGCGAAATCGCGGGCCGCATCGGTCCACAAGGTGAAGCCGGTTACTGGGGAATCCTGGCGGAGAATGCTCGGCGTCCATTTGAAGCCGTCGCTGTCGGTGCTGCCTTCGTTGGTCGCGCAGAAATCCAGGATATCGCCTTTCTTCACCTTGAGCGTGGCCACCTGTATCGGCACGCTCTGGGCAGGCAAGACTTGCTTCTCCAGAAGCACGCCGTCACGGTTGCTAAGGATCCAGACGCGAATGCCGTTCCCGCGAGGGCTGCCGTGGGTCACCGTGCCATCGATGCGGATGGTGGCATCGTTCGGAGCGACCCAGCGGAGCACGTCCGCTTTATTGCCTGGGCCGGGATGCCCGACGAGCTGGCCACTTGAGCGGATCCAGTTCAGATGACTCAAAACTTTGTCCGGGAATTCCTGCCCTCCCTGCCAGCGGGCATTCACCTTTTTGTCATTCTTGAACACTTTAAAGGGTATGAACTCCAGCTTCACCGCCTGGCCATTCGCTGCAGGGGTCAGTTCTCCGTAGCCGTACTGCCACGAGTAAGGCGACTCCATTTGCATCTGGGTGGAGTCATTGATGAAACGCCCGGCCAACTCTACCTCCGCCGCGGTCGGTTCACGGAGCAACACCTTCCGATACAGGGCCTTCAAGGTCTCTGAGTCGACGCTGCTGCCCTGAACGGGAATTTTCCCTGCCAACTGATCCGCGCGGGTCTTCATGAAGGGGCTGTTCATGAGGAAGAGCGTCTGCTGCGGAACCGTCGTCACAAAGCGTTGCGGGCTGTGGCTGTCAGGATTCGCGAAATCAAACATGGCGGGCACCGTGGCCTGCTCATAACGATCAACCAAAAGGTAAACACTGCGGCGGGTATCCGCCTCCTGCGTTTCGAGAGGCACGGATCGGCCACCTTTGTTCGCAGGATCAAGTTTGCCGCTCACCTGGAGCAGGGTGTCGCGCATGGTTTCATAGTCCAAGCGCTGGCGATTGAAGCGGGAAAGGAAGGCATTCTCAGGATCTTTCGCCTCCTTAGCGGGGGTCACCATCGCGCTCTGCTGATAGGTGCGGGAGTTGAGAATTTCCCGATGCAGTTTCTTCAAAGACCAGCCCTGGTCCATGAACGTCGCGGAGAGATAGTCGAGAAGCTCCGCCTGTTCCGGCTTTGGAGTCTGCACCCCGAAGTCACTCGTCTGGCTGACCAAGGGCTTGCCAAAATGGTCCAGCCATACGCGGTTCACCAAGACGCGCGCGGTCAGCGGGTTGTCCCGGCTGGCAATGAGCTTGGCTAGTTCCAGACGGCCACTGCCGGAAGTGAATTTCTGTCCGCCCATCATCGTGAGATAGGCGCGAGGTGCAGGGTCACCCAAACGCCCGGGATTCCCACGAATCATAACGCGGCCATCGGCCGGTTTTTCCTTGTCCACCATTACCATGGCGCGTTGCGGAGCGCCGGGGGAGGTCAGATCCAGCTTCGTGATCTTGTTCCGCATCTGCGTCATGCGCTCGGTATCCTTCCGCGTGAAGAACCGGTCTACCTGATCCACTGGCACGGACATCGGCGATCTGCCGTCCATGAGCAGGGTTCTCATGGCCTGCCAGTCCGCGTTGTCCGGCTCCTTGCCCGACAGGCAGGTCAGAAACACGTCACTGTAGAGCCGTGCCACATCGTCAAAGCTCCTCGGAGCGGGCCTCTTCGCCAGTTCATTCCGCACGACCGGATTGGTCAAAGCATCAGGCTTCGTTAATTCGGCCACGACTGCCGGGGCTTTGGCTGCAAACTCTCCATCGGGTAGATCGGCAAACTTTCGCCAAGCTAGCATCACAGGGTGGGGCTTGGCCGCACCCGCGTGTTTGTCGATAAGATCACGCAAGCTCGACGCAAAGCGGTCGCGCAACTTTGCCTTGCCTGCTTCTCCGCGGAATTGCTCGTTCTGCCAAGCCTTCGATTTCCTGGCGAAGATCAGGTATTCACGGAGGCGATCGCCCTTGCGGATATCTGCAAACACTTCCTCGCGGAAGGCCAGCATTTCCTTCTGGATGGCGCCCACCTGACTCTGGTACTCCGTCACGGAGGGACCATTTGAGGGATACCCAATGACCGGCATCTCTTCCGGCTGCTCACTGGAATTAAATACGCTGTAGAGCGCATAGTAGTCCTTGCTGGGGATGGGGTCATACTTGTGGTCGTGGCAGCGTGCGCAAGCCACGGTGAGGCCCATCATGCCGCGAGTCACCACGTCGATGCGGTCATCATTCTGAAGAAGACGATCGCCAAGGAAGCGGTCGCCGATAGTGAGGAAGCCAAGGGCCGCCAAAGACTTGTCCACCTTGCCGGGTTCCAACATGCGATCCGCCGCGAGCTGCTGCATGATGAACTGGTCGTAAGGCAGATCCTTGTTCAGGGCCTCGATCACCCAGTCGCGAAAGGTGTAGGCATGAGGGAAGCGATTATCCACCCCACCTGCGGTGTAGCCCACGGTATCGGAGTAGCGGGCCAGATCCAGCCAGTGGCGACCCCAGCGTTCCCCGTAGTTCGGCGACTCAAGGAGCTTGTCGATCAGCTTCTCCGTTGCGTTCGGGGACGAATCCTTGATATAGGCCTGGAGATCTTCGTAACTCGGCAGCAGGCCTGTAAGGTCCAAATACAAGCGCCGGCCCAGTATCGCCCGGTCAGCAGCGGGGGCGAAGTCGAGGCCTTTGTCGGCCAGCTTGGCCGCCACATAGACGTCCAGCTTGGTCTGCGTCTTAAACTTTGAGGTATCCACCTTGGGAGCGGCGGGCTCTTTGATCGGCTGGAACGCCCAGTGCTGCTCCCATGAGGGCTTTTCGGCATGGGTTTCAGCCACGACTTCCTTGGGCCAGGGAAGGCCCAAGGCGATCCATTTTTCGATATTGGCGATTTGGAGGTCGCTGAGCTTGTCCGCCTTCTTCGGCATGGCTTCCACGCCGGCTACATGCTTGATGGCCTTGAGAATCTTGCTCGCAGCGGGGTTGCCAGCTTGAGCAATCACACCGTAGTCGCTGCCACGCAGGATGGCATCGCGCGAATCCAAGCGCAGGCCGTTTTCATGCCGATGCGAACCATGACAGTCGTAGCAATTGTCAGCGAGAATGGGCCGGACGTTCTTCTCAAAGAACTCGATCTGATCTGGCGGAAAGGACGCAGCGGGGGTCTCAGCAAAGGTTCCTGCGGCTGTAAACAACAGTCCGAGGGTGGCGGCAGTTATACCGCCCAGTCTATATGGGAACGCTTTCGCAGAGAATTTCATCATCCGTTGTCACTGGATTACGCCCCGCGGGATGTCTCGGGGCCAAGCAAGACACCAACGTAGCATAAGAGCCATTTCTTGCAGCAGGATCCATGCACAAAGGCCGGTCCGGACTCGCGTCCATACTTTGACAACTGTTCATTTGAATGCATGAGTGCGCGGGTGGGGCGACATCCGTATTAGAATAGACATTCTTCTGCCGCGCCCGCTCGCTCATCTCGTCCGTCCCGCTTGCCCGTCCTCTGCCGATGGCTACTTCGTCTCCAGCCCCACCCGTCTCTGGGAAGCCAACTCCTAGAAAAGCCGGGGCGGCCGCGCTGCCTCCACTGATGGAGGTGCACAACGCGCATGGCAGCTTATACGTTCCGGAACTCGATCTGTGGCTGGATCCGCACTTTCCGAAGGCGCGTGCCTTTGTGTCTCACGCCCATAGTGACCACTTTGCCCGGCATGAATGGACTCTCTGCACACCGGAGACGGATCGGCTTATCGCCAGCCGCTACGGAGAGATGCCTCCAGAGAAGGCGGCACTGGTTGCCTATGGCCAGAGCGTGGAGGATAGGGGGCACATCCTGAAACTGGTCCCTGCCGGGCACATCCATGGGTCGGCCATGCTGCACATCACGCGGAAGAGCGACGGAGCGACGCTTCTCTACACGGGAGATTTTAAGCTTCGCCCGGGCCTGACATGTGAACCGGCTGAGTTCCTACAGGCGGATACGCTGATCATGGAGACGACGTTCGGCCTGCCGAAATTTGTCTTCCCACCTCGAGTCAAGGTTATCGCCGATATGGTGGCCTTTGTGAAGGAGACCCTGGAGGATGGGGGCATACCGGTTTTGTTGGGCTATTCGCTGGGGAAGGCGCAGGAAATCCTGGCGGCACTGAAGGAAGCGGGCGTGCCTGTGATGCTGCATGATTCGGTGGCGAAGATGACGGAAGGCTGCACGCTACCGGATGGCACCTTTCCTGAATATGTACCATTTCGCGCGGACGGGGCTCGGGGTCATGCGCTGGTGTTTCCTCCCAATGGCGTAAAATCCACGGCCATTCGCAAGCTGAAGGTCTGCCGCACGGCGATGTTCAGCGGTTGGGCGCTCCTGCCGGGCGCGAAGTTCCGCTACCAGGTGGATGAGGTCTTCCCCATGAGCGATCACGCGGACTATCCGGAGCTCCTCCAAGCCGTGGAGTTGACCTCGCCGCGTCGGGTGCTCACCGTCCATGGCTATACCCGGGAGTTTGCGCGGGATCTACGGGAGCGAGGTTATGAGGCTTGGTCGTTAGTGGGACAGGATCAGTTGGAGCTTTCGCTGGCGGGGTCTTCTGCTGCCACTTCGTCTGCTTTGGCTTCGTCACCCACTTCGGAGATGCCGGCTGACGTGCTTCAGGAAGATGGTCCGGCGGCTTTGGGCAATGCTGCGCCGGAAACTTTTGCGGCTTGGGTGCAAGCCTGTGAGCGGGTGCTGGCAGAATCTTCCCGGCTGAAAAAGCGGGATGCCCTGGCGGCTTACCTCAGCAATGTGCCCGCCAGTGATCTGGCGCGGGCGGTGCGTTGGTTCTTTACGACGCTGGATGATCCTGCCGAGCAAGCTGCACCGTTGCAGATCGGATGGGCGGTGATACGGAGGACGCTTCTGGAAGTGAGCGGCCTGCCGGAGCAGGAGTATCGGGCCATCTCGCAGTCGCAGGCGGATTTGGGGCGTACTGCGTACTTAGTACTGCAACGAGCGGCTTTGACCGGAAGGATCAGTCCGCGGGAGGCGCCGTTTACGGTGGCGGAGATGGGCGTGATTTTGCAGCAGTTGCGTGATGCTCGTGGGCCTGCGGCGAAAGCGGCATTGCTCAAAGAGACGCTAACTTTATTGCCACCGCTGGAGGGCAGCTACCTGGTGCGGCTCCTTTCGGGTGAACTGCGCATTGGGTCGCGGGAGGGGCTGGTGGAGGATGCGGTCGCGACAGCTTTTCAGAGCGATCCAACGGAGGTGCGGGAAGCGGCGATGCTCTGCGGCGACTTGGGACGGGCAGCGTTGCTTGCGGAACTTGGGAAACTGGACTCTGCACAGCCGACTTTGTTTGTGCCCATCAAGGTGATGCTCGCGAGTCCGGAGGAAACGGCAGCGGATATCCTGGCCCGGCTTTCACCGGAGGGGAAGCCTGAGGCGGTGTGGCTCGAGGACAAGTTCGATGGCATTCGGGCGCAACTGCACGCTTCGCCGGGAAGGGTGGAGATGTTCTCGCGAGATCTAAAGACGGTTACCGCGCAGTTTCCGGAGATCGCGCAAGCTGCTTTGGCTTTACAAGAGGACGTCATTTTTGATGGCGAGATCATCGCTTATGCAGAGCACAAGAAGCTGACGTTTCAGGATCTGCAGCACCGGTTGGGGCGGAAAGCTCAGGGTGATCTTTTTATCCCTTCGGACATCTCGGTGCATTATGTGGTTTTTGATCTCCTGTGGCACAAAGGCCGGGGGTTGCTGCGCGAGCCGCTGTCTGCACGCAGGACTTTGTTGGAGACGGTGGCGTTGCCTTCGCTGATCCGACGGATTGCGGTGAGCCGTGTGACTTCGGTGGAAGATATTGAGGCGGCGTTCCTGGCTTCAAGGCGCGCAGACCATGAGGGTCTCTTGGCGAAGGATGCGAACAGCTTTTATACGCCCGGTCGGCGCGGCAAGACCTGGCTGAAACTGAAGAAGGCTTTTGCGACGCTGGACTGTGTGGTGGTGAAAGCAGAGCAAGGGCATGGCAAACGCAGCCATGTGTTGAGTGACTACACGTTTGCCGTGCGTGATGAGGAGAGTGGGGAACTGCGTGTGATTGGGAAAGCTTATTCGGGTCTGACGGATGTCGAGATCGAGGAACTAACAGAACACTTCACCGAACGGACGCTTAGTAAGCGCGGACACGTGAGGACAGTTATTCCTGATATTGTCTTGGAGATCGCTTTTGATTCGATCCAGCCGAGCACTCGGCATAACAGTGGTCTGTCTCTCCGCTTCCCTCGGATCAAAGCAATCCGGAGGGATAAGACGCCTGAGGAGATCGACACGCTGGCTTATGCGCAACGATTGGCGGGAGTGGGTGTAGAGCTTGGGCCCGGTGCAGACGTTACACACCAAATGCCCAGCGACCTACCGTCCACATCAGAAGCGGAATAAGGAGCGCGAACAAGAGGTCTACCCATAGGCCTGCTTTCACCATGCGCGGCAGGCTGACTAGTCCGGAGCCATAGGCGATGGCATTGGGCGGAGTGCCAACGGGCAGGGCGAAGTCGGCGCTGGCGGCAATAGCTACGGGGATGCACAGCAGCAGGGCGGGTTGATTGATGCCGACGGCCAACGCGCCGATGACGGGAAGGAAAGCGGTGGTGGTGGCGGTGTTGCTGGTCAATGCGGTTGCCACGATCATGACTGCTACCACGAGGAAGACGATGCCAAGTGCTGGCCAGCTCGCCATGCCTCCCAGTCCGACGGCCATGGCTTTGACGAGGCCGCTCTTTTCAATAGCGCCGGCCAGGCTGAGACCGCCACCGAATAAGACCAAGACATCCCATGGCATTTTTTTGAGGCAGTCCCAGTCCTGGACGAAGACGCCTTTCTTCAAATCGACCGGGATGAAGAAGAGCAGGGCAGCGGCGCCCATGGCGATGACTTCATCTGTGACGAGTGCACCCAAGGGCCAGTTTGCGCCGGCGATCTTCGGGGCTTCCGCTTTCCAGGCTTCCCGGGAAACCCAGAGGACAATGGCCAGGAGGAATGCGCCTGTCACGACCCACTCGGGAAATGTGATGCGACCCAGCTTCGAACGTTCCGCTGCGATCTCTTCTTTGACGCCAGGAATGGGTTCGTTCGATACTTTGAAACTAAGCCGGGTGAGGATGAATTGCACCGCCGGCACGGATAACAGAATCAAGGGAATACCGATCAACATGTATTGGCCGAAGCCGATCGAATAGCCGTGGGCCTTTTCCATGTAGGCTTTGAGGATCGCATTGGGAGGTGTGCCGATGAGGGTCCCCATGCCCCCGATGTTCGCGCCGTAAGCGATGGCCAGAACCAGCGCGGCGCCGAACTCTGCCTTTCCTGGAAAATCCGGCCTAGCTTTCAGCAGGGCGAAGACGCTGACGCCGATAGGAAGAAGCATCACTGCCGTGGCGGAATTGCTTGTCCACATGCTGAGGAACGAAGCCGTCACCAGGAAGCCGAGAACCAGCGCGCGCGGCTGGGTGCCGACCTTGCTGATAATGCCCAGGGCAAGCCGGCGATGTAGGTTCCACCGTTCCATGGCGAGGGAGAGAATGAATCCACCCATGAAGAGATAGATGATGGGATCGGCATAGGGCGCGGCGGCTTCCTTGATGGGCATGATGCCGAGGATGGGGAGGAGCACCATCGGCAGCAGGGCGGTTGCGGGAATCGGGATGGCTTCCGTCACCCACATGGTGGCCATGGTGATGGCGAGCAGTGCCACTTTCGAGGCTGCGGGATTTAAGCCGAATACAGGCGGTGCGAGGAAAGTCGCCAGAAGCAATAATACGCCCAGGATCAGGCCGATGCGTTGGCGTGCTCCATAGCCGCCTTCGAGCAGATTGCCTTCTTCATCGATTATTGGCCCGCCCGGCGCTGGTTCACTCATGGGCACGATGCTGACAAAAAAGGTTCGCAAGTCAATGCGGCAAAGTCGTACTTTGTGAACTGTCACACACCATGAACACCCAACAAGCCATGAAGCCACCGTGTCTGCTGGTCATCGCGATCGCCTTTGCTCTCCTAGGTCTTCCGGCCTTTGGGCAGGATGAAGCGGCGCTGCAAAAGTTCATTGATGAAGCGATTGCTGCCGGGGGTGGTGAGGTCGTCATCCCGCCGGGTGAATACATCATCAGCAAAGGCTTGGTTATCAAGGACGCCAAGAACCTGAAGCTCGCTGGAATCGATGGCGAACGCACCGTGCTGCGGCTGGCTCCGCTGGCCTATGCGCGAAGCGGAAGCGCTGTCATCCCCGCTGGTGCACGTGAAATCCCGGTTAGCAAATCGCAGAATTTGAAAGTGGGTGAGCAACTGCACATAGAGTCCGATGGGGATGTGGACTCCTTTACCAACAAGCCCAAGCCGTATCATCTGGCGGTTCTGAAGCAGGTCACGACAGGCAAACTCATTCTGCAGGAGCCGCTGAAGCACCCGGTTCCGGCCAATACCCTTATTCGCCATGCCGATGCGCCCAATATCATACAGCTTCGCGGGGCGTGTGAAGGGGTGCTGATTCGCAAGCTCACACTCGATGGTGGCAAGACCGCGAAGGATCCGGCTTTGCGAGGCCATGCGCAACTTTGCGGCATCTTCGCCAGCGGGCTGTATACTTATGAAAAGGGACCGACGGGGCCTCCGATCAAAGGGCTTCGTGTTGAAGACTGCATCATCCAGAACTGCTTTGGCCGCGGCATCATCCTTTATAGTACCGAGGGTGTGGCGGTAGAGCGCTGCACCATCATGGACACTCATGATGAAGGTCTTGGCTTTGATCACTTCACCACGAAGGCGACTGCGAAGAACAATCACTTCGCCCGCTGCCTGACGGGCATTGAAATGAATGATGCCAATGACTGCGTGGTGGAGGCGAATGAGTTCCGGGACAGCGGCACGGGGATCCATATCTGGCGCTGGTGCAAAATGGAGGATCTGAACCGGCGCAATATCGTGCGGAACAATCTTTTCCTTCGGACGACGGGTAACGGCATTCAGCTTGGCAAAGGCACGCAGGACAACGAAGTCTCAGGAAATGAGTTCGATGGTTGCGGACGCAATGGGATCAGCGTGTCCGGATCGAACCAGCGTATTCTTCGCAATGAATTTACCAATGTGCAGCTGAAGCCCGTGCAGATCAATGAAGGCACGCATGAGGTGAAGGAGAACCGTCCCAGCCAGGCAAACGTCACTTCAGGTGGTGCGGCGCCAAAGTGATGGGCTGTGTGTCTCCGCGGAAAGGAAGGATCTCAAGACGGTCCTCCCAAAAGCGCAGGGTCACTGCACCCGTTTGGCTTTGATCCAGAAGCTGAATGTGCATGGCCTCGCAGGTCTGCTTTAGAGCCTCCGGGAGTTTTTCATCCGCCGGGAAATCCTGGTTGGATGAAATGATGAGGCGCGGCTGAACTGCCATGAGGAATTCGGGCAGCATGGAGTAGTCGCCATCGTGGTGATTCTTTATGATCACATCACAACGGAGGTCTTCTTCGCTGAATGTGTCCAGCAAGCTCTTCTCGGCGACAAAGCCTGCGTCATTGCACCAGAGCACACGATAGCCGCCGATATCCAGACGCATCACTAGCGTATGGTCGTTCGCGCGACCCTGCCAGAATTTTGCTGGCGGGTAGAGAACGGTGGCGGTGGCTGGGAATGTTGGGTCAACGGACAGGTTAAGCAGGGCTCTTTCCGCCAACAAGGTTGCTGGTGCCGCTTTGGCATCATCCTTCGTTTTGGTCGTGGTCTTCCGCCAGGGCGTCGACGGTGGGGCATAGATCTGCCTTGATGATCGCTCCATAAGCAGATCGCCCAAGGCTCCACGGTGCTCCGCATCGCCATGGCTCAGGACGATGCCCTCCAGACCCCTGACACCGCGATGCTTGAGGTAAGCTCCGAGGTAAAACGGGTACGGGTTCTTTGGGCCTACATCCAGCAACCAATGCTTGTCTCCGATGCGCACATGATTGGCAGCGCCTCCGCCCGGCAAACGCAGCGCCGTTATTTCTGCGGGAGGGTGCGGCGGCAATTCGGGGATGTGGATGTTGCCGTAGGGGAGGCCGGAGAACATCTGTGCCGCCGCGACGGTCAGTTTGGCCAAAGCGAAGTTGGCATTGCTGAAAAGAAGCTGAGCCGGGGTGAAATAGACCGCTCCGGTCACCACCGTAAGGATCGCGGTGAAGAGCATGGCGAATGACAGCGGCACCAGGACGACATTTGCGACAAGGGAGACGGGAGTGAAGAGCCGGAAGTTCCAGAAGATCAGCAGCAGGCTTCCCAACATGGCGGCGCCGGAAACGGCGAAGGAACCCCAGACGTGCCGCCGGAGCCAATAGAACCGTCTTTGCCAGGCCGAGAGTAACGTCTTCGGCAGGAATGGATCAGGCTCGACCCACTTTGGCCGACGCTTCTCAATGAACGGCATTAATAGCGCAATCGCTCCCAGCACGGCAAAAGAGAGTTGGAAGCCGACGGAGTAGAGCTGATTCGTGTCGATCAGCAACAAGACCAGCGCGGCCGCGCCGAGGCTGTTGAACAGATCGCTTCTGCGGTCGAAGACAGCGCCGCTCAGGAAGATGGCGGCCATCAAAGCTGCTCGGATGGCGGAGGGGGGTGATCCCGCGGCGAAGGCATAGCCGAAGAGCAACGGTAATAAGATAAGCAACAAAGGGCCTCGCGGGAGGCCAAAGGGGATCAGGAAAGCCCAGAAGACGGTACCAACCATGACCACATGCAGACCGCTCACGGAAAAAATGTGCAGCGTGCCACTATTCCGAAAAGGCTCCTGCATAGCTGGGGGCGCGTTCTCGGTAGCTCCCAATGCCATCGCCAGGATCACCGCCAATTCGTCAGGAGCGTCGGCGAGGTCGTGGCTTAAGAGCCCGATCATCCTCTCTCTTGCCCATCGGGAGGCGCTCGTGACGGTGGATCCCAAGTCCCAGCCAGCTTCTCGCACACAGATGGCTTCACGGCTGAAGAGGTTTGCCACCAACCCTAGGCGCATGAGATAGCGGCGTTGATCGAACTGCCCCGGGTTGTCGACCACGTCTGGAAGGTTCAACTGGCCCGTGATGCGATACTCCCCTGCCGGCCAGGCCTTATCCTTCCCGCTGATTACCTTAATATAGGTAATGCCTTCCCAGACGATGCCCAGATGGGTCGCCTCGATACGCGTCGCACGGAGGAGGGCCTCACCCGGATCCGTGCCTGACAGGTCGCGCCGCAGGGAATGCACGATCTGTCCGCTCGCGGTGATATGCGCTCCCTGAGGATGGGTTAACAGCCAGACTCTGAGAGGATGCTCGCGGGTCTGTTGCAGCGTCCCGTGATGCAGTGCTGCGAAGATCAGCGCGATCACCGGGCAAGCCCAGATGCCATTTCTCTGCCAGTAAAGCAGCGCTCCGAACAGCAACGCTCCTGCTGTCATCCAACCAGCGGAGGTCCAGGCCAACGGCAGATGCTCTGCAGCCAGAACGCCAAAAACCGCTGCGAGAGACAGCCAAGCGAGCGGCCTTCGCTTCCCCCAGGCACGCCACCGCATGATGGATGAATTGAAAAGAATGGAGACGACTCTTATTACGCAGAGGGCCCCTGACCCTGGGCAGCCCGTTGGGCTTGCAACAACTTGAATTCCTGTTGCTCCAGTTCGTTGATCTTGTGCTTCGCGTTGGCGCTATGCCGAGTTCCTGGGAAATTACCGACGATCTGCTCCAGAATGTCTTTTGCTTCCTCGTAGTCCTTCTGGTGCGTATGCACGTCCACGATGCGGAACATGAGAAACGCCGCGTCATCTTCTGTCCACTCCCGTGCTTCAAGGCGTTGCTGCAAAAAGGCGATGGCATGCAAAGGCTCGTCCAGCCGCTCCGAGTAGATTTTAGCGATTTCGGAGATCGGGTAGGTGTCTTCTGGTTTCTCTTCGATGGCCTTCTGATACTCCTGGATCGCCCCTTCGTAATCACCTGCCGCGACTTTGGCCGCAGCTTTCATGCTCTGATCCGGCGCCGCGACCTCGCCTGAAGAGTACATCATGGTACCCATGGCATCCCCCATCTTCGGTAGAATCACCAAAACAAAAAAGATTCCCCCTGCTACGGCCAGCACGATGATGGAGACCAAGGGGTAGACCGGATTTTCCTGCCAAGCCGGGCTATTCCATTTGGACATGACGTACAACACCGCCAGTGCGAAAAGCCCGGCAAGACAGATATTAACAAGGGTGCGTGAACTCATAAAGCGCGTGTGGCTGAAGTTGGCTTTGGGTTCTTTAAACGTTAATCAAAGCTTCACTCGTGTGTGAAGAAAAGAATGAATTAATGGCGTAAAGCGTTTTTCTTGAATGGAAATATTGCTTATTGGAACCCATTACATCAGCAGATAACTTTTTAAATTTTTGCTGTTTTGGAGGAAGGGTACCGGGCGATCGTCCAGTTTTTTTAGGTATCAGATCGTTTAAGTGGACCTTTTTAGGCTGCTCACCCGGCCATTAACGCTGGTATTAGAGACCTCTAATTAGGCCGCTTATTGGTCCTAATATCTTGCCCTTCTGAAGGGTCTCGCCCTCGGCACTCTGGTCATATTTGCGCCGCATGAATGATCGCTTGCATTGTAAAGCTAATGTGATTGTATGCGCTTCTGCGAAAGATCGGCTGATTATAAGAATTTCTTGCTGGTTCGATTTTTCTAAGAATAACGCTTTTTTAACAATGTTTAGATAATTATAAAAATTATCTTGAAATTATTGTTATTAGGGCGTTAATTCTCATAACTGTGCGGGCATAGCATAGTGGTAATGCTCCAGCCTTCCAAGCTGGACAGACGGGTTCGATTCCCGTTGCCCGCTCCAAGGCCTTGAAACTCAAGGCTCTAGAACCAGCAATATGAAATATCCACATTACACCCAAGCACTCATTCTCGCCGTAGGCCTCTTTATGGGGAATATTGCACGTGCTGGTGATGTGACTGACTGCGACAAAGTGCTCGCTAGTGTGAAATCTGCCATTCAGGCGGACCCCACAAAGGTGCTTGTCATCGTCGAGGACGCCATGGTAGCCAATGAGTCTTGCGCTTGCGAGATTGTGAAAGCTGCCGTTCTTGCCTCTCAGGCAAGCAACGACCTTGCGAAGCAGATCGTGCTCACGGCCACAAATGTGGCGCCAAACATGTCCGCCGTTATAGCGGACTGTGCGGCTGCCACGTCAGCCACAGCGGGCGTAAGCTCCAAAAGCGCCAAGGAAGTCCTTCCAATGGCTCCCGTGGCTGCTCCCGAGTCAGCAGATTATATCAAAGCCCCTGCGGATATCCGTGGTGTGTATTTGATTCAGCCTGCTGCCGGTGGCGTGGTCATCACCACCAACGAAAAAGAACACGACGACGAAAAACCCGTCGAGAAAGAGAAAACTGTGACGCGCACGGAGCCTACCAGCACCCCGCAGTCACCCTCAGTCGCAAAGCCAAACTGACAGACAGTCAATCCTGCCCGGATCTACCCTCCCTGAATTCAAATAAGATCCGTGCCAGGCCCCTCAGCCGCCCCCGCAACAACCAAGTGCCAACGTATGAAACTGGTTATCTTCTCGCTCTTCACAGGGATGCTCCTGGCAGCCGCTCCCTCCTATGGTCAGGGCTTGATGGCCTTGGGCAAACCAACCTCTGATTACGATCAGAACGTCCCACTGACCATCGAAGCCTCGGTCAGTGGCGGCTACGACAGCATCGAATACGACTCCCTAGATTTGGAGGACTTCGAATCATACTTTATCCAAAGTGGCGTCGGCCTCGTTTACGGATCCGATAATCGTGTCACTGCATGGGACATCGGTCTCTATGGAGGCGCCATTTATTATTTGGACGACGCCGAGCGTGGTGAAGACCTCTTCTACAACGCACGTCTGGCTTTCAACATTTCCCATCAGGTGAATCGCCGTCTCACGATTGGGGACAACTTCTACATCACCTATGAGATCGAGCCTGATTATGGCATCGGCGTGACCACGGGGCGTCGCGACGGCCAATATCTCTACGGCTATAACAATGCTTCTGTGGCCTACGCCTGGACGGAGCGCACCACTTCCACGACCGGTTACACCATCGAAGGCATCAAATATACCGACGATGACGTGACCGCCGCGTTTGAAGACCGTTTCAGCCACATCGTGAGCCAGCAGATCAGCTATGCGCTTTCTCGCACCACGAAGCTGACCGCGGAGTATCGCTTCCGTTACACGGACTACGAAAACCCGCCAACTGAAGTGGGTGGAGAAGACGAGGAAGGTGAAGAAATTGAAATCATCAATCCCGATTACACGAGTCACTATGTGCTCGCGGGCATTGATCAAGCCTGGAGTGAGCGTCTTTCCGCCAGCATTCGCGCTGGTGCTGAGTTTTACAAGAGCGACCGAGCCGACGAGACGGCACCTTACGGAGAAGGTTCTCTTAACTATGCGCTCACCCGCCAAACGGGCATCCGCCTCTACGGCCAGGCAGGTTTCGACGGCTCTGAACTCGGTCTCTACGACTCACGCTATGCCATCCGCACGGGAGTCGTTGCCACGCATGCATTCACCGACCGCTTCTCAGGAAATGCAGGTGTGCATTATGTGCATAGTGACTTCGAGGGGAATGACACCATCGAGTCCGCCACGGAAGATGAGCTCAATGCTACTCTCGGCTTCCGTTACAACTTCTGGCAGAATCTCAGTGTGGATGCCAACTACAGCTATACGACAATTACCTCAGACGAAGAAGCCCGCGACTACGAACGCAACCGCGTCAACGTGGGTCTGAACGCCACGTTCTAAGTTCAAACAAATCCCGCAAAGATATTCCGGAACTCTCCCTGGCTTAATTCCATGGGGTTTCCGGAATATCAGTTTACTTTAAATACAACGATCTAAGCCCCGGCCTATGACCACCAACAGTCTCGATGTACAACGGCACGCTTTAGACTATTGGCAGATCATTCGTAATCGCATGGGACTCATCTTCCTATGCTTTCTCCTCGTCTTCGCTGTTGCCGCCATCATCACCTACATCATGCCGCGCAAGTTCCGCGGCCATATAGAAATGGTCATCGAGCGGAATGTGGAAGACGCCACGATTGTCGGCCATCTGGGCGACAGGCTGAACATTCCGTCGGACAACTTCTTCAAGACGCAGTTCGAAATCATCAGCAAGCGCAAGACCCTTGATCTGGTGGTCGAGAAACTGGACCTCGTAAAGCATTGGGGCCTGCCCAGCAAGCAATTCGCCGCTGCCAAACTGCGCGGGAACCTGGATGCGCAAAGCAACATCAAGAGCGATTTCATCACGATCGAGTACTTTGATGAAGATCCCAAGCTCGCGGCCGATATCGCCAATGCCATTGCCGAAAGCTACAAGGAAACGCGCATCGAAGTGGACAATGCTCGTACGGATAAAGCGGTCAACCAGCTCAGTGCCCAGATCTCCGTGAAGGAGCAGCTCACGAAGCAGGCCATGGACAAGATGATCGAGATCAAGAAGCGTCTCGGCATCGTCGAAATGCCCACCTACGCCTACCAGGCCGCACGTGGCAGTGACGCGGTCAACACCGTAGAGAACAGCACTCTCGTGGATGCGGCGCGTGACGTCTATAAGCTGGATAAAGACATCCGCGACATGAGGACGCAGATTGAGCAACTGCAGACACTCGAAGGAGAGTCCCTTATTCGTCAGGCCGGTGAATTGCGCGTGGAGAATGATACCATCCGCCGTCTCAACCCGGTTTATCAGGATCTTCTCCTGGAAAAAGAAAACCTCTCGAGTGCCGGGCTGGGTCCCAAGCATCCCACGATGAAAGGCATTCTCGCCAAGATCGGCGAGACCCGCCAGATGCTTCTCGATGCCGCCACCGACTACCGGAACAATCTGACCTTTCGCATGCAGACGGCGACGAAACAACTCACCGAATCTGAGAACATCAATCAGGAACAGCGCACCAAGTCCATCGCCGCTCAGGCCGACAACCAGGAATACCTCAAGGCCAAGAAAGAATGGGAGTTGCTCGAAGAGGAGCTGGTGAAACTCAAAGACACCAAGGCTCAGCGGGAGATCGACAAACAGATGTCGAAGACCCCAGTGACGGTTTACCAAAGTGCGGAGCCTGAGAGCAGACCCTTCAAACCGAATGTGGGACTGAATCTCGCGTTGGGTGGAATCGTGGGGCTCATGCTTGGTTTCGGCGTGGCCTTCTTCCTTGAGTATCTCGATACCAGCGTGAAGACCATAGATGAAGTCGAGCGCCTGATGGGCGTTCCCGTCCTCGCTGTCATTCCCCAAGGTGTCGGAGTACTGCACCGCACCAGCGGCATGAATCCCGATTCAGAAGCGTATCGCATTCTCCGCACGAACATCGAGTTCAACCGCAAGGATCCGACAGCGAACGTCATCAGCGTCGTGAGCGGCGGCGCGGGCGAAGGCAAGAGTACGACCATGGTCAACCTGGCCACTGTCTGCGCTCAGGGCGGTTATACCACCCTCATCATCGATGGTGACCTGCGACGTCCGCGGATGCACACCTTCTTCGATGTACCGAATCACTACGGCCTAAGCAATTTCCTCACCTCCAATGTTTCACTGGAAGAAGTCGTCATCCAGACCCCGGTGGAAAATCTTTACCTCCTCCCAAGTGGTATCATGCCCTCAGACAGCGCCGGCTTGCTCAACTCGAAGCGCTTCACGGACATGCTCGCAGACGTGAAAACCCGCTTCGACATCGTGCTGATCGACTCGCCGCCGATCCTCGGCGTCAGCGATGCGAGCGTGCTAGCTGCGGAAGTGGACATGACGATGATCGTGGTCCAGCACCGCAAGCTGCCCCGCCAAATGCTGCTGCGCGTCAAACAGTCGGTCGAGAGTGTTGGTGGCAAAGTCGTCGGTGTCGTCCTCAACAACGTGAATATCCGCAGCGACGCCACCTACGGCTACTACACGAGTTACTACACCTACTACTCCACGGACAACAACCCCGGGCAGAAGAAAGAGCGCTCCACCAAGGCTTCCCGCAGCGGTGGCAAAACCCAGACCCAGGCGAGTGCAAAGCCTGCCCGTGCGTCCAAGGGCGACGATGTATTTTGATCAACGCTGAAACTCTATTTCTCCCATGAAACACTATCTGCGTTTTTGCCTCCTCCTTCTCTCCCTGCTTCTTTCGGTGCATGGCGTTTCCGCCCAGTCCGAAAGCGCATTGCGCTCGGGAGATAGCATCGTACTGAAACTCTCAGGAGCTCCTGTGGAAGAAATCAATACGGTCTCCTCCACCTATGACATTGCCGACAATGGGACGGTCAACCTCCCTTACATTGGCGAAGTAAAGGCGGCGGGCCTTCGACCATCCAGTTTGCAGCGGAACATCGAGTACGCTTACAAGGCAGCCGAGATCTTTACGCATCCGACGATTCAGGTTTCGGCCAACCGCGAAGCAGCGACCCAGGTAGTCTTTGTCAGCGGTGAAGTGAAAGCGCCCGGCCGCGTGCAGATGACTCCCGGCATGACGGTGCATGACGCCATCACCAGCGCCTCCGGCCCCACCGACTTCGCGAAGATGAAGGCCGTCAAAATGACCCGTGGCAGCGTGACGCGGCAGTTGGATCTGCGCAGCGCGGACAATCCTGACTCCCAGGTTCCGGCACAGCCCGGCGACAGAATTCACGTGCCGCAGTAAGCAATTTGGCGCCTAGACTGGCAGACCTCCATTCCCCGGATCATCGGCCCTTGCGGCCCAGACTGGGATGGATCGACCTCCTCCGCGGGATTGCCGTGGTGGGTATGTTGGAAACCCATGTGCTCAACACCTTCCTCATACCTGAGGCCTGGCCCTCCTGGTCGAGTCGGATCTATTTCCTAAACGGTCTCCTTTCGGCCGCATTCCTCTGGATCGCGGGCTTTATTCAAGGCTTGGCCATACGCCGCGCCCACGCCGCGCACACACCGGTCTTCACGCGTACACGGCTGCGACGACTCGCTCAGATCTTTCTGATGGGCTACCTCCTCCATGTGCCTACGGATTACTGGATGCGACGCGATTTCGGAGTGGAGAGCTGGCGCGTCTTCTTTCAGGTGGATATCCTGCAGTGCATGACCGTCAGCCTATTGTGTTTGATGGGGATGGGCGCCTTGCCCAAAAAAGGATTGTTCGATCCGGCTGTAGCGGTGCTGTTGGTGCTCTGCGTGGCATTTGCGCCGTACGCTTCTTTGATGCAGGTGCCTTTCCTGCCGATCGATGCTTTTGTCAGTGCGAAGCAGGGCTCTCTGTTTCCGCTTTTCCCGTGGTTTGCCTTTTGCGCCGCGGGTTGCCTGGCTGGCCGGTGGCCGATACGCGAAGGCGCTTATCTGGTGATCGGGATCCTTCTCGCAGCGCTGGGCTATTGGGGGGCACCCAGCATTTTTTCAAAGGATAGCCCGGCGTTCTTTGCCGAGCGGCTCGGCTGGCTGCTGATCGTTGTCAGCGTAGTGCACGCTCTCGGGAGACGCTGGCATCCTCAATGGCTCATGCTGGCAGGGAAGGAATCCCTGCTCATCTACATCGCCCATCTGATTCTCATTTATTGGCTCCCGCTGTTTGGAGGAGCCACTCTCACCATGAAGTGGGGCCTGCAGCTCAACTGGCTGGAGTGCGCCCAGGTCTTTGTGATCCTGCTCGTGGTTTGTTTGGTGCTGGCCTGGTTCAACCAGCGCCGCAAAAAAAAAGGGAGCCTGGGCCTAGCCCAGACTCCCTTGAGAACTTCTTCTACCTCAATGTGAGCTTGCCTTTTCGGCGCCAAGGCCGGTCTGCGACCGAACGTTGAGTTCAGAGAATTTCGATTCAGCCACCAGATCGCGCGGGCTCAGCAGCGTTCCCAGCCAGGCTGCCAGAAACCCCAGGGGGATGCTGACGATGCCAGGGTTTTTTAGCGGGAAGATTGCATCCGCCTTGATCAGCGCAGCGCCTTTCGGGTCCATAACGCTCGGGCTCAGCAGGATCAGAATGATGGAACTGGCCAAACCGACAACCAGGCCAGCCACCGCGCCTGTGGTATTGAAGCGCTTCCAGAAGACGCTGAACAGAATGACCGGCAGATTCGCAGATGCCGCCACGGAGAAGGCCAGCCCTACGAGGAAGGCCACGTTGAGCGATCGCAGTTGAATCGCCAGGAAGATGGCGACGGCTCCGACCACAAAGGCGGTGATGCGAGCCACTCGCACCTCTTCACCCGGAGACTTTTCTTTGCCGCGATGAATCACGTTCGTGAAGAAGTCATGCGCGAAACTGGTGCTCGCGCTCATGGTCAGACCCGCCACTACCGCCAGGATGGTAGCGAAGGCTACCGCACTGATGAAGGCGAAGAACCACTCCCCGCCCAGCACCTGTGCCAGAATGGGTGCCACCATGTTTCCATCCGGCTTGCCAGCCGCGTCCAGTGGGATCTGATCCCAGCGCAGAATCGTCGCAGCACCAAAGCCGAAGAAGGTCGTCAAAATGTAGAACACACCGATGATGGCCGTGGCCCACACTACGGAAACACGAGCTGTTTTTGCGTCAGGCACCGTGTAAAATCGAACCAGGATGTGCGGCAGGCCCGCTGTACCCAATACCAGCCCCAGAGCCAGCGAAATGAAGTCCACCGCTCCCCAGGGGTTCAACTGCGTTCCGTAAGCCAGTCCGGGATCCAAAAGGTTTACCGCCGGTTTCGTTCCGCCATAGGTCGCCTGCGAGACCGCGTCGAAGAATTTCGTAAGGCTGTAGTCGTGCCTGCCGAGCACCATCCAGCTCAGCACAAAGGCACCGCCCATCAGCAGAATCGCCTTGATGATTTGCACCCACGTCGTGGCCAGCATTCCGCCGAACACCACATAGACCAGCATGAGCACGCCCACGCCGATCACCGCCGGCACGAACTCCACGTGGATGAGTTCCTTGATGATGCCACCGGCGCCGACCATCTGGGCGATCATGTAAAAGGTGGACACTGTCAGGGTGGACAGCGAAGCCATGGCCCGCACAGGCCTTTGGTTCAATCGATAGGCCAGCAAGTCGGCCATAGTGTATTTACCCGCGTTTCGCAGTGGCTCGGCCACCAGGAGTAGCACCGTCAGGTAGGCCACCAAAAAGCCCACGGAGTACATGAAGCCGTCGTAGCCTTTCAGACAGATGATGCCGGAGATGCCGAGGAAGCTCGCCGCACTCATGTAGTCGCCCGCAACCGCCAGACCATTCTGCCAGCCTGTGATGCTGCGGCCCGCTGCGAAATAGGCGGCTGAGCCGGTAGCCTTGCGCGCGCTGAAGTAAGTGATGACCAAGGTGATCCCCACAAAGGCGACGAACATTCCCAGTGCCGGGGTGAAGTGAAAACCCTTCGGAGCGGCTGCTGGCGCGACTTCGGCAAGCAGCATTCCCAAAGCTGGAATAAAATTGAAATCAGTCATGTGTCAGGCGGTCAGTGGGTCGGGTATTTGGCGAGGAGGGTGGCATTCATGCGGTCCCAGCGGCTGGCTGCCTTCACATAGAGGGCACAGACAATCCACGTCATGAAGAACTGGGCGAGGGCGAAGAGGTAGGCGGAGTTCACCTTTCCCAGCACCGGCTTCTTCATCATTTCCGGGAAGTAGCCGACCAGCACCGGCAGGGCCATGTAAAATACGAGGAAGAAGATCGTGGCCGGAATGATGAAACGCTGTTTCGCTCGCTTCAGCGCGATGAAATCAGGATCAGAGGCAATGCGATCCCAATCGGGACTCGTCTCAGGGTGTGATGGGTCAGTGGTAGCCATGGCGTAAAAAATCTAGGGAGTCGCTGATGCGTCGGATAGCAGGGAAGTAAAGCGGAAAGTGCTTGTTCCATGCAAGCCAGGACCGTGGCTATTTCTCAACGGGGACTTTTGTTGCTGCGTTATTTCGCGGGTTCATGAATTCCAGGGAGGGCTGTCACGTCTGACGAGAAGCTGACATTCATGTCGCGGCTTCGATGGCTGATCCTCTGTTTGCCGTCTTGCATAAGCACCCTCCTGACCTCATCCCCCAACCGAATTGGACAATCCTATGATGAAAAAAATTCTACACCTTGGTCTCACCTGCTGCGTTTTCGCATCGCTAACTTCTTGCGTCTGGCCGCACCCTCGCCGGGGCGGACCCGGGCCGGGCCCTGTTGTTGGCCCAGGCGGGCCGGGACCAGGAGGTCCAGGACCAGGCGGATTTCGGCGGTATTAACTAATTAAACACCGCTAACTCCGAATCACTCATTCCCACCCTCGCGAGATCGCCGGGGGTGGGCATGAAGCGCTGCATTCGCCCTATCGGCCAATCAGCAGGAACTCATTCCGCACCCGGTCGCGCTCACGCTCGATCTGCTCATCCGTCGCGCCGAGTTCCTCCATGAGGAAGGCGGTCATCGACAAGGCAATCTCCCCTTCCCCGGAGAATACGGCATTCGCCCCCTGACTCCGGTGGCTTTCCGTATCCCTTAGATAGGTCGTCCGGCTGATGATGCGGATCTTGGGGTTAATCTCCCGGGCTGCTTGAATAATATCTGCCGCCGGGAGATTGGACGCGGCAATGATCAGGCCTTTCGCATCCTCCAACCCGGCATGATGCAGCACTTCGCGGCTGGTCGCATCCCCATAGATCGCCGGGATGTTTTCCGCGTGCAGCTTCTGCACCGTGTCGATATTCATCTCGATAATGACTGCCTGGATACTGTTGCCCATGAGGATGCGGGACAGCGTCTGTCCCACGGGTCCGTAGCCCACCACCACCACACGGTACGCGGCGTCGTCTAGCTGGGGAGCTTCATCCAGCTGTGTCGGTGGAGGCGGCTTCACCCAACCCATCTTCCGCAACCATCCCACAAAGGGTTCGATGCCACGATAGAGCAGTGGATTGAGGGTAATGGAAATGACTGCGGCTACGACCAAGGCATTGTTGGCTTCAGCCGGGAAGATCTTCAGGTTGATCGCCAGGACAGAGAGAATGAATGAAAATTCCCCAATCTGGGCAAGCGCCACGGCGATTCTCAACGCAGAGACGAGAGGCTTCTTGAAGAGCATCATCACGACGATGGCCGCCAGCGGCTTCCCGATGATGACGATGGCCAACGTAGCCAGCATCATCGGCCATCCTTCGGCCACGGCGTTCGGGTCAAAAAGCATGCCCACGGAAACGAAGAACAAGACCGCGAAGGCATCCCGCATCGGCAACGCGTCGGAGGCGGCGCGGGCGCTGAATTCCGATTGACCTACGACCATGCCAGCGAGAAAGGCGCCCAGCGCCATGGAGGCTCCGAAAAACTTCGCGGAAGCCACGGCGATGCCCAAGGCTAGTACCAGCACGGCTAAGGTGAAGAGGTCCCGCGAGCCCGTGCGCGCCACGTAGCCAAGGAACCAGGGGATGATTTTTTGCCCCGCCACGAGCGAGAAAACTACGAGCACCACCAGCTTAAGGGTGGCCAGTCCGAGGGTGGCCCAAACATTCGCGCCGCCTCCAGCAGCTCCCGCTTCATGCGCGACTCCAAAGATGGCTGGCAGCAACACCAGCACCAGAATGGTGAACAGATCCTCAACGATCAGCCAGCCGATGGCGATGTGCCCCACGCGTGTGTGAAGGGCCCGGTTGTCTGCCAGTACGCGTGTTAGCACCACGGTGCTCGCCACCGAAATGGCCATGCCGAAAATGATGCCGGAGGTCCATGACCATCCGAAAAACGTCATCACAACAGCACCCAGCGCTGTGGCGACCGCGATCTGCACGATGGCTCCCGGCACTGCGATGGCTTTGACAGCCATCAGGTCTTTTAGATGGAAATGCAGGCCGACCCCGAACATCAGCAGGATGACGCCTAATTCTGCGAACTGATTCGCGATGCCGTGATCCGCGACGTACCCCGGTGTGAAGGGGCCCACCAATATCCCTGCGAGGAGATACCCCACGATGGGTGACAGATTCAGTTTTTGGGTAATGAACCCCAAGGCGAGTGCGGCTGTGAGGCCGCCGGTCAACGTCAGAATCAGGTCGAGGTCGTGAGGCATGATATCACTGCTGGATGGAGGTGAAGAATGACAGGAAGCGGCGCAGTGGAACCATCGTCTCCACCAAGCGTCCGCAGGACAGGTAAGGGTTACCTTGGAACCCGATTTGGCCCCATGCAAATAAGGATCTTTTCTTTGAGCTCCGTATCACAAATTTCAATGGTTTGATAGGTTAAAATTTGGGTGTCTTCGGGTCGGGTTTTTGCTTCCTTGCAGTTACCCACCATCTCGGGAAGATAGAGATACACCGCATGGCGTTCCTGGACTGGCTCCACCACCACACCCTCATCCATTCGCAGAATGCCCTGTTGCTGGCTGCGGTCGGGGCGTGGTTTATTGGTATGGCGAAGGCCGGTCTCTCCGGGGCTGGCATGGTGAGCGTGCTGCTGTTCGCGGAAGCTTTTGGGGCAAAAGACTCCACGGGTGTCGTGCTTCCTCTCCTGATCGCGGCGGACTTCATGGGTTTCTGGCTGTTGAGAGGTGGAGGTTCCTGGAAACAGATCTGGTCTCTCGTCCCGCCGGCTTTGATTGGCGTAGTGCTAGGCTGGTGGCTGTTGGATAAGCTGGACAATCAAGTCGCCCGCTGGGTCATTGGCTGGCTCATCCTGGTCCTGCTCGCATTAAAGCTGCTCATCGACTGGCAACGGCAGAAGCTGGCGCAACTTCACGAGCACCGTGTCTTCATCTGGGGCATCGGCAGTGCGGCAGGACTTACGACGATGCTCGCCAATGCCGCCGGGCCGGTCATGACCGTGTATCTGCTGGCCCACCGCTTCGCGAAAAGTGACTACCTGGGTGTTTTTGCGCGCTTCTTCCTCTTCATCAATCTCGTCAAGGTGCCCTTCAGCTACGATATCGGCCTCATCAATGGTCCTTCGCTCCTGACCAATCTTGTGCTTATGCCCGCCGTCATTATCGGCATCTTTCTCGGCTGGCGAATCGTCAAAGTCCTTCCTCAGAAAGTCTTCGAAGCCGTCGTATTCTACTTCGCCCTGGCCGCAGCGCTCCGTTTGATCTTCTTTTAGTCAAACACGCTGAGCGGGCTGGACTCATTTTCAAAACCCGCTTAACTCTCTGTCCATGGTGCAGGTTCTCCCGGCCGTGACACGCAGCCTGCTCCTGGCTGCGGCGCTGGCCATCCCCTTCACTCCCGCTTTTCTTCAGGGCCAGGAATATTCGGATCCGTTCGATCAACGGAACCTCCCTGTCGTCCACATGCTGATGGACCGGGGGGACTATGACAACGCCGCCAAGGCTTGTGAAATGGCGATCCGTCGCGGCCAGACTTTTGAGGAGTGGCATCTTCTGCGTATTGAGGCACTGCAGACGATGGGTCGTGCCGATGAGGCTTTTAAGGCTGCCAAAGCAGCTTTGGATGGCTCGCCGGAGAATCTGGCCTTGCTCATGGCCCAGCACCGCCTTGCTTCGACCTATGGCAAAAAGGATTTGGCCGACCAGACCATCCAACAAGTCAATGCGGCTGCGCGCAAGATCACCCCGGCACAACGCAAAGCCAAGGACATGATCCTGCTGGGTCAGGCTGCTCTCGCGGCCGGAGCCGATCCTCAGAAGATCCTCCAGCAGTATCTCGAACCCGCGAAAAAGAAGCCCGAAGCAGCAGCCGCAGCCTGCCAGGCCATTGGCGAACTGGCGTTGCAGAAGGAAGACTATGAGCGAGCCGCCAATGAGTTCCGCGAAGGCCTCAAGCATGATGCCACCAACGCCGCACTACGCCTCGGCCTGGCCCGTGCGCTTGAACCCAGCGAAAGCGCCAAATGCCTTGAGCAACTGGGCCTCATTCTAGAGGAGAACCCTCGCTTCCCGGCTGCGCTGATCCTTCAGGCGGAGATTCTGATTGGCTCAGAGAAACACACGGATGCCGACCGCTTGCTGCGTCAGGCCATTTCGGTCAACCGCCAGCACCCGGAGGCTTGGGCGCTGCTTTCCGTGATCGCCACGCTTGAACGCAACAACTTGCCGGAGGCGGAGAAGTATCGGACCGAGGCTCTCAAAGGCTGGCCTTCCAATCCTGAGGTCGATCACCTTATTGGCCGCTGCATCTCCCGGGCTTATCGCTTCCGGGAAGGGGCCGCTCATCAGCGCGCCTCACTCGCCATGCAACCCGACTTCGCTCCGGCTCGCGTGCAGCTTTGCAATGACCTGCTGCGGCTGGGCGAAGAAGACGAAGCGTGGAAGCTCGCCAACGAAATTCGCACATCAGATGGCTACAACGCTGCCGCCCATAACATCGGCATCCTGGAAGATGAGATGCGAGGCTTCGTGACAATCCAGGACAAGGATTCCATTCTCCGCCTCCCAAAGCGTGATCAGCTCATCTATGCAGACCGGGCATTGGAGATTTTGCGCGAGGCCAAGGAGAAGCTCGGCACGAAGTATAACCTGACGTTTACCAAGCCGGTGCTGGTGGAGTTCTTCCCGACCCAACAAGACTTTGCGATCAGAACCTTTGGCAATCTTGGGGGCCAGGGCATTCTCGGTGCCTGCTTCGGCACGGTCGTAACGATGAACAGCCCGGGCAGCATCTCTGCGCGCCGCAGCAACTGGGAGAGCACGCTATGGCATGAGTTCTGTCATGTGGTGACTCTCACCGTCACGCATAACCGCATGCCACGCTGGCTCAGTGAAGGCATCTCCGTCTATGAGGAGGGCCTTCGAAATCCGGCCTGCGGCATGGACATGACGCTCACCTGGCGGCGCTTCATTCTGGATGATAAAGCGCTTACACCCGCCCGGACTCTCAGTTCCGCTTTCCGCGAGCCGAAGACGGGCGAGCACCTCATGTTCGCTTATTTCCAGGCAGGACAGACCGTGGATTTCATCATCGAGAAATACGGGTTGGAGAAATTTCAGGCGATGCTCGCTTCTCTGGCGAACGGCAAACAAATCAACCACGCTCTCGGTGAATGTGTGGGCTCGCTCGATAACTTCGAGCGCGAGTTCGCGGAGCGCATGAAGCAGAAGGCGATCACGCTGGTGCAGCAGGGTGACCTCAGCGAACCGCCGGCGGATAAACTGAAGCGCGACGACCCAGCAGATGTCGCCCGTTATGTGAAGGAGCGTCCTTTCAATTACGAGGGCTTACGGCTGCATGCGCAGAATCTGATTAGAGGTGGGCAGTGGCAGCCCGCTCTCGAAGTGGCCCGCCGCATGATTAGTCTTTTCCCACGCGACGTGGAAGGCGCCTGCGGTTATGAACTCGCCGCGGCGGCTTCGCGAGGCGCGAAACAGTTCACCGAGGAGGCAAATTTTCTACGCGAACTCTCCATGCGCAGCGGGGACAATACGTCGGCCTACACCCGCCTGATCGAACTGGATTCGGCGTCGAATAACTGGCCGGCTGTCGAACAGGACTCGCGTTGGCTCATGGCGGTGAACCCTTTTCTCAAAGCGCCCCACGAAGCTCTCGTCCGCGCTTACACAGCCCTGAACCGTCCTGATGATGCCATCAAGCATCTCAGGCATCTACAGACCTTGGGACCTGATAACCCTGTTGAGGTGAATTTCCGTCTGGCACAGCTATTGCGTGATAAAGACCCGGCGGCATCACGTCGTTATCTCATCGACGCTTTGTCCGATGCCCCGCGGCACCGGGAAGCACTCACTCTTCTCGAATCTCTTCATCGTACACCATGAGGGCACGGAAACTGGATCGCTTCCCACGAAAGCCTGCCCTCATCCTCCTCGCTTTCTTATGCCTGGGCGCGGGTTCATCCTTTTACCTGGCCGTAGCGCAGGAGAAAGACAGGGAAGCTAAAGGGAGCGGTATGTCCGCCGTTGAACCGTCTCCCAAAAGCTTCGGTATCACCGATGGATCGGTGCCGCTGGATCCACGTGATTTTGACAATGGGGCATTGTCAGATTTTCCAACCTGGCCTGTCAGCAAAGATCTGCCGAACGACGTCTTCACCTTCGCCCGCCTTCGCTACAACTCGTCTCACGGACGCTGGCGCTGGGGCAAATGGATGACCGATTATCCGGACAGTGACTTGAACTTCTCGTATCGCCTCCAGCAGCTCACCTCACTACAGGTGAATCCGAAAGGCGCGATCGTCGACATCGAGGCGGAACAACTCCGCCACTATCCGTTTGTCTACATGATCGAGCCAGGCGGCATCATGATCTCCAATGAAGAAGCACGCGTCCTCCGCGAATACCTACTCAATGGCGGGTTTATCATGGTGGATGACTTCTGGGGTTCGGATGAGTGGGACGTGTTTTACCAGGCTTTTAAACAAATTTTTCCTGACCGTGAACCCAAGGAACTGGATCTAAGCCACGAAATCTTCCACGCGGTTTTCGATCTCAAAATCAAACCGCAGATTCCCAGTGTGGGTGCTGCCATGGCCGGTCGCAGTCGCGGTATCACTTATGAGCGAGGACAGGATACCCAGCAGGTCCACTACAAAGGCGTCTTCGACGACAAGGGCCGCATGATGATGATCATCTGCCACAATACCGACTTGGGCGATGGCTGGGAGGAGGAAGGGACCGATCCCTGGTACTTCCGGGAGTTCTCCGAAAAGTACGCCTACCCTCTCGGCATCAACATCCTCTTCTACGCTCTCACCCACTAACGTCACTTCATCAGATCTACCCGGGCCACCCGTGAAACTCTTCTTCCAGCAAAAGGCGCCTATGACCCCCGTTCCCGAACTCAGCCCTCCCGACCTCGAACGTCAAACCGTTGAACTTCTCCATCAGGCCCATAGCCGCATCCGCTCGGAAATGGCCAAGGTCATCGTGGGTCAGGATAAGGTCATCGAGGAACTCCTGGTCGCCCTCCTCTCAGGTGGCCATGCGCTGATCACCGGTGCCCCTGGACTCGCGAAGACGCTTCTCGTGAAGACGCTGGCGCGCGTCTTCAGCCTCAGCTTCCAGCGGATCCAGTTCACGCCTGACCTTATGCCCTCGGACATCACGGGCACGGAGGTCCTGGAGGACACGCCGGAGGGCGGCAGGGCGCTTGTCTTCCACAAGGGGCCCATCTTTGCCAACATGATCCTGGCGGACGAAATCAACCGCACGCCCCCGAAGACTCAGGCCGCTCTGCTCGAAGCCATGCAGGAGCATCAAGTCACCGCCGCGGGCGAGAGCTTCCTTTTGGAAGAACCTTTCTTCGTGCTGGCAACCCAGAATCCGATCGAGATGGAAGGGACTTATCCTTTGCCGGAGGCGCAGCTCGACCGGTTCATGCTGAACATCGTGATGGATTACCTGCCGGAGGACGATGAAGTGGCCGTGGTCACCCGCACGACTGGCGGCGTTTCCGAACCCGTGCATGCGCTTTTCAGCGGGGACGATCTTTCCCGCTGCCATGAGGTGGTCCGCCAGGTTCCCGTGGCTGAGGACGTGGCCCGCTACGCCGTTCGCATTGCGGCCGCTTCCCGACCTTCGCGCACGACAGCTCCGGGCTTTGTGAATGACTGGGTGAACTGGGGGGCTGGCACTCGAGCCAGCCAATTCCTGGTATTGGGAGGCAAAACCCGCGCTCTGCTGGAAGGCCGCGCCTGCGTCTCGTTCGATGACATCCGTGCTTTGGCGAAGCCAGTGCTGCGTCACCGCATTCTGCTGAACTACCGCGCCGAAGCGGAAGGCATCACCGTGGATCACGTGATTGATCGCCTCCTGGCGGAAATTCCGACTCTGAAGGCCTGATCCATTTAGCCCCCGCATGCCGCCACCCGCTCCCACGGCTCCAGCCTCCTCCCCTGCCCCACTTGGGCCAGGAGCCGGCGCCTCGTCTTTTCTGGATCCGGCTGCGCTCCTGCGCATTCACTCTTTGGAGCTGCGCGCCCGTCTCATCATGGAGGGGCTGAACCGTGGCCTGCACCGCAGCCCGCATCATGGCTTCTCATCCGAGTTCAGCGAATACCGCGCTTACGTGCGAGGTGATGATCCCCGCTTTATCGACTGGAAAGCCGCCGCGCGCAGTGACCGCTGGTATGTGAAGAAATTTGAAGAAGAGACGAGCCTCCGCTGCCATCTCCTCTTCGATGCCAGCGCCTCCATGCAGTTCACTTCCGGTGCGCACCGGAAAGTGACCTACGCGGCGACGCTTGCCGCCACCTTGGGACTCTTTCTCATGGACCAAGGTGACGCCGTCGGTGTCACCCTGTTCGATGACACCATCCGTGATCACCTGCCCGCACGCCGCCGGTCAGGTCAGCTTCACAATCTCCTTACGCTTCTCCAGAGGGCGGAAATCCCCCCTCCGGCTTCGGGTCCCCCAAAAATGGCGCGCTCCACCACAGTGGAACCCGCCCCGCCTCAGCCTTTCGCACTCCGTCAGACGGCGCTCTTTCCCCTCCTGCGACGCCGAGCACTGCTTATCATCCTGTCAGATTTTTTAACGCCGCTGGACGGGCTAGAGGCGCAGTTCTCCCTTCTCGCTGCGATGGGCCATGAGATCCTCCTTCTGCAAACACTTGATCCTGCGGAGCGGGATTTTCCGTTCGAGCAGTCCGGCGTTTATGTGGATCCTGAGTCCGGCCGTCAGCTTCTCATCAATCCCTCGACTGCCCGGCAGAATTACCTCGCCAAGTTTCAGGCCCACCAGTCCGCGCTTTCCGCCCTCTGTGGCCGAGCCGGGGTCACTCACCGCGTTGCCTATACGGACGCGCCTATCGAGGGTTTCCTCTTTGAGTTTCTGAAAACGAGGCCCTCCGGACGAGCGCAACAAAGGCGGCTCCCAACAAGTTCTCGCTGAACATTTGCGCAGTGATCATGTCTTATATTGCGTCCTGGATAGCGCGTTTTGTTAGACAAAATCAAGACATGTTGAAATAATCCTAGACAAAAGCTAAACCCCCCGTATTCTGTTACTTGTGAAAGCTGTTCTTCAACCTTCAAGGCGTGTTCACAAAACCCGAGTCAGAGCCGCCGTTCTACCCGGAGACGAAACAGAGGCCGATATGGCCATGTTGCAAGCCATTGGACAACGCGATGTGACCGCGTTTCAGAATTTCTATAAGAAGTTCGGCGGACTCCTTTATTCCACCATCCACCGCGTACTGAACGACCATCAGGACACTGAGGACATCATGCAGGAGGTGCTCATGCAGGTGTGGCAGAAAGCCCACCTTTACGAACCCGCCAAGGGCAAGCCCCTGACGTGGGTCACGACGATGGCTCGCAACCGCGCGATTGACCGCATTCGCGCCAAGCAACGCCGCGCTCGCCTGAACGACGATTTCGAATCCGAAAGCCGCACTATTCAGCCCGAGTTCGAAGACGATACCACGGATGTCTTGATCTCCAAAGAGAGCGATCAGGTTGTGCAGAACGCCGTCATGGAATTGACTCCAGAACAGCGCGAAGCCATCCAGCTTGCCTACTTCAAAGGTCTGAGCCAGAGCGAGATTGCCACGCAGCTTCAGGAGCCTCTCGGTACCGTGAAGGCTCGCATTCGCCGCGGTGTGCAACGGCTTGAGCAGGTGGTGAGACACCGGATCTAAAGGTCCCAGGGAAATACTTTAAATACATGGGCGCTTTCGCGAATGCGGAAGCGCTTTTTTTCGTCTATGCTACGGGTTAGACTGACTTTTCTTATTCAGGTGGTTCCCCCGAACCTGACTGTCATTTGCCCGTATTGCCATGACGCCTGATCCCATTCGCACCGAACCCGCCCTCAACGGCCGGTGGTGTGCGCATGGAAAGTGGTTCCGGCACGACAATGGCCGGAAGGTCTGGCTCAACGGTGTTACCTACGGTCCCTTCAAGCCGAATCACGCTGGCCAGCCATGGCCTGAGGCCCCCCGACTTCGTACAGACATCGCGAAAATCGTGAATTTGGGATTCAACGTTATTCGCACCTACGACCCTCCCAGTGCCGCGCTCCTCGATGCCTGCGCGGAACACGGTCTGCGTTTGATGGTCGGCGTACCTTGGACCCAGCACGCTGACTTCTACGCGGACACCCAGCTCCAAACAGAAGCAGAGCATGCTGTCCGTCTGACGGCACGCAGCCTGCGCGACCACCCGCTCGTCATTGCAATCCTGATTGGCAACGAAATTGAAAAGACCCTCGTGCGCTGGATCGGGCCGGATCGGGTTAGAAGCTTTCTGGAGCGGCTCATCGCCATTGTTCATGAAGAGGCGCCGCTTCTCAGCGCCGGGTATTCGAACTACCCTTCCACAGAGTATCTGCTGCCGCGCAACGCCGATTTTGTGGCCTTCAATATCTTTCTCGAGGATCGCCAACAGTTCCGCCGCTATCTGCAGCGGCTCCAGATTCAGGCAGGTGACAAACCCTTGCTCATCACCGAGTTCGGGCTCGATTCTCTGCGCGCGGGTGAGTCTGCCCAGGCAGAAGCGCTGGACTGGCAGCGTCAGGAAGCCCGCGCTGCGCATATCGCCGGCAGCTTCACTTTCTCCTTCACGGACGAATGGCACCGCGGCGGCGAAGATATACAAGACTGGGCCTTCGGTCTTGTAATGCGGGACCGGCAGGAAAAAGTCGTCTGTCAGATGCTGCGGAATGAACTCGGTGACGAAGCGCTAATGGCAGAGTTCCCATCGGAGCAATCCAAGCCGCTACGCATGAGTGTGGTGGTATGCACCTTCAATGGTTCCGCTACCCTGGCCGCCTGCCTCCGGGGTCTGGCCCAACAGAATTACCCTGACTACGAGGTCTTGCTCATCGATGATGGATCTACTGACGCGATTCCTCAGATCGCCGCAGAGTTTCCCCAAGTGCGGTATTACCGCCAAACGCACGCCGGACTTAGCGCTGCCCGGAATCTGGGTTGTGAGCAGGCAACGGGAGAGATCATTGCCTACACGGATGACGATTGCATTCCCGATGAAGATTGGCTGCGTGAGTTGAGCCACGCCTTCACAGGCCCTGAGAACCAAAAAACCGTTGCGGCCGGAGGCCCGAATATTCCTCCGCCGCCCCGCAATGAAACGGAAGCCTGTGTGGGCGTTTCTCCCGGCGCACCTGCTCATGTTTTGTTGAACGACGGTGATGCCGAGCACCTTCCCGGCTGCAACCTGGCCATCCGAAAATCGGCTCTCGTGGCAGTGGGCGGATTCCATCCGGTGTTCACAACCGCCGGTGATGACGTGGACATCTGCTGGCGTCTCCTCCAAGCCGGCGGACGCCTTCGCTTTCGGGCGACCGCCGTGGTGTGGCACCACAGGCGCTTTTCTCTCAAGGCGTACATCCGGCAGCAGATGGGCTATGGACGAGCAGAGGCACTGCTGATGAAGCACTATCCGGAGCGTTTCGCCCTTGGCGGCGGGGCTCGCTGGCAGGGCATTATTTACCGCGCAGCCTCACAGCAGCATGCGCTGGAGCATGGCTCGATCCACTACGGGTCTTTCGGCCTCGCCCCGTTCCAGGGTATCTATGAAAATGGGAACGCACCCGCTGGTCTGGCTTCCTGGGCCACAGGGGTTCTCTGGCTCGCAACGGCCGCCGTCTTTCTGATGCTTGGGCTGGTCCACGGCGCCATCGCTCTGCTCGGACTTGGTATGTTTATGGTAACGGGTGGTTGTGCGTGGAGACATTCCGGTGCTGCCTATGTCTCCTTGCGTCGTCCGGCCCGTTCGCAACGCTTCTTGCTGGCCATTCTCTGTCTCGTCCAGCCGATCGTCCGGCAGTGGGCACGCCTTCACGCCATGCGCCGTCTGCGAGCCTGGCCTGGCGGCAGGTTCCAATGGCGCCGCAAATCCGAATCACAGGCGACCCCTCGCAATGCCTGGGACAAAACGCGTTCCTATTGGAGCAGTTCCACTGCGGACCGCAGCGACCTGCTAAACCGTCTTGCCATACTCGCTGAAGAGAACGGGATCCACGTGTACCCAGAACCTGATACCAGTTCCTGGGACCTCCGGCTTCAGTCTGGCAATCGGCAGTGGTTGCTCACTTCAGTGACGGAGTATCAGAGCTCGTCGCTTCGGCTCACCCGCGTTGCTCTGCGTAGAACAGGTCTTTTGAGCAGGTTCTTCCCTTCTTACTCCGAGGCGTGCGTTTGGCGGCTCATTGATTCGGCGGCTCGCGAAGTCGGCATGACTTCGGGAAATGTCCAGGCGCGGCGGGAGGCTTTACCCCTGGTTCCAACCATCGTCTCAGTTGCGCCGGAGCCTGCCCACGCTGAAATGATCCAATCATGATCCGCCTCTCTCGCTCCTTCCTTCTCGCACTGGGCATCGTGGCTCTTTTTTCGGCTTGCGGCGAGAAAGAGAAATCCGCCGCTGGTCCACCCAAGGAAGTGAGCTACAGCAAGCTCATCTATGAGAGCCTTGGCACCGACGCCATCTTCCTGGATCCGGACACCAACAAAGGCTTTACCGGCATTGCCCGTGACCATGACAAGAAGGGCGCACTCATCAGTGAGTTCCCCTTCAAGGACGGTCGCTTTCATGGGTTGGTGAAGGAATGGTATCCGAGCGGCAAACCGAAATCCGAGACGGAATTCGCCGCTGGTCTGCGCTCCGGCAGGAATATCGAATGGACAGAGGACGGCGCAGTCTTCAGCGAGCGGGTCTACGACAAGGACAAAATTGTCAGCGAGAAGAAGCCGACTTCGCCTTAACAGTTACATGGTTGGTTTTTATTCCCGGACAGGGAATCATAGCGTGGCTACGCTAGCTTCGGCCCTTTGAGCGCACCGGTAGGTGATGGCAGAGACTGTGCTATAATTCCGAGGGAAATAATTTGTGTAGATACTTCGTGTAATTTGATGACAGAGAGCTTGGTATACCTTATGTTTATAGAAATCTAAGATTTATGGCAGCCGCTAACAACAGCGAGCAACCACCGCAGCTTCCAAATGATCATTGGAAAAAGCTGGGGCTGGTTTGTGGCGCAGTCGTCGCGGGCTGGGCCATTGGAAAACGCGGCTCCACAGGGCTGACTGCGGGAATGGCTGCGGTAGCAGGCCTGAAGCTTCTCGCCAAGCGACCTCCGCCTAACCCAAGGACGCTACCAGACACGGACTGTCCTGCATTCGTTGCGCTGGAGGAAGCGCCGGTGGAGGCGTTGGAAACGTCTCCGGGTTGTTATGAAACGACGCCGGTGGAGGATGTCAGCCCGGTAGAAGTACCCATAGAGTTTGGCTCTTCCACGGCGATCTTCGATTCCCTTTCTGTGCAGGGATCCCTTTCAGACACGGATTTCGCCGATCCTAAGATTGTCCAGGAACCGGTCACACCACCCGCTTTCGCTGCTGAGGAAATACTTGTACCGGAATCGCAGATAGCAGCAGAGACCTCGGCAGAAGCGGACTTCGGAACCATCATCGAGGCAGCGACAGACTTCGCGTCTGAACCCGAAAATACGTCAGCAGGATCATCGGTGGTGACCGCCTGTTTTGAGGACGCACCCTGTGCAACGGATACCGATGAGAGACTGGCCGAGTCCGCATCGCTTTCCGAGTCGCTGACGGAAGCCCCGTCCCTGGAATGCGAAATCAGCGCCACGGCTGCTAATGCCCCGTCGTCTGATCCACAGGTTACCGAATCCGAAGCGATCCAGCAGCAAGACCTTCCTCCAGCGGAGCTTCATGCCTTGGCGCTGATTTCTTCACCTCCGGTTTCTACCGAGCCGCCTGTCACGTCCGTGGATTTCACCATGGCATTCGGCCCCTTCATTTGGGAGGCTGGAGTAGATACGGTTAGTTGGAGTGATACTCCCTCCGAGACCGTCTGGTACGGTCTGCAGGATCATGAAAATTTCCTCGAAGAATCTCCGGACGTAGAAGCGGAGATCGCCAGCCAGCGATTGGCGGAGGTCACCGATGCTGACAAGGAGGCGTGGCTGAAAATGCTGGAGCCTCCTCCGTCAGCCGCGCCTGTCGAAGAGATAGAAGAGTCCCCTCTTCTCGGTCAATTTCCCGTTTCCGATTCCCCTTTCATTTCCGCATCGGCGTCAGAGTTCGAATCTCCAACCGCACCTGAATTCGCCGCAGAGCCTGCGCCGGCAGTTTCTCTTTCCCATGCCGTTCCGGAAGCGTTTCTGGAGACTCCCCTGATTTCCGAGCCGACATTGCCCGATGCCTTGGATGCGGCATCCATCGAAGTGATCTCGGCGGAGGCGGATGCGAGTCCTGCGCTCCCCAGCGCCGCGACAGAAACAGAAATCAGCCCGTTGCAGCCGGCCCAGCCGTTTTCGCTTTTCCTCCCGATACCACGGCCGGACTCCACCTCTCCCTCACTCACCTCAACGGAGATTCTGCCTCCTGAGAACGCGCAAGCGCTTTCAACCATGGAAAGCACAGATCCGGATGCTGATGAGCGGCTCTCTGGGTTTGTGCTGATGGAGGACGAAGATGCCCCTCCCCTGACTACTACTACTTTATCGGATCGGTCGTCGCCCTTCCTGGACGAAGAGCCATGGACGTCCGAAGGATTCGGCGACATGCTTAATAAGTACGGCATCGTCAGCGAGTCTCGCATCAATGTGGTGCAATCTTCCCCGAGCCCGAATGGTCCTCACTTGGATACCGCTCAATTCACGGTTCGTCCTACGGTTCCATTTTCCGCGATGCCATCTCCGTCTGGCCTGGAGATCCGGTCCAAAACGGCACTCCCCTCTCCCAAGGCACGGTCGGCATCAGATGGTTCTCTCCCCGAGCCGTCACCTGTGAAGCTGGTGGTCCACCGGAGTGTCGAACCCCTCGCCCCGACAGGCCGTCCTCGCCGTCACCTAGCCCGCGCGGCGCTCCTCATGACGGTGCTGATGGCTCTCGTCGTGGGTGTCTTTGTCTTCACCGATGCGGGCAGAAACAGCTTTGATATCGGCTGGTGGAAGCAATTTAGCGCGGAAACCTTGCGTCTGACAAAGCCGGTGAATACGGTCAATCCAGTGATCATCCCCTCTGCTGCTAATGCAAATGAAGGCCGTGTGATTCCCATCTCCACGCACAGCCCGGCTCAGCGGATCAATGTGAGCGAGCAACATGAAGTGTCGCTCAAATCGGCTTCGGCTTCATTGCCTCATTAAGAGAGCCACAGCGAGGGCAAGCGGTCACCTTCGACTTGGCCTGGTTCTCGTAGATATTCCCGCAGATCCGGCAGGAAACGAGATCCTGTCTCGCCTGATTTTCTTGACGGCGCTCCTTGGCGACAGCCACCAGCCAAAAAATGCCCAGCAGCGTGACCGCCGCAGTGACGCTGACCAACATCAAATCTGTGAGGGATACTTCAATCATGCCGCATCGATGGTGGCTTGCGCATAGCTTAGAGACACCGTTTATTTTTCATGGTGCGCCCACTGGGCGCCACTGAAACTCCGCAACGCCCCAAGTGGGAGCGGGTGCGACAGCGGGTTGCGCAGGATCAGCTTTCCCCTTTGCGACTTGTGGCGCAAAACGTATACCCAGTAACTTTTGCGAGAGCTTCTGGACTACCCCTGGGCGCTCAAACACACCCAGCGGAAGGGCGAAAAACGTGCGGCCGCTGGCATCCACCCCCAGGCGAAAACGGCCTGCATCCGGCTCCAGCAACTCGAAGCCCGCCAGGTCCGGTTTCCCAGCGAGGGTTCGCTCCGCGAGCGCCCCGGACAACTTCAGCGTAAGTTCCAGACGTCGCGCTTCCTGTGGAGACTCGGCTTTCACGTCCTTGAGGTCGCGGAGATCCAGCAGCGGCAGCACAGGCTCATCGGGATTGAGGAGACGGGCTGGGGGCGTCGACGCAGACTTGTGGGGAAGATCCTGCAATTCCAGTTTGTGGCCTTCAAAGCTAGGGTGAAAAATGGGAACCTGCTCGCCCGCAAGCCCATTTTCGGCCGCCTCCGGCGGAGCTGGAAGAAGCAGGTGGTCCTGGTCTCCGGTTCGGCCCAGCATGGCACGAGCGTTGGGATCATTAAGATCCAGAAACACCACCTCGTGCGGCAGAGGCGTGGCGCGTTCTGCCTGGGGATACACCACGCGGAATAGGGAGAAAAATGCGATGGTGGCTATCGTCACCATGATGAGCCAGCCAATCAGCCCCCGCTCCTCGGTTGTACGGCGCAACCAGTTAAAGGTTAGCTCTTGTACCGTGTGCTTTTCCCGCATGAGCCTCGCTTCTGTATATCCTCCTCAAAGACCAGGCTGCGTGGCGTAGGCCACCTCATAGCCCAGCGCCAGTGCCGCATTTCCCGCCTCTTGGACCCGCCCAAAAGGCGCCATTTCGTCCGCGTGAATGATGGTCCGGCGGCCTTCCCGCTTTTTCTCTTCCAGCTTGTCCCGCAGTCCCGCGAGGCTAACGGGCAGCCCATCGAAATAATAGGGGCTCTCGCCATGAGCGGTCACTGTGATCACCTGGGCCCGCTCGAATCCATTCAGCCGGGAACCGCTTTGCGGGAGGTTTACCGTGACACCGCTGCGGATGACAAAGGTGGAACCCAACAGGAAAAAGATGAGCAGCACCAACAAGACATTCAGCACCGGACTCAGATAGAGCCAGAACGTCTGTTTCGGCAAATGGCTGACAAGTTTCATGTTAAGGTGATCCCGCGTGACTTCGTTTCATCACGCCGGAGCTGACGCACCCGTGCGGGTAATAACCATTCCTTATATCACGAGACTTCGTGGCCGTGAAAGCTCTTCGGAGCAATTCCTTTTAATGCCCTACGTTTCCACGCCGCCAGTTCAGGCGTTTCGGCCCCGCTTCGGTAAGCCTGTCGTCGCCGGCGACACTGGCTGGGCTTCCCTTTGCTGGCGGAATTCGACGATCTGAGCTCCGCCTTCGCTTTTCGCGTCCGCCTCCCGGTTGTCTTCCAGGATGTTTACGATCTCAATGCCGGCTCTTTCCAGATCATGCATGAGGTGGCGGGATTTCGCCGACAGATAGGCGAAAAAGAGAAAACTTGGAATCGCTACCACCAGGCCCAAGCCCGATGTGATCAGGCTTTGATAAACACCATGGGCCACAAAGGCAGGGGTAGCATAGCCATTCACACTGTTGAATTCCGTGAAGGTGTTCATCAAACCGGCAATGGTTCCCAGCAAACCGATCAATGGCGCCGCATGTGCGATGCCATGCAGCACGCTCAGGTACCGTTCCAGCCGAGGCACTTCCAGTTGTCCGGCTTCCTGGACAATTTCCTTCAGCTGCTCCCGGGGCACATGATGCCGCAACAACGCTGCGTGCAGAACCCGTCCGGCAGGCACGCGGGTGGCCACACATTCCTGGAGAGCTTCCGCATAATTCTTCCGACGGATCAGACTCGCCAAACCGGACAGGAACTCACCGACGTTCAGGGCGGCGCGGTGAAAGTAGGAAACTCTCTCAGCGAATATCGCCACCGCTAAAACAAAACACCCGAACAACAGCCAAACAAAAGGTCCACCTTTCGAAATGAGATCAAGCCACGGCATGTTTTAAAGGGGAGAGTGTCAGGGTGTTATGTCACTAACCAGCCTCCGGGCCATCAAACAAAGAACATTTTTCTCGATGAGAAAAATCAGGGACTGGCCGGTAGCGTAGAGCCGATTTTATGCCGGAGCAATACACTTTTTGACCAAATTCACGCTTCCCAAACTATCAGCATTATGCGCGCTTTTCGTCTGACTCAATCACCGGAAGCAGTTCGTCACCTCGCGCATCAGGCGGCGTGTTTCTCCCAAGCTGCGGAAGCGGAGACAAGGCCTGCCCCTTCGTCCACCAGCAGAACGTCCTTCCATCTCTTCCGATCGCGCAGCTTTTCAATGCCATTCACCCTCGTCCGCTTCCACCCAGCGACTTGAAGCTCTCGCGTGGAAACGGAGTAGGTGGCACTTTCTGCCAAAATGACATACTCTTGACCCTCACGCTCCGGCTGGACGTATATTTCAATGTTCCCCCGACCCATAGCCCTGATGAGCGAGAACGATCCAACCTCTACTTCCATCTCCAGATGCTCAGCGCAAAGCAGGAAGTGCTCATTGGAAAGTCGGCCCGTGGTCGCGAAAACTTTTGTCTGCATTGGGTGCTGATTAGTTTTCATAAGTCGATATTCAGGAAATCTTGACTATACTATTTAAGGAAATAAAAAATTGCAAGCGTCCTAATAATTTTCAGAATAATCCTGCGGGCTTTTTAAAATATCCTGCTCTGCTGCCCGCCGCATTTGCCTTCCCCGATCCCGCCCCTACATTAGCCACGCCTCTCATCGGCAGCCCCCCATGCTCCTGATCATAGACAACTACGACTCCTTTACCTACAACCTCGTCCAGTACTTTGGCGAGATGGGAGCGGTGATGGAGATCCGTCGTAACGACGAGGTAGGGCTTGAGGACATCGAGGCACTCCAGCCCAGTCACATCTGCATTTCACCCGGCCCGTGTACGCCTTCTGAAGCGGGTATCAGCAACAAGGTCATCGAACGTTTCGGGCCAACCATTCCTCTGCTGGGTGTCTGCCTGGGTCACCAATGCATTGGCGAGGTCTTCGGCGGAGATGTCGTCCGGGCGGGGCGGCTTATGCACGGGAAAATCTCCCGCATTCATCACACCGGCCAGTCGGTCTTTGCCGGGATGCCGCAAGACTTTGAAGCGACGCGCTACCACTCTCTCCTTGTGAAGCGGAACTCTCTGCCGGATTGCCTTGAGATCACGGCGGTTTCGGAGGATGATGCTTCCGAGATTATGGGTCTCCGCCACAAGGAACTGCCCATTCACGGTGTCCAGTTTCATCCCGAAAGTATTCTCACCCAAGGTGGTAAATCCCTACTTAAGAATTTCCTGGAAATGCGCGCTTAGCGGCACTTTAGTTGCTTTGCCCCTATCGCGGATCGCGCCAAGCCAAGCTTATGTCTCGTCTGCAAACTCTTAGAGAAGCGCTCGCACACGCCCCCGACAATACAGCTCTCCTGCTGTTATACGGGCACGGATGCCTGGACGAATTGCATCTGGAGGAAGCTCACGAGATCTTCAGCCGCATTCTCGCACTGGAACCCGAGCACGTGGAAGCCCAGTTGTGTGAGGCCCGTGTGCTCCTGCTTAAAGGTGATACCAGTGCCGCTGCCGTGCGGGTGGATCGTATCATGCAGCGGGATCCGATGAACACCTCAGCGCTTCTGTTGCTGAGCCGTATCCATCTCACGGAAGATAACCGCGCCAAGGCGATGGAGTATTACCAGCGCGCTTTGGACATCAATGCTGCAGCGGCGGATCAGGCTCTGGAAGCTGACTTGGGGCGCCCTGTAAAGCAGTCCCTGCGTGAACGTCCTGCTCATGCGGCGGAGTCTTTTGACGATGATGAAGGCACTGAGGTGCAGCAGGACTTCTTTGATGATCCTTTCGATGAACCGCCGCCCTATGACTGGCGGCCTGAGACCTTCTTTTCACCCGGCGACTCGGAACGTTTCCGCACCACGTTCTCGGATGTCGGTGGCATGGAAGCGCTGAAGGAAGAGATCCGGCTGAAGATCATCTATCCGCTGCAACATCCAGAGCTTTACAAAGCCTACGGCCGCAAGGTTGGTGGTGGCATCCTGCTCTATGGCCCTCCCGGCTGCGGCAAAACCATGCTGCTGCGAGCAGTGGCTGGTGAAGTGGCCTGCAACTACTTTGCGATCGGCATTCATGAGATCTTCGATCCGTTTTACGGCAGCATCGAGCGCAATCTCCATCAGATTTTTGAGACCGCCCGAGCGAACTCTCCCTGCGTGCTGGTCTTTGATGAACTGGACTCACTTGCTCCGGACCGCCGCCATGTGCGCGACAGCCAGGTGCGGAATCTTGTCAGCCAGTTCCTCACGGAACTGAACGGCCTCCGCAGCGATGATCAACGCATCCTTGTCATTGGCGCGACCAATGCACCATGGCAGTTGGATCCCGCGCTGCGCCGTCCGGGTCGTTTTGATCAGGCCATCTTTGTGCCGCCACCGGACGAAGCCGCTCGTGTGGAGATCATGCGCCTGCTGGCCAAGGATAAACCTATTGTTCAGCTTCAGGAAACCGAACTGCTGAAGGTAACGGCCGACTTCTCTGGCGCGGATCTCCGCTGGGTCTTTGACCGTGCCTCCGAGCTTGCCCTGGCAGATGCTCTTCACTCCAAGAAGACCGTCCCCATCACGACGGAAAGCCTGGTGGAAATCGCCCGCGCTCATATCCCCACCACCCAAGCATGGGTGGAAGGTGTGCGCGAGAATGCCCCCGCGACCATGAAGGATACCTTCTACAACGAGATGCGGAAGTTCCTGCAGGCCCCGACGAAGGGTTGAATGGGAGTGATGTGGTGCCGGGCGTCCCGCCCGGCCTCACCTTCGCATTACTACTGGCTCTTTCTTCCCTCCAGATCAAAGCCAACGCTATCAATGCTTAATTTTGTAGTTTGAGAGTGTCTCTGTAGTCTTCGGCTCTCGTTGGAGTTGTGGGTTTGTTAGGACTACGTCAGCCTGCCAAAGCGGCGTCGCACTGCGTTTGCCGCCGCAGTCCAAAAAATGCCCGGTCTTTTTGCGTCTGCGATGGTGCTGGGCTGATGGCAAGGCTCAGTCTTCTTTTTCTGCTGCAGCCTTCTTCTTTCCTTTTCCCTTGCCCTTCTTCGGCTTGTCCGCATTGGCGGCATCTGTTGAAGGAGTATTTGCTGTTGGCATCGGTGCTTTTACGTCGGCACGCCAAGCGTTCAGTTTAGCGAGTAGCGTCTTTACCTTGTCAGCCTCTTTCTCAGCCAGATTGGTTTGCTCGCTCACATCTTCCTTCAGGTTGTAAAGCTCGTGGCGGCCGTCTTCGAGGTACTCCATCAGCTTCCAATCACCTTCGTGGATCACACTCACTGGCAGTGTCCGCCAGGTATTCTGTCCGGCACCGAGATACCCAGGGAAATGCCAGTAGAGCGCCCGCTCTTTAAGTCCGGCACCCGCATCTTCTTGCTCGAGCAATAGATTCCGGTAACTCTTGCCATCCAGAGGGTATCCAGCCTCGGGAGTTCCACCTGCCATCTCCAGTAACGTTGGATACAAGTCCACTGAGTTCACTGGAATGTCAGAGACGCGTCCGCCTTTGATATGCCCGGGCCAATAGAACAAATAGGGAACGCGCACGCCGCCTTCACTGAGCATGCCTTTCCCCCCTTTGAGCGGCGCATTGTCCGTAATGTCACCCCCTTTCTTGATGCCTTCCCGCTCGTAACCACCCACACCGCCGTTGTCACTGCTGAAGATCACAAGGGTATTCTCCGCCAAACCATTGTCTTCCAGAGCCTTGATGATGCGGCCCACGCTCTCATCCACACTGGCGATCATCGCGGCATAAGCGGGATCGTGGTGGCCACCCGCCGCTGGCTTGTCCTTGAATTTCGCGATCAGCGATTCCTTGGCATCGTGAGGAGCATGCACCCCATAGTGCGGCACATACAGAAAGAAGCTCTCGTCCTTATGTTTGCGGATAAAAGCTTCCGCATTGTCCGTCAGAAAGTCGGCGAGATACGTGCCTTCCGCATAGGGTGTCTTGGGATCGGTCTTGAAGTCAAAGTGCTTTCCGGCTGAGACGATGGCCTCATTGAATCCGCGTTGCGAAGGATGATGCTTCGGCCCGTCACCCAAATGCCATTTGCCGAACATCCCGGTGACATAACCCCCCTTCTGCATCGCTTGTGCCAAGGTCACTTTTTCCAGCGGCAATGCCACTAGGTTATCCACCGGCCGCAGCGTTCGGCTCTGCCAGTTGAAGCGGTCGATGTTACCCACCGTATAAATGCCCGTGCGCGGCCCATATTGTCCGCTCATCAGCGCCGCCCGAGTCGGCTGGCAGTTTGGCCCACAGGTGTAGCCATAGGTCATCTTCAGCCCCCGTGCGGCCATCTTGTCCAGATTCGGCGTCTCGTAATACTTGCTCCCATACACCGCCAGATCCGTGTAACCCAAGTCATCCGCGAGGATGAAGACGACATTGGGCTTCTTAATTTCTGCCGCTGACAAAGAAGTGATGCCAACCACCAGACTAACTGCAAACCAGAAAAACAATCCTTTCATAACGATATTCAAATCGCCGCTGAAACGATCACCACCGAGCCCATCTTCCAAGAAGCTGCCAGCGATTCGTTATGCATTTTGATCGCAGTGCGTAGACACGAAAATGCTGCGAAGACTCACGCCATCGCAGCATTCGAAATTGGGGAGGGTCGTCCGGCCAGTTTGACCGGAAAGGGCTCAGCTTAGATCAAGCCGGCTTCCTTGAGGACCTTGTAAGCACCGTTCTTGTTAACGGTCTTGAGGGCGCGAGCGGTGAGGCGGACTTCCACCCACTTGCCGAGCTCAGGAACGAAAATGCGCTTGTCGCGGAGATTCGGATGAATCTTGCGCTTCACACGCTTCGTGATGTGCTTACCGATACCGCCTTCTTTCTTGGCTTTACCGCTGCGGTGGATTTTGTGACCGGTGGTTACTTTCGCGCCGGTGATTTGGCAGACTCTGGACATAGCAGTACGGTAAGGTTGAGATTGGTGGGGCGGAGAGGTTAACCATTTGTGGGGATTCGTCAAATTTTTTGAAATAATTTAGCCCAGCGCCAAGGTGCTAGAATGAGCAAGAAACGGGTACGCATCGGCATCGTCGGGGCAGGGGACATCGTGAAGACACGGCATTTGCCTGCGCTGAAGGCGATGCCGGAGGTGGAAATTGTCGCCGTAAGCAACGCTTCCGTGGAGAGCAGCCGGAGATTTTGTGAAGAGTTCGCCCCCGAGGCAGAGCCGATGCAATATTGGCCGGAACTGGTGAGCCGGGATGATCTGGACGCGATCTGGATCGGCACGCCGCCTATTCTGCACAGTGAAGTGAGCTGCTACGCTCTACGCACGGGCAAGCATGTCTTTTGCCAGGCGCGAATGGCGCGGAGCCTGTCAGAGGCCCAACTGATGTGGGAAGCGGGCATCAGCAGCCATTCCAGGGTTTCCATGCTCTGCCCGGCGCCCCATGGGATGCGAGGAGACGTGACGATCCGGCGGCTCCTGGCGGAAGGCGCGATAGGCCAACCTCATCAGGTCACGCTGCATAGTCTAAGCGAATCCTGGCTCAATCCTGAAGCACCGGCGCACTGGCGGCAGCGGGTGGACATGAGTGGGCTGCAGGTGCTGACTTTCGGCATCTACGTGGAGGTCTTGCAACGCTGGCTGGGAGACATTGTGGCCGTACAAGCCGATGGGAGCGTCGTGTTTCGCGAGCGACAGGGCTACGAAGTGGAGGTCCCGGACTTCCTGCATGTGCTTTGCACCTTCCGGAGCGGCGCCAAGGGCAGTCTGAACTTCAGCGGGGTGGCTGCTCACGGGCCGCAGGATACACTCGCCATTTACGGCGACAAAGGAACGCTCACCTATAACTTTATCACCGATGAAATCCGTCTTGGCCCTGTGGGAGGGAGCATGGAGGCCGTGACCATTCCGCCGGAGGAAATCAAGGAATGGACGGTGGAGCGTGATTTCATTAATGCCGTGCTCAATCCGGAAGTGCCACGGCCAAAGCCGGACTTCCTGGAAGGGCTGAAGTATATGCGCGTGGTCCAGGCGGCCGCAGAGAGCATGGATGGTGGCGATATGGTGAGGGTGGCCTAAATGGCGTCGCTGCTCCTTTAGCCAAGCTTCTTGCCCGTCATGAAGCCACGATCGGCGGCGGTGTCACGGTAGGTGCCAGGAATGAAGCCGGCTTCGGAGAGGAGTTCCGAGTATTCACCGAAGGAATAGCATTTCCCCTGGGTGGAATGCATGAGCATGGCGGAGTATTCCGCGACGGCGAGGGGGCCGTTTTTGCCCGGGTTGATGAACGCATCATGGATGATGAGTGTGCCGCCGGGCTTCAGGGTACGGAATGAAAGGGCGAGCAAATGCCGCACTTCCTTCAGGCCCCAGTCATGAAGGACATTGGAGTAGAGGTGGACATCGCAGTCGGTGGGCAACTCATCCTTGTGCAGATCGCCGGTAGCGACGGTGACACGGCCGGTGTAGCCGCGCTCTTCAATGCCGCGCTGCGCGATACGGTCTACGGGAGACTGTTCATAGACGGTGGCTTCGAGGTTGGGATAATGAGCGCAGAAAGTGCAGGCGTAAATGCCGCTGCCCCCGCCGATGTCCAGCAGGCGGCTATAGCCGGAAAGGTCCGTCCGTTTCGCAAGAGCCTGCGAGAGGAAAATGCCACGGCAATCCATGGCGGCGGTGAAGCTTCGGGAGAATTCCTCTGTCTCCATGGCGCGGTGCCAGTCCAACTTCTCCGGACCGCTGCCCCACACTGCCGGTTTGTCCGTGCGCAGCACTTCCAGGAAGTCTTTGGCAATGGGCCGGTCTTTTAACGAGGCGTAATACGGCGTGAGATTCCAGGGGGAGCCGTTGGAAAGGTGCTCGCGAGCGCTGGCCGTGATTTGATAGATGCCGTTTTGCAATGCAATGAAGCCATTGGCGGCGCAGAGGGTCAGAAGAACATCCAAAGGACGTTCCGCGAACTGATAGTGATCCTGGATGGCCTGCTTGGTGGACGGATTCGCACCGAGCCAAGTAAAGAGATCAAGATGAACGATCGCCGTGAGGATGAGATCACCGGCATAGATGCCATCGCGGTAGCGATAGGCGCGGAGGGGATCTGACTTGGGAGAAGCGGTGAGGTCGAGCATCACCCTCAGTATGTGGGGACTATGCCGCTACGCAAGGGGTGGGCAGCGGTAGTGGGGTGTTTATCTGAGAACAATGCTCAGCCCCAAAAGACAATTGGCCCCGTCATCCAGAGGACGCGGGGCCATGCGAGAGAATCCTCTTACGCTTACTTCAAAGTGCCGTGGAGGCCGTGCTTGTTCAGCGCGGCGGCGAGTTCGGCTTTGCTAAACTCACCTTCAACAGTGAAGCTCTTGGCGCCTTTGGTGGCGTCGTGTTTGCTCACGCCCTTCACGGAAGTGACGGCCTCGTCGACGGCCTTGACGCACTTGCCACAGCAAAGGTGAACGCCAGCCACGGTGGAGGTTTTTACCTGGGCATCAGCAACGGTGGGGGGAGACACTTCACTGCCGGTGCCGTAATAGCCAGCTTCCATGAGCGCTTCGACGGCCTTCTTACCAGCGGCATCGGTCTTCGCCTTAATGATGACCGTCTCGTCTTCTACGGTGGCTGTAACGCCGGAAACGGAAGTGATGGCCTTGGTGATGCCCTTGGAGCAGCCTCCGCAGCAGTTATGCACCCCGGAGAGGGTAATGGTGGATTCCGCCATGGCCGGAAGGGCGAGGGCAAGAACAGCAAGCGAGAGCAGGTTGGCGATTTTCTTCATAATGTCGTGGCAGTAAGACGCGGGTTTCGCATCGGTATTTTCATACGGGGCTCGTTTTCTCAATGAAAGACGGCCTGTTTCAGGTTGTGATCCAGGGAAGACAGCACGTCCTTGTCATAGATTTTTTCATCCGCCTTGTTCCGGAGATAGATGGCATCGAGCGCGATGCCTTTCTCCGTACTGATGCGGGCGTGGCTGACGTTGATGCCGAGTTGGCCGATGGCCATGAACACATCATGGAGGAGGCCCAGGCGGTCGAGAGCCTGCAGTTCCACCACCGTGTAATCGGGGCTGACATCGTTGTTGATGTGGACCCGCTGCGGCACTTCTTCGGCGATAGTCTCGTAGCCTTTGTGCGGCTTCCGGTTTTGTTCGATTGCGGAGCGGAAGCTGATCTTGCCGTCCATGAACGATTGTTCGATCAACTTCTGAACGGCTGCCTTGGTGCGGTCGTTGGACACGGGGGTGAAGTCCACGCGACAAACGCGGAAGACATCCACCACCACGTCATCCGAGCGCTGGTAGAAGTCCGCGCTTAGAATGTTGATGTTGTGGGAAGCGAGGGCACCGGAGACGCGAGCCAGCAACAGATGGCGGTCCCATCCGACGACGAGAAGTTCACTGGAACCCTGGTCCGGATGGTCCACCCAGGTGAGGCATGGCATAAGGGCCGTGGCGGTGTCTTCTTCTGCCAGACGACGGAAGAACTCTCGCAGAGACTTGATATGGAACGCCACCGTTTCAGCATCGCGGAAGTTGAAGTAACTCCGCGGCATGTTCTGAAGGTGGGCCGTGATTTCGCTACCGTAGGTAGAGTCCAAGCGACGACGCACATCGGTTTCCAATTCAGCCAGCGGAGCCGTGATGCTGCGGACGAAGTCGGAAGGATCGTTAAGATAAAGAACGGTGTTCCGGTAGAGGTGGAGGAGCAGGCTTTCCTTCCAGGAGTTCCAGCTTTTTTCACTGGTGCCCTTGGAGTCGGCACACGTCATGATCATGAGGGCATCCAGATACTGCTTGTTCCGGATGATGGAGGCAAACTCCTCAATGATCTTGGGATCCTCGATGTTTTTCGTGGTAGCCACCCGATAGAGGCTCAGGTGGTGATCCACCAGGAACATGAGAAGCCGACGGCGCGCGCCGGTGATCTGAAGCCGACGGCAGACACGGTTGGCGAGATCGGCACTGGCATCCGAATGGGTGGCAGTGTTCAGCGCGCGGCCTGTGTCATGCAAGAGCAGGGCAAGATAGAGAATGCCAGGCTCCTGCATCTCGCGGAAGAGCTTTTGGTAAAACTCCAGACCGGGCTCGGGGGCACCGGCCAGTTCGTCCAGCTTATCGATGGTACGAAGCGTGTGCTCGTCCGCCGTGTACCGGTGGAAGAACTCATGCTGCACCAGACAATTCAAGGCACCGAACTCGGGGATAAAGCGGCCCAGAAACCCGACGCGGTGCATCTGGCGTAAGACACGGGCAACATCGCCTTTATGACTTAGAATCGCCTCGAAGCTTTCTCGAACCTGTTTGTTGTAGCGGAAGACACGGTTCACCAGTGCGAAGCTGTTTTGCACAAGGTGGAACAACTCCGGGCTGAGGCGAAGGTGGCGCTGCTGCGTGTGCACAAAGAGCCGCATGAGGCGATGCGGGTCTTCTTTGAAGATGTCATCGTGCTCCGCGTAGAGGCGCTCGTTCTTGCTGTAGAAGCCATCGAACTCTTCACGCTTCTTCGGCTGCGAGCGGAGAAGACGGGCCACGAGGCCGGGCTTCTCTTCTTCCACCGCTTGCAGATGGTAGCGGTCCATCAGCTCGTTCGAGCGGTGGAGCAAGTTGCTGCTATGGCGATAATAGTCCCGCATGAAGGCCTCGATGCGGTTGAGGATCTTCTTGTGGCGGTAATTCAGGTTTGTGGCGACGATGCCCTGGAGCCGGAGGGTGAGAAGATCGTTCTCACGCTTTTCGATGTAGTGAAGCTCCGTGCGGACTCGGAGGATAAAGTCGTAAGCTCGCTCCATGTCCCGCAAGGAGGTCTCCGGGAAGATGCCCTTCTTCACGATGTCCTTGAGATTGACGGTGCGGTGCTTCGCGTAAGTCATCCACAAGGCGTTGTGATAATCGCGCAGGCCGCCACAGCCGCTTTTGACATTGGGCTCCTGCACCGAAGGCGTGTCCTCGAACTTGGCGTGGCGATCCGCGAGATCCTGCTGACGCATGCGGAGGAATTCCGTCTCGCGCCCGTTCATGCACTCCTTGTCGAAGCGCGCTTTCAAATCATTAAAGGGAGCTTCGCTGCCTGCGACAAGACGGGCCTCGATGAGGGCTGTCTTTACGTAGTTATCAGCATTGGCGAGCTTGAAACTTTCGCCAACGGGACGGGTGGAGGAATCGCCCACCTTGAAGCCAATGTCCCACAGCATGGTGACGAACTGGGATACCATGTCGCAGACCTCTGCCGGAGCCTGCAAGCTCTTGCCCGCCAAAAGGAAGAGCAGGTCCACATCGCTCTGCGGATTCATCTGGCGTCGGCCGTAACCGCCGGTAGCGACAAGGCTGATGGGTAGATCCCGCAACTGCCCATCTTCATCGGCCAGCATTTCGGCCCAAAGATGTTCCAAAGCCAGATCGATGACGTCGGAGCGGGACTGGCAGATCTCCACCCCGCCGCCACCGCCTCGATGCATGATATGCAACCGAGCTTCCTCAACTTTCCGATAGCGCTTGAAAGCGCGCAGCATCTCCGCGCGGCTACGCGGCTTCCCGTCCGGCGGAGCGAGTGCCGCACGCGCGCGGGCTGGGAGCCGCTTGACGATTTCTGCCATGGGATGGGATACGACAGCCGAGGAATGAATAAACGCTCCTCGCCAGCCTAGATAAGCGGAAGAGATGGGGAGGCCTAGAACGTGACGATGGAGCGGACGGGACCGAAAGGACCGACTTTGTCTTTGCCGTTCAGGAAGGCGAGTTCGATGAAGAAGACGGAGCCAATGATATTGGCTTCCATGCCTTTGAGAAGTTCCAGGGCCGCCGCAGCGGTGCCGCCGGTGGCGAGAAGGTCGTCGGCGAGGAGGACTTTTTCACCGGGTTTCACGGCGTCTTCATGGAGCTCGAGGGAGGAGGTGCCGTATTCCAAAGCATAGTCGACTTTGCGTGTGCGCCAAGGCAACTTGCCGCTCTTACGAGCAGGGATAAATCCGCAGCCGAGGCGCTGGGCGACAAGAGCGCCGAAGATAAAGCCGCGTGCATCGATACCCACCACTTTATCCGGCTTTTCGGCAAGCCAGGGTTCCGTCATGGCCTCGATCGCCAGAGCGAGCAGTTCCGGGTCTGACAGTACCGGGGTAATGTCTTTGAAAAGGATGCCGGCTTTCGGGAAGTCGGGAACATCCCGGATGGCTTGACTCAGACGGAGAGCGGTATTGGGGTCCATGAGATGATCGGTAAAACGGGTTTCGCAGCGTCCATGGTGCATGTGAGGTGCGTTTCTGGCAAGGGAAAGGCAGGCTGTCTTCTGAATTCGACATCCTCCATTCTGCTGTCACAATAGAACACCGACGATATGGCGCTGGACCGGCTATTGCTCCTGATTTCGACCATTGCCTTTTTGGCAGGGTTGCTCCATGCGATTGTGTCGATCAGGGCCGGATCGTGGAAGGAGAGCCGATGGCATATTTTGCCCATGGCTGCGGGTTTTCTCTGCCAATGCGGATTTCTTTATCTGCGGGGCAATCAGCATGGGCGGTGCCCGATCACGAACCTGTTCGAGGTCTTCATCTTCATCGGCTGGTGCATCGTGCTGCTGTATTTTCTGGTGGGCACGGCGTATCGGCTTTCTTTGTTGGGAGTGTTTACGGCTCCGCTGGTGGCGGTGCTGCAGACTATCGTTTTGCTTTCCCCGCTGGATACACCTACACCGGTGAAGCCGCCCAATTATTGGGGTGAGTTGCACGCATCCGTGGCTTTGATAGCGTATGCGGCGTTTGCCCTGGCATGTATTTCAGGGGTGATGTTTTTGATGCAGGACCGGCTGCTGAAGCGGCATAAGATCAATGCATTGTTCCATCAACTGCCGCCGATTCATCAGCTTTCCAAGGCGATCCAGCGGCTGATCTTCTGGGGGGTGCTGCTGCTGGGTTTTGCGATGGCGATCACCTTCAAGATCCCGCAGAAAACGGGGGATTTGAAGGTGGTGGTGTCCTGGGTGGTGCTAGGGCTTTATGCGGCGATCTATGCGGTGATGCTGTGGCGGGCGCTGACGGCCAAGCAAGTTGCGTGGCTGGCGGTGGTGGGATTCCTGGTGCCGTTTGTGTCGCTGTGGGTGGTGACGAAGGTTTAAGTCTTAAGGACCTCATTAAGGCACTCCGAAAGTTCTACATGGGCCACAGTATTGAAAGGCCTGCGGAGGGTGCGTGGTCAAAAGGTAATGCTCTCCTCGGTAGCTGGAGCCGCACTTTGGGCATGTTCCTGCGGTATTGTGGATTGGATTAATGGGCTTTCTTCCAAGGGCTTGAGCGTGTTTGGCTACTGGCTTGGCGGTGCCAGGGACAATTGGGATATCCGATGTCTCATGCACTCTCAGCTGTTGGGCTTGGGCTCGGCGGTGAATCTTGAGGTGAGCAATGCCAGTGATCGAGACCAGTACCAAAAGGCCGAGCCAGGTAAGTTTTAGGATTCGGCCCATGATTGAGAGGTCAGATTCGGTTTGCTGATTCTGGTTTGATACTCTGAGGGCGATTTCGTTTATTCTATGGGTATCGGGTTTTGAATCGGGAGGTGGTAGCACATCTTGCCACCCGTAGGAGTTCAGTGACCCCGCCCTTGTTCACGGCCATATTCTGGAGCACGCGCCTCATCGTGAAACACAAACGCCTTCCCGTTTCGGGGAAGGCGTTTGGGGGTTGAATTGAATCTGAGGGATTTTGAGCGGCTTAGCCGACGGCTTCTTCGTCCGCAGCAGTGGAGTACACTGCTTTCTCGGTCTCGTTGACCGTGAAGCTGCGATTGGACAGGAATCCAGTGCCAGCAGGGATGAGGTGACCCATGATGACGTTTTCCTTGAAGCCGCGAAGCATGTCGTTCTTCGCCAGCGTCGCTGCTTCGGTAAGAACACGGGTGGTGTCCTGGAAGCTGGCGGCGGAGATGAAGCTGTCCGTTTCGAGGGAGGCCTTGGTGATGCCAAGGAGGACTGGGTCGGCTTCTGCAGCCTTACCACCTTCCTGGGTAACACGGGCGTTCTCGTTCTCGAATTCCTGACGGTCCACCTGATCTCCCCAGAGGAAGGAGGTGTCGTTCGGTTCGGTGACCTTCACCTTGCGAAGCATTTGGCGGATGATGATCTCGACATGCTTGTCGTTGATCTCCACGCCCTGAGCACGGTAGACTTCCTGCACCTCGTTAACAAGGTGCTCACGGAGGGCCTGAGGCCCAAGAATCTCCAGGATTTCATGCGGCACGACCGGTCCTTCGGTGAGCTGGTCACCCTTGGTGACGACGTCATCGTTGGTGACAAGGATGTGCTTGTTACGGGCGATGAGATGCTCTTCCTGCTTGCCAGTCTTAGGCTCGGTAACGATGACCTTGCGCTTGCCACGGACGAGGCCGCCGATTTCGACGACACCATCAATCTTGGCAATTTCGCAGGCGTCCTTCGGCTTACGGGCTTCGAAGAGTTCCGCAATACGGGGAAGACCACCGGTGATGTCCTTGGTCTTGGAGGCCTTACGTGGCGTCTTGGCAAGGGTGGTGCCGGGTTCGACAGTCTCCTTGTTTTTCACGCCAATGTGAGCACCGGCAGGGATGGTGTAGCTCGCGATGATTTCCTTCGACTTCGGATCAACGATGACGATCTGCGGATGCATGTCTTCCTTGTGCTCGATAACGACGGTTTCTTCGTTACCGGTAGCCTGGTTGACTTCCTTTGTGATGGTGACGCCGGGCATCATGTCACGGAACTCGATCTTACCACCACGCTCGGTGATGATCGGCACGTTGTAAGGATCCCAAGTGACGAGAGTCTCGCCCTTCTTGATCTTGGTGCCACTTTCCTTGCCTACAACGGCGCCGAGAACGATCTTGTGAGACTCGAGCTCGCGGCCGCTATCGTCATGGATGGAGACGGTACCGTTCTTGTTGAGAGCGATCCAGCCTTCCGCCGTTTGCACGACACGCATGTCATTGTAGCGGATGATACCAGCGTTCTTCGTGACGATGATCGGTTGCTTGAACGCGCCGGTGGCAACACCACCAACGTGGAACGTACGCATGGTCAGCTGCGTTCCTGGTTCACCGATGGACTGAGCAGCCACAATACCGACGGCTTCACCGACCTTCACCACACGGCTGGTGGCAAGGCTGAGGCCATAACACTTGGAGCAGCAGCCGCGCTTGCTTTCGCAAGTGAGCACGGAGCGGATCTTCAGTTTTTCGACACCAATTTTGACGAGGCTGTTGGCGATGTCTTCATTGATGAGCTGGCCGATGTGCACAAGTTCCTGCTTCTTGTCCAAAGGATCATGAACGGTCTCGCAAGAGACGCGGCCATAGATACGAGTCTTCAAGTCCACGACTTCCTCATCACCCTGATAGATGGAGGAAAGGGTGATGCCGTTGGCAGTGCCGCAGTCGTCTTCTGTGACGATCACGTCCTGAGCAACGTCCACCAGCTTACGCGTCATGTAACCGGAGTCAGCGGTCTTAAGAGCCGTGTCGGACAGACCCTTACGAGCACCGTGAGTGGAGATGAAATACTCCAGCACGGTAAGGCCTTCACGGAAGTTCGACGTAATGGGCTGTTCGATGATTTCACCGGAAGGTTTCGCCATCAAACCACGCATGCCGGCGAGCTGCTTGATCTGCGTCTGGTTACCACGAGCACCGGAGGTGACCATGATGTAGAGCGGATTGTGCAGTTTCTTGCCTTCGTTGTATTCGAGGGTGCGGAACACTTCCTTGGTGACTTCTTCACCAGCACCGGTCCAGATGTCGATGACCTTCTGCTGACGTTCACCATTGGTGATGATACCGCGCTGGTATTGCTTCTCCACCGTGGTGACTTCCGCACGAGCGCGATCAAGAGTCTTATACTTCTCCTCGGGAATCACCATGTCGGTGATACCAATGGAACAGCCGGAGCGCATGGCTTCACGGAAGCCAAGAGTCTTCAGACGATCCAAGGCAGCAACCGTTTCCTGGTGACCAGACTTTTGGAAGCAGCGCCAGATGATGTCCGAGAGCTGTTTCTTGCCTACAACGCTGTTGTAGAAACCAAGTTCCAACGGCCAGATTTCGCTGAAGCGAACTCGGCCAGGGGTGGTTTCAATAACCGCCTTAGTTGGGTCGCCGTAGGTGCGGCCCTTCTGGTTGTAGTCAGGATTCCGATAGAGAACCTTTTGATTGATCTCGACGCCGCCTTCGCTGAGCGCGAATTCGATTTCGGAAGGATCATTGAAGAGAGGCAAACGAGCGACAACCTTCTTCTTGCCATCATCCACATGAGGAAGCTCACGGAGATAGGTAAGAGCAAAGCAGCCGAGAGGAATGTCCTGCGAAGGGGTCATGACCGGCTTGCCACTGGCAGGGCTGAACAGGTTGTTCGGCGCAAGCATAAGCAGGCGAGCTTCCATCTGTGCTTCGATGGAGAGCGGGACGTGAACGGCCATCTGGTCACCGTCGAAGTCAGCGTTGTAAGCCGTACAAACAAGGGGATGCACACGGATGGCTTCACCTTCAATGAGCTTCGGTTCGAAAGCCTGGATGGAGAGACGGTGCAGGGTTGGCGCACGGTTCAGGAGAACCGGGTGACCCTTCGTGACTTCATCAAGGATGTCCCAAACTTCCGGCGTGCGGCGCTCGATCATCTTTTTCGCGCTGCGGACGGTGTGAACCAGACCGAGCTCTTTCAAGCGGCGGATGATGAAGGGCTCAAACAGGACGAGGGCCATCTTCTTCGGCAGACCGCACTGATTCAGTGTGAGATCAGGACCGATAACGATGACGGAACGGCCGGAGTAATCGACGCGCTTACCAAGCAAGTTCTGACGGAAACGACCGGACTTGCCCTTGAGCATGTCGCTCATGGACTTAAGCGGACGGTTGCCAGCGCCGGTGACGGCACGGCCATGGCGGCCGTTGTCGAAGAGGGCGTCGACAGCTTCCTGAAGCATGCGCTTTTCGTTCCGGATGATGACGTCCGGAGTCTTGAGCGAGAGCAGGTTCTTCAACCGGTTGTTGCGGTTGATGACGCGGCGATAGAGGTCGTTCAAGTCGGAGGTCGCAAAGCGGCCGCCTTCGAGAGGAACAAGGGGGCGAAGGTCTGGCGGGATGACCGGCAGGACTTCCATGACCATGTATTCAGGACGGGTGTGGGAAGCGGCAAAACCCTGGCAAAGCTTGAGGCGTTTTGCGATCTTCTTACGAAGCTGCTTGGAGCGGGTCTTTTTCATGGCCTGTTCCAGTTCCTTCGTCATCTCAGCCAGGTTGGCCTGGGCAAGAATGTCGCGGATGGCTTCGGCACCCATACCCACGCGGAATGCGTCCGAGCCGTATTGGTCTTCACCTTCACGCAGTTCCATTTCCGTGAGGAGCTGGCCGCGGAGGAGGGGGGTATTCCCTGGATTCACCACGATGTAATCTTCGTAGTAGATCACGCGCTCCAGCGAACGGGCCGTCATGTCGAGCATGAGGCCGATGCGGGAAGGCATGCACTTGTAGAACCAGATGTGGGTGACGGGCACGGCCAGTTCGATGTGGCCCATGCGCTCACGACGGACACGGGAGAGGGTGACCTCAACGCCGCAACGGTCGCAGATGACGCCCTTGTGCTTGATGCGCTTATACTTGCCGCAGGCGCACTCCCAGTCCCGGGTGGGACCGAAGATACGCTCGCAGAACAAGCCGCCTTTTTCGGGCTTGAACGTGCGGTAGTTGATGGTTTCAGGATTCTTGACTTCGCCATTGCTCCAGGAACGGATGCGATCGGGCGAAGCGACGGAGATCGAGACCATGTCGAACCCGCCGGTCTTGTGAGACTCCCCGAAAAGTTCCTTCAAATGACTGTCGAAGTTGGTTTCTTTCATAGGTGCTGCTGGGTGGTTCGAGATGAATTACAGGCCGACGGCTGGATGGTACGTTGAAGTCGTGATTTCTTCCTCGCCGGTATGGCGGTTCACGACCTTCACGTCCAGGCCGAGGCTTTGCATTTCCTTGATGAGAACATTGAAGGACTCCGGAGTGCCCGCTTCGAGAGAATTGTCACCTTTGACGATGCTTTCGTAGATGCGGGTACGACCCTGGACGTCATCCGACTTAACGGTGAGAAGCTCCTGCAGCGTGTAAGCTGCGCCGTAAGCTTCAAGGGCCCACACTTCCATTTCACCGAAGCGCTGGCCACCGTATTGGGCCTTACCGCCGAGCGGCTGCTGGGTGACGAGGGAGTAGGGTCCGACAGCACGGGCGTGAATCTTGTCCGCCACAAGGTGACCAAGTTTCAACATGTAGATGTAGCCAACGACGACCTCTTGCGAGAAGCGCTCGCCGGTGCGGCCATCAACAAGATAGCTTTTGCCATTGAGGCCGACCCATTCGAAGCCGGGAACTTTCTTGGCTTGCGCCAGGTACTCCATGATCTGGGATTCCTTGATACCGTCGAACACAGGGGTGGCGACCGTGAAGCCGAGTGCCTTGGCAGCGATGCCAAGGTGGGTTTCAAGCACCTGGCCCACGTTCATACGGGAAGGCACGCCGAGGGGGTTCAAGCAGATGTCAACAGGGGTGCCGTCATCAAGGAAAGGCATGTCTTCCTCAGGCACAATGGTTGCCACAACGCCCTTGTTACCGTGACGGCCGGCCATCTTATCACCAACGCTGAGCTTACGCTTGCTGGCGATGAAGACGCGAACCTGTTTGATCACGCCGGATTCCATTTCTTCACCCTGTTCGATGCGATCCAGGGAGCGCTCACGCTCGATGTCGGCTTCGTCGAACTTCACCTCGAAGGCGGCGACGATGTCCATGATCTTGTTACGGATCGGGGACTGATCGATTTCCACCGTGCGGTAGTTCTCGGCAAGGGTGCGGAGAAGGGTCTTGGTGATTTTCTTGTTGGCCTGGATGATGACTTCACCTGTCTCGCCATTGACGACGTCGAGGTTGATCTTTTCATTCAGGAGAATCTCGGAGAGTTTCTCAGTGAGCTGCTCGGTTAGCTGCTCGACCTTGTTCTTATGCTCGTCCGTGATCTGCTTGAGCTGCTTCTTCTGCTCGCTAGGGCTGAGGCGTTCCTTATCGGCGCCGTTACGGGAGGAAACCCGCACGTCCATAACGATACCGGTGCAACCGGAAGGAACGCGAAGAGAAGTGTCTTTTACGTCTGCAGCCTTTTCACCGAAGATGGCGCGCAGGAGGCGTTCTTCAGGGGCGAGTTCGGTTTCGGACTTCGGAGTGATCTTGCCGACAAGGATGTCGCCAGGCTTCACTTCCGCACCGATGCGGACCACGCCGTCTGCGCCAAGGTTACGAAGGGCTTCGTCACCGACGTTCGGGATATCCCGGGTGATTTCTTCAGGGCCCAGCTTGGTATCGCGAGCGCCCACTTCGAAATCTTCGATGTGGATGGAGGTGTAGATATCCTCCGTCACGACGCGACGGCTGATGACGATGGCATCTTCGAAGTTGTAACCATTCCATGGCATGAAAGCCACGAGCATGTTACGACCGAGAGCGAGTTCACCGTTGTCCGTGCAAGGACCATCGGCGAGGACGTCGCCTTTCTTGATCTTCTGGCCGCGATGCACGAGCGGACGCTGATTGATACAGGTGCCTGCGTTGGAACGCATGAACTTGCGCAGCGGATAGAAATGCACGCCCTTGTCAGGATCGGTGTGAACCTTGGAAGGATCCGTGGCGAACGCTTTTTCGCTGACGGGAAGCTGACCGTCCTTGGTGACGATGATGAAATCCGCAGTGGCGGCAGCCACGATGCCACCGGCATCGGCGACGATCACGGACTGCGAGTCACGAGCGGCTTTGCCTTCCATACCGGTGCCCACGAAAGGAGCTTCGGCTTCAAGGAGAGGCACACCCTGACGTTGCATGTTCGAACCCATGAGGGCTCGGTTAGCATCATCGTGCTCGAGGAAGGGAATCAAGGAAGCAGCGACGGACACCATCTGCTTTGGTGAGACGTCCATGAGCGTGGCCTGCGTCGGGGTAACTTCAAGGAAGTCACCACGATAGCGGACGGACACGCGCTCGCTTTTGAAGTTGCCTTTGTCATCAATGACGTTGTTCGCCTGGGCGACATGGTGGTTTTCCTCCATGTCCGCGGTCAGGTAATCAATCTTGTCCGTGACGATGCCGTTTTCGACGCGGCGGAACGGAGTTTCGATGAAGCCGAACTCATTGATGCGTGCATAGCTGCAGAGCGAGTTGATCAGACCGATGTTCGGACCTTCCGGAGTCTCAATGGGGCAGATACGGCCGTAGTGGGACGGATGAACGTCACGCACTTCGAAGCCGGCGCGGTCGCGGTTCAGACCGCCAGGCCCGAGGGCTGAGAGACGACGCTTGTGGGTCAGTTCGGCCAGAGGATTGATCTGGTCCATGAACTGGCTCAGCTGGGAGCGAGCAAAGAAGTCGCGAACAACGGCGCTGAGCGCCTTTGGATTGATGAGCTTCTGCGGCGTCATCACGTCCATGTTCACGTCAAACAAGGTCATACGTTCTTTCACCAGACGCTCCGTGCGGGCAAGGCCCACGCGGCACTGATTGGCGAGGAGTTCACCCACGGCCCGCACGCGGCGGCTGCCAAGGTGATCGATATCATCAAGCACGCCTTCACCTGCGCGAAGCTTGAAGAGGTAACGAACTGCCGAGACGACGTCATCCGCAATAAGGATGCGCTCTTCGGAATTGACCTTGATGCCGAGCTTCTGGTTGATCTTGTAACGGCCGACGCGGGTAAGGTCGTAACGCTTGGGATCAAAGAAGAGACGCTTAACAAGGGAACGAGCGTTCGGGATGGTCGGCGGATCTCCAGGGCGGAGACGGCGGTAGATTTCCTTGAGGGCTTCGTCTTCGTCGTGCGCAGGATCTTTGCGCAGGGAGGCGATGATGAGGTCGTCCTGCGTCGCGGTGACGCATTTGACGGTCTTCTTCTCCAGCGTGATCAGCTGGCGGACGATGCCGAGGGTAAGAGGCTCGTAAGCGCGGGCGACGATGAGTTCGCCGTCCAGGATGTCCTGGAAGATGACTTTTGAGGCGAGATCTTCCTCCGTCATGGTCTCACGGAGCTTCAAATCTTCGATCTGATAGAACAGCTTGAGGATGTCTTCGTCGCCAGGATAGCCAATGACACGCAGGAGCGTGGTGGCGAGGAACTTCCGACGACGACGGCGGCGGTCGAGGTAAACGTAAAGGAGGTCGTTCGTATCGAACTGAACTTCGAGCCAGGTGCCGCGGTCAGGAATGATGCGGAAGCCGAAGAGCCAGCGGCCATTGAGGTGCTGCTGGGTTTCGAAACAGATACCGGGGGAGCGGTGGAGCTGGCTGACGACGACGCGCTCGGCGCCGTTGATCACGAAGGTGCCGCGGGTGGTCATCATGGGCAGTTCGCCCATGTAAACACGCTCCTGCTTGGCGCCGGCTTCGTCTTTCAATTCATAGGTGACGTAGAGCGGGGCGCTGAAGGTCTCCGCCTCACGGATGGCCTGGAGCGGGTTGAGCTTCGGTTCTCCGATTTCATACTGCGTGAAATTCAGAGACATTTTGCCATCGTAACTTTCGATGGGGAAAACTTCACGGAAGACGGCCTGCAGTCCCAGGTCTTTTCGCTTACTAGGAGCGATATCTTTTTGGAGAAATTCCTCGTAACTTTTAAGCTGAATCTCGATCAGATTCGGCGGTTCGACGGGCTCCTTGATTTTGCCAAAATTAATGCGCTGGGACATAGACGGGGTGGCTGGGTGTTGGCAACTGATTGAAAAAACCGGCGTGGTGACCGGAGTAGGCTGGGGAAATCGGGCGGGAGCATTCCGAGGCGGCGCAGCGTGGCAACCGGTCGGTGGATGAACCCTATGTCGTGGGGACAAAAACACCCTCGGCACCGAGAGGCGCCGGGGTGGAAAAACAGCTTACGAAATGGCGAGAGTCATCCGACCCAAGCTGCATCCCAGTACCAGCGTGAACGCTGAAGGAGGAATGGAGCAGGGAGGGAAGATCTAACATTACGGGAGTGATGCTTTTTCGGGAATTCCATGCTTTGCCAGGGGGATGGCAAAACATGGATTGGTTTGGAAATAGAAAGACTACTTGATCTCGACTTTGGCGCCGATGGCTTCCAACTTCTTCTTGATCTCTTCGGCTTCTTCCTTGGTGACGCCTTGCTTGAGAGGCTGAGGAGCCTTTTCGACGAGAGCCTTGGCTTCGGCGAGGCCGAGGCCGGCGACAATGCCGCGGACTTCCTTAATTGCACCGATCTTATTGGAGCCACCTTCAAGAAGGATGACATCAAATTCGGTCTTCTCGACTGCTGCAGGAGCAGCGGCACCACCACCACCACCAGCGGCGGCAACGGCAACGGGAGCAGCGGCGCTAACGCCCCACTTCGTTTCGAGGGTCTTCACCAATTCAGCGACTTCCAGGACGGTAAGGCCGCTAAGTTCATCAACGATTTTATTCAGGTCTGCCATAGTATTATTTTCAGTATCTCCGTCAGACAAAGCTTTGTCGGTTTTAAGACCAGCAGCCGCTGGCCCGGCAAGGAACTGTTTGTGGTTTTCGGTTCGGGCGGGCCGGAATGGCCCGCCGTCGGATCAAAGGGTTAGGTAAAACGTTAAGCCTGTTCGGACTTGGCCTGGAGAATACGAGCCAGAGAGGCGGCGGGTTCGTTGAGCAAGCGAACGAGCTGGCTGGCGGGGGCTTGCAGAACACCCAGAAGTTGGGCGAGAAGCACTTCGCGGGAAGGCAGGTCGGCAAGGGTCTGAAGACCGTCGGCGCTGAGGTATTTACCATCGAGCACGCCGGCTTTCATTTTGCCCTTTTCGAATTCGCCGGAGAAAGTCTTCATGACCTTGGCGGCGGCGCACACGTCTTTTTCGCCGGTGACTACTGCGGACTGGCCGGTGAGGACATCACCGAGTTCCGAGGGATAGCCAGCCTGTTCAGCGGCCTTGCGGACGAGCGTGTTTTTGTAGACGTGCAATTCGGCGCCAGCCTCGCGGAGGCGTTTGCGAAGTTCGTCAAATTTGCTGACCGTGAGGCCAGCATAATCCACCACGAAGAGGAACGGGGAAGCGTTCACTTTCTCCAGAAGGTGCGAGATCAAATCAGTCTTTTCAGCTTTCATGGTCTGGTCTGTCTGTAGGTTGCTCCTTCAGGGTTAGGCGGCGGATTTAACGTACTTGGCCACATCCAGGGGAAGGGCGGGGGACATCGTCGCGGTGAGCGTGATGTTTTCGACGAATTTGCCTTTGGCGCTGGAAGGCCGGGCGCGAACCACGGCGTCAATGAGGGCCTGGCCGTTCTGAGCGAGGGCCTCAGGGGTGAAGGCGGCTTTGCCAATGGCGGCGGAGATGTTGCCGTTCTTGTCCAACTTGAAGTCGGCACGACCTGCTTTGACTGCTTTCACAGCTTCAGCGGGGTTTTCGGTCACGGTGCCGGTCTTGGGGTTAGGCATCAAACCACGGGGACCAAGTTGTTTACCGAGCTTACGAACTTCAGCCATGGCGGCCGGAGTGGCGATGGCGACATCGAAGCCGGTGAAGCCTTCCTTCACGCGAGCAATGAGGTCTTCATATCCGACGATTTCTGCACCGGCTGCCTTGGCGCCTTCAGCGGCGTCACCCGTGGCGAATACGGCGACCTTGACGGACTTACCGGAACCATTGGGGAGAGGGCAGGTACCACGAACCATCTGGTCTGACTTCCGGGGATCGACTCCCAGGCGGAAAGACAGAGTGAGGGTCTGGTCGAACTTGGTCGAGGGCAGGGTCTTGACGAGTGCGGCGGCTTCTTCAAGGCTGAAGAGTTTGCCAGCGGGCACCATTTCGGCGGCTTTTTTGTAGCGTTTGCTGCGGTGTTTCATGTTTTAGGGCAGTGCGAGCGAGCGCGTGAACTTGTTGGGTCTGCTACTCTCCTGCGATTTTGGTTTGTTTGAAGAACGGTAACGAAAACTTACTCTGCGATCTCGATGCCCATCTGGCGGGCGGTGCCTGCGATGATGCGGGAGGCGCGGTCGAGATCGGTAGTGTTGAGGTCGGCGAGCTTCAGCTTGGCGACTTCCTTGAGTTGTGCCTTGGTTAGCTTGGCGACTTTCTTCTTGTTAGGTTCGCCGGAGCCGGAAGCCAGGTTAGCGGCTTTCTTCAGAAGGATCGATGCGGGAGGCTGCTTCGTGATGAAGGTGAAGCTCTTGTCCTTGTACACCGTGATGATGGTGGGAAGGATGTCACCGGCGACCTTTTGAGTGGCGGCGTTGAACTCCTTACAGAAGGCCATGATGTTCACACCAGCCTGACCGAGGGCGGGACCGATCGGAGGAGCTGGATTGGCGGCGCCTGCTTTGATCTGAAGTTTGATGAGTTTGACAATTTCTTTGGCCATCGCGATTTCTCCGTAGTGTTAGCTAAAAGTGCTCTGTGTGGTTGTCGAGTTGAGAGGCGCGCCAGTAGAAGCCAAGCGCATTGCCAGAAAATAAAGAAAAGGAATCAGGGTTTTTCGACCTGCCAGTATTCGAGGTCCACCGGAGTGGAGCGGCCGAAAATATTGACTGAGACGCGCAGGAGGCCCTTCTCTGGATCAATTTCTTCAATGATACCGGTCTGGCTTTCGAAGGGACCGTCCGCCACGCGGACCGTGTCACCAACTGAGAAAGCCAATTTTGGACGGACACCTTCCTCACGCTCACGAACCTGAGCGAGGAGAGTTTCCACTTCTTTCGGACGAAGAGGAATTGGATGATCCTTGGTGCCAGCGAAATTAAGGAAGCCGTCGGTTTCTTTGACGAAGTGCCACGTTTGGACCACGGGCTTGTTATTTTCGTCCAGCAGCCACATGTTGGCGAGGATGTAGCCAGGGAACACCTTGCGGGTGGATTCGCTGCGTTTGCCTTTTTTTACTTCGGCAACGCGCTCGGTGGGGACGATGACTTCGTAGATGTAGTCGCTCATTTCCTCCGACTCGATGCGGCGCTCCATGTTTTCACGGACGCGCTGCTCAAGCCCGGCGCGGACGTGAATGACATACCACTGATCGCGAGGAAGGGGAATAGCTGGCATGAAAAGGGGAAAGAGAGAAGGGCTGCTAAGAATTACAGGCCCGTGAAAGCTTTGAAGAACATGCGCATCACAAAGTCAAAAGACCCGGTGAAGGCCGCCAGGATGAGCATGGCGATAAAAACGACAGTGGTTGCGTCCGTGAGTTCCTTGTAACGGGCGAAACCTTTTTCCTTGGGGTCCCAAGGCCAGGTGGCCTTTTTCATTTCGGACCAGACTTCAGCAAAATAGCGAGTGAGTCGTTTCATAGTACGTCAAGCAGCGAGCGGGAGACAACGCAAGAAATGGCACGCCAGGTAGGACTTGAACCCACAACCAATGGTTTTGGAGACCACTACTCTACCAATTGAGCTACTGGCGTATAAACTTGACGGACTGGCTCTTATACTCGGGGAATCGTTAAATTTTGCAAGTTAGGAATCTTTTGTATCCGGGACAGCTTCGCCGCGGGGTTACCTGGTAACCCCGCGGCGTCGCAAAACCCAAAACGCTAGAGACTTCCAACTCAGTCGAGGATGTCACCCACACGACCAGCACCGACGGTGCGGCCACCTTCGCGGATAGCGAAGCGCATGGTTTTTTCCATGGCGATAGGAGTGATCAACTCAACTTCGACGGAGACGTTGTCTCCAGGCATCACCATTTCCACGCCTTCAGGAAGAGCGATGGTGCCGGTGACGTCCGTGGTGCGGAAATAGAACTGAGGACGGTAGTTGCTGAAGAAAGGCGTGTGACGGCCACCTTCGTCCTTGGACAGAACATAAACTTCTGCCTTGAACTTACGGTGAGGCTTCACGGAGCCGGGCTTGGCGATGACCTGGCCGCGCTCGACATCGGTCTTCTTCACGCCGCGGAGCAGGAGGCCCACGTTGTCACCCGCACGACCTTCGTCGAGGAGCTTACGGAACATTTCGATGTCGGTGACGGTGGTCTTGACCGTTGGGCGGATGCCGACGATTTCAACTTCACCCATCTTCTTGATGATACCACGTTCGACACGGCCGGTGCAGACGGTACCACGACCTTCAATCGCGAACACGTCTTCAACTGGCATCAGGAAGTCCTGATCGATCGGACGCTCTGGGAGAGGTATGTAGGCATCCACTGCGTCCATGAGCTTGTAGATGTTGGCCTTCTGCTCGGGATCACCTTCGAGAGCCTTAAGAGCGGAACCCTTAACGATGGGGATGTCGTCGCCGGGGAAGTTGTATTTGCTGAGGAGGTCGCGAACTTCCATTTCGACGAGGTCGAGGAGTTCTGCGTCGTCCACCATGTCCACCTTGTTCATGAAAACAACGATGGCAGGAACGCCGACCTGACGGGCGAGCAGGATATGCTCACGGGTCTGGGGCATCGGGCCGTCAGCGGAGGAAACAACGAGAATACCACCGTCCATCTGGGCGGCACCGGTGATCATGTTCTTCACATAGTCAGCGTGTCCTGGGCAGTCGACGTGAGCATAGTGACGCTTGTCGGTTTCGTATTCGACGTGTGCGGTGTTGATAGTGATACCGCGCTCTTTTTCTTCGGGGGCCGCATCGATTTCGTCGTACTTCTTCGCCTGTGCGAAGCCTTTTTCGGACAAGGTCGTCGTGATGGCGGCGGTCAGCGTGGTTTTGCCGTGGTCAACGTGGCCAATCGTGCCGATATTGACGTGGGGCTTGTTCCGTTGGAAAGCTTCTTTAGCCATGATGTCTGTGGTTGGTTATTGCGCGTTTGGGTTTGGGTCGGATCGAGTCATAATTTAAACATTTCCAAGGGCTTATGGAGCTCGTGGCGGGGATTGAACCCGCGACCTCGTCCTTACCAAGGACGTGCTCTACCACTGAGCTACACGAGCGCACCACTGGCCGTGGAAACGCTTAAATCTTCCCCTCAGGTGAGGCCGGTGAGCATGTGTTGCGTTTGGACGCAAAGACGGTGCTCCCCTGCTTTCCCGCGAAAAAGAGGGTCGCAAGGTAATGGGCTAGTGCGCCCTGTCAAAAAAATTTCAAAAAAACTTTGTTTTGTTTTCTGTTAATTCTTTTGGCGGTGGGTTGTTGTGGTGGGCGGGAGATTTTTGGTGGGTCCCACCGTTCGACGGCTGGAGCGGTATAGCCAAAGGCATTTTCACCACGAAGACGCGAAGACGCGAAGGCGCGAAGATTGTGAAGTGTTCTTAAGAAGGCCGGATACCCTTGAAGCGAGTGAAGGAAAAGGGCGTTCTAGCCTGGCAGCGACTGGAGAGCTTCGAGGGCGGAGGAAGGGCGGTCGTCCTTGAGACGGGAGGTGAGGCGGAGAACCCAGTCTACCAAAGCGGGAGGGAGGTCGGGGCGGAGTTCGGCGAGGGGTCCGACGTCGTGGCGCATGTGGGCCATCATGACCTGCGGGCCCGTTTTTCCGGCGAAGGGATAATTTCCCGTCAGGGCGTGGAAGAAGACGCAGCCGGTGGAATAGAGATCGGTCCGGGCGTCCAAGGGGGTTCGCTCAAACTGCTCCGGAGACATAAAGTGGATCGAGCCCATGACGCCGCCTGAGGCGTCCATGGTCTGGACAGCAGGTTTGGTGGTGTATTTCGCTAAACCGAAGTCGAGGATCTTAAATTGAGGTTCACCGGTAGGCAGCCACTGCAACATGATGTTGGAGGGCTTCATGTCGCGATGGAGAATGCTCCGTGCGTGGGCGGCAGAGAGACCGCTCAGGACATCCCGAGCCAGAATGAGAAATTCACGCTCCGGGAGCGGTGCGGTCTCGATGACGTCCTCTAGAGACTGGCCATCCAGGTATTCCATGACGACAAAGGGACCATCCTCGTCCTGGCCTACGTCGTAAAGGGTGACGATATTCGGATGCTGAATGGAAGAGAGTGTCGCTGCCTCCCGAAGCAAGGTCTCCCGGGTGGCGGTGCCCGAGGTGATGTTGCCTTTGGTGGGCTTCGCGGCAATGTGAAGCTTCTTGATAGCGACCGGTCGGCCCAGGAAAGTATCTTCAGCTTTATAGACCGCGCCCGCGCCGCCCTGGCCGATTTTTCCCTCAATGGTGTAACGGGAGGCGCTCATGCTGAATATTAAAAGAGGCTTGGCACTAATCCGTTTTAGACTGATATGCGTTTTAGGGTCAAGGTGGACGCACGAAAAAACTGTAGTGCGGCGAAAACGGTTGTCAGGATTCGAAACGGAGAAGTCATGGCGGGGCTTGCGAAGACTGTCTGAATGGCGAAGGTAGGCCTAATGGCTGAACACCCTGCTTTGTCTGCCCGAGAAGTCCACCGCCGGTATCACCTGGCCGGGCATGAAGTGCATGTGCTCCGTGGGATAACTTTGGATGTACAGCAGGGAGAGAGAGTCTTCCTCTGCGGTGCTTCAGGGGCCGGAAAGACGACACTCCTCTACACGCTGGGCGGTTTGGAGAAGCCGACCTCGGGGGACGTTCTGCTAGGTGGAAACCCTCTGTATGCGGCGCGTCCAAGCGCAAGAGCGCGCATGCGGAATCGGGATTTGGGATTTGTTTTCCAGAATTATCACCTGCTGCCGGAACTGACGGCGCTCGAGAATGTATGCCTGCCGGCCATGATTGGCTCGCGACAGGCACAGGACCGGGGCAAAGATTTGCTGGGCCGCGTGGGCCTGTCGGAACGGTTGCATCACCTGCCCACTGAGCTGTCCGGTGGGGAGCAGCAGCGGGTGGCGCTGGCACGTTCCCTCATCAATGATCCGGGAATCATCCTGGCGGACGAGCCGACCGGGAATCTGGATTTCTCCACGGGCAAAGAGATCATGGATCTGCTTTTCGAGGTGGTCGGTGAACATCGGAAGACGCTCGTGATTGTGACTCACGACGTAAATCTGGCCTCGCGCGGTGACCGGAAACTCATGATTCGTGAAGGGCGGGTGGAGCCTGCCTAAGAGCTTGCAATGGCGCTGGGGAAGGGCATTCTAGCAACCCCCACAGCCATGGCCGCCTCATCAAATCCACTCCAAATCTTTCTCGATGGCAAAATCGTTCCGGAATCGGAGGCGAAAATCAGCGTCTTCGATCACGGCCTACTTTATGGAGATGGCGTCTTTGAAGGCATTCGTTTTTACAATGGCCGAGTCTTTCGTCTGACGGAGCATCTCAACCGGCTTTACGAATCCTCCAAGTCCATCTGCCTCAATGTGCCGATGGATTTTGCTGCTCTCGAGAAAGCGACATTGGACACGATTGCGGCAAACAACCTGCGTGATGGTTACATCCGTTTGTTGGTGACACGCGGTGTCGGTCCCTTGGGATTAAATCCGTATCAATGCCCGAAGGCGAGCGTGGTGATTATCGCCTCCAGTATTTCACTTTATCCACCCGAGAAGTACGACGTGGGCCTGACGATGGTGACGTGCGCCACGCGCCGGCCCGGACCCGCGGCATTGAGTCCGCAGGTGAAGTCCCTCAATTACCTGAACAACATCATGGCCAAGATCGAAGCGATTCAGGGCGGTGGTGAAGAAGGGGTGATGCTGAACGAGCAGGGTTATGTGGCGGAGTGCACGGGCGACAATCTCTTCCTCGTGAAACGCGGTGAGGTTTTCACCCCGCCGATCTCCGCCGGTGGCCTGGATGGCATCACGCGTCGGGCCGCCATGGAGCTGTTGAAGGAGATGAACGTTTCCTGCACGGAAGTGAACATGACGCGCCATGACATTTTCACGGCGGACGAGTGCTTCCTGACGGGCACGGCGGCTGAGGTAATCGCAGCGGTGGCGCTGGACAAACGGCTGATCGGCGACGGGAAGCCCGGACCGCTGACGCAGGAGCTGGTCAAAAAGTTTAAGAAGATGGTTAATTCGCAAGGCACCCCTGTGCCGTATCCAGTATAGTAAATCTGCCCGACGTTCGTTTTTATTGGGACGCGCGCCGACTGGTTTGCGTGGATACTCAGCCCTTTTAGATTTTTCCCCTGCTACGCTCTGACCATGAAGTGCGACATGTGCGACCTCGAAGCGTCCGTCTTCCTGACCCAGATTCTGGACGGGAAGATGACTCAGGTAAATCTTTGCGAAAAATGCTCCAAGGAGCGGGGCGTGACGGATCCTACAGGATTCCAACTGGCGGATTTCCTCCTCGGTGCCGGCACGCAGAAAAAGGCAGTCGCCACTGAGGTCGATGATGACACGCTGGCCTGCCCTGAGTGTGGTTTTACCCGGGCGCATTTGAAGAAGATCGGACGCATGGGTTGCCCGGAATGTTACCGGACGTTTGGCGATGATCTGGATAGCATGTTGCGGGCGATGCACAAAGGTACGCGACATGTGGGCAAGGCACCGGGGAAGCCGTTGAGTTTAGGTGACCTTGTGAAGCCACCGGCCGGTGGAAATATTGGCGGGGGTAGTGCGGTGCCCAGCAGCGGCATTGGTAGTGGAGGCGGGAGCGGATCTAGTAGTGCTTCGGCCCCCTCTGCTCCTCCATCGCCAGGCCAGATCAAGAAGCGCCTCACCGAGTTGAAGCATGCGATTGACAGCGCGATTCTGGAAGAACGTTATGAAGACGCCGCGAAATTGCGTGACGAGATGCGGGCGATTGAGTCGATGATTGTTTGAGCTGAGCCTAGCGCCAGTGATAATCTCATTGGAAGTTTCTGAACCTATAGCGCGAGTATGCGTCTCGATGGACCGCAGCCTGAACAGCGAGCGTTGAGATGCCTCGCACTTGAGTGGTATCGGTCCCGGGGAACTCTCACAAGGGCAAGTTAGCGAGATGCTAGGGCTTGGCTTTCACGAAGCAGAGAGTTTTCTGCATCAGCATGGAGCTGAATTGAGATACACCGTTGGGGATCTTGAGCAAGACGCCGTGACTTTGCAGGAGTTCCTGTCGCCATGAATGTTGTCATCTGTGACACTTCCCCGATTAGTTAGTTCGCGTTGGCCATTGCTGCTGATCACTTCCGCACAGTTTTTGTTAGATCGATTGCAATTGGAGCAACTGGTACATCCCATTACATGGTTAGGCACATTGCTTCGACGGTGGGTAGGGCTCCACTTGGAGTACCTCGACTCGCAAACACTGGAAGGAAATATCAGCACCAAAGCCACGAACAAATTCTACGCGAATAGTGGGAGTCAATCCTTCGCCGCGTGCCTCCTGCGAAAAAGTCAGGCCGTTGATGGCGTTCTGGTGATTGAAGCCGACAAGTTTGATGTCGTCTACGTCGTGGAAGAGTAGCGTAACCAAATGATCATTCCCTGCGTGAGATGCATCTGGCTGAGTGGCTTCTAGCACTAGGATTTTGACAGTGATGGCCGCGCCAATCCAACTGTTTTGCTCTGGGCAAACATCACCGCGCCACAAATCAATGGAAATAATTTCCGCGTCGTGAAAAGATGGCCAGGCACCTGCAAAGTAGGGCATGAGCCTATCACTGTGCTCGACTAAAATATCGAGGGTGCTCATGCGCCTAACATATTGGTAATCCTAGAGAACAGGAGAACTATTCCGTTCCACGCTGTGCACGCTGCCGTAGCAAATGATCGACCAAGACAAGATGCGCCATGGCTTCTACCATAGGCACCGCACGCGGGAGGACGCAGGGGTCGTGGCGGCCGCGGGCTTTGAGCGTGGTGGCTTCGCCGGTTTTGGTCACGGTGTTTTGTTCGCGCAGAACGGTGGCGGTGGGTTTGAAGGCGACGCGGAAGAAGATTTCTTCGCCGTTGCTGATGCCACCCTGGATGCCGCCGCTGCGGTTGGTTTTCGTGCGAATGCGGCCGGTATCGTCGGTGAAAAATTCGTCGTTGTGCTCAAGGCCAGTAAGACGGGCACCATCAAAGCCGCTGCCGATTTCAAATCCTTTGGTGGCGGGGAGGCTTAACATAGCCTTGGCGAGTTCCGCTTCCAGTTTGTCGAAGACAGGTTCACCCAAGCCCGGGGGCACGCCACGGATGACGCATTCAATGACACCACCGATGCTGTTGCCTTCGGTGCGAAGCTTTTCGATAAGGGCGATCATCTTTTCGGCCGCATCGGGGTCGCAGGTGCGGACGATGTTGGATTCTATTTGCTCCGAGGTCACCGATGGAGGAACCGTGGCCTCGATATCGCCAACGCGTTTGACATAGGCGAGGCATTCGTAATCGGGAAGGAAAGTCGTCAGGACTTGGCGGGCGACGGCACCCGCGGCGACACGACCGATCGTCTCACGGGCGCTGGACCTGCCCCCACCGGCGACGGCGCGCAGGCCATATTTCGCATCGTAGGTGTAGTCGGCATGGGAGGGACGGTAGGCCGTCTCCATCTCTTTGTAGGCATCCGAGCGCTGATCCTGATTCTGGACAACGATGGCGATGGGTGTGCCCAAGGTCTGGCCATCGAGAACACCTGAAAGGATCTGGGCGGTATCCTGCTCCTTGCGCTGAGTAACAATGCGGCTCTGGCCAGGGCGACGCCGATCGAGCTCAAGTTGAAGATCTGCCTCGGTCAGAGGAATAGCGGGCGGGCAGCCGTCAATGGTGCAGCCGACGGCAGGGCCGTGAGACTCGCCGAAGGTGCAGACGCGGAAGAGAGTGCCGAATTGACTGGCCATGTGGGGTGGCGACTTTCGTGCAAGTTGGCCGTTATGACAAGGAGGGAGTGTTTGCCCAACAACAAGGGGGTGGCCGAGATTAGGTTTTACCGCGAAGACACGAAGGTCTGAAGAGAGACGAATCTATTTTTGAGCGAACGCGGATATTGGCTGACTAAATGCATAACCTTACCTTTTGAGGGCTCCCGATCGCTGCCTCAATTTATCTCATTCGTGCGAGTTATTCGCAGGCTTAAGTATTATATTTGAGAAAGGTAAAAGGATTAATACCAGTAAGGGCTGTCAATATGTGAACAACTGCGTTCCTCAGCCCATTGTGGGGGGTTCCACAGGAATGGAGAACGTGAACAAGACGTCAGCAACCTGTGCATTATTAAGATCGCGAATCAACTTTGCGAATAGTCGCGTAATTGTTGATGTACTTTTTGTCACTCAGCCGGAGGGGTGGAAGGGGAGGATGCAGCCGCGCTGCTGAGCAACTGAAGCACCGTCTTGGAAGTGAGTGCCTGTTCGGCAGCAGCGATTTCAGCCAGTTTTTTGCTTCGGCCCGCTCCTTGTGCCAGTTCTTCACCCCGCCAGACTACGACGGCCTGGTAATGCCGAGCGTGGTCGGGCCCAGCCGTGGATACGATGCGATAAGTGGGAGTCTGACCGCCGATATCCTGGAGAATTTCCTGGAGCTGGCCTTTGGGGTTCAGTTCTACAGGCTCGCGTGCAACGTCCTCGATTTCTAACTTCCAAAAGCGAAGCACAAATTTCTGAGCGGGGGAATATCCGCCATCGAGATAGATGGCACCCACCAAGGCTTCCAGCGCATCGGCTAGGATCGAGTCACGCAAACGTCCTCCGCTGGCATCTTCTCCGCGGCTGAGCCGGAGGCTGGCACCCAGATCCATGAGGCGGGCCACGCGAGCAAGCGTACCTGTCTGGACGAGGCGGGTGCGCAGTTTCGTAAGCAGGCCTTCGGCATCGAAAGGAAACTGACGATAAAGCAGGTCAGTGAAAATTAGTTGGAGAACCGCGTCTCCGAGGTATTCAAGGCGCTGGTTGTGTACCTGTTCGCCTTTGACCTCGTAGGCGATGCTCGGATGCGTGATCGCCAATTCAAGCATCGCCGGATCGAGGAAATGATAGCCGATGCTTTCCTCCAATGATGGCATGAGTGGATACAGTAAGCCGTACGCTGGGGTGACCGACGGGATTCGAACCCGCAACAACCAGAATCACAATCTGGGGCTCTACCATTGAACTACGGCCACCGTCTCGCGCTAGGGGACGTGGATACTAAGCGGGGTGTCTGCGTGAGGCAAACGAAAAGTGAGCTTGAGAGTGCGGCGAGCTCGGATTACTCACGGGTATGGCTGACAAGGAGGCAATGGGATTCAAAGAATGGGCTTATGTGTGCGAGGCGCTCGCGCAGGGAGTCCAGAGCATTATCCTACGCAAGGGAGGGATTCATGAGGGACGGAAAGGTTTTCAGTTCCAACACGAGCGGTTCTGGCTTTTTCCCACCGGCTTTCATGCGCAGGCGGAGCAATTGCGCTGGATGCCAGCCAATGCGAATGCCGTGATGGTGCCGCAGGACGAACAACGGGAGAGCGTAGATATTCATGCTTTTGCTGAGATGGCTGGAGTGTGGAAAGTGACGGATTGGGACAAAGTGAACGCCCTGGCTCCGCTGCATGTGTGGACGGAAGAGGTGGTGAAGGAACGGTTTGAGTGGAACGAGGACAGTTGCCTTCACATCGCTTTGGTGAGGGTATCGGTGCTCCCGGAAGTGTGGAGCTTTCCCTATGAAAGAGGTTATGGCGGCTGCCGGTCGTGGGTGAAACTGCCTCAGGACGGTCTGGCGAAGGAAGGGCTTTTGCGGCCAGTGATGACGGACGATGCCTGGCAGGAAACCGCGGTCAAAGTGAGGTCCATCCTCGAATGAGGTGGTGTACCTATGGAGAACACGCAAAAGAATACAGGATCCCATCGCCGGTCGTGGGCCGAGATTGATTTGGGAGCCTTGCGACACAATGCTGCCCTGGCACTGAAGAAGTGCGGTAGTGCGATCCTGGCGGTGGTGAAGGCCAATGCCTATGGGCACGGGGCAATCCCGGTGGCAAAAGCCCTGGAGAGTCAGGTGACATTATTTGGCGTGGCGAACCTGCGAGAAGCCGAGGAATTGAGGCAAAGCGGCGTCAATAAGCCGATTCTTTTGTTGGGTGCTTGTATCGAGGGTGAGGAAGAGCCGGCGATTAAAGCAGGGTTTCACGTGTGCCTCAGCACGCTCGAGGAGGCGAAGCGCATGAGCACGGTGGGGGAGAGGCTAGGCCGCGAGGTGAGCGCACATCTGGCTCTCGACACCGGCATGGGACGAATGGGGTTCCTGGAGGAAAACTGGACGAACGATATGGTGAGCGAACTTCTCGCGATTCCTGGGATCCAGTGGGAAGGCATTTCCTCGCATCAGCCTTCGCCCGATGAAGATGAAGTTTTCAGTGCGGATCAGATCGAGCGGTTTCGCCGGATTGTGGCCGACGCGGAGGAGATGGGCTTTAAGCCCAAGTGGCGTCATTTGGCGAATAGTGGCGGCATCCTCGGATATGAAGCCACACATCAGTTCTGCAACCTGGCGCGTCCAGGGCTGATGCTCTATGGGGTGTCTCCGATCGTAGGGTGGGAGGAAAAGGTGAAGCTTGTACTGACTTGGAAGACGCGGGTGCTTCTGGTGCGGGAACTGCCGGCGGGTCACGGCGTGAGCTATGGAAGAACCTTCATTACGGAGCGATCAACCAAGGTGGCGACCCTAGCAACGGGCTATGCGGACGGTTATCCCAGGCAGGTATCGGGACGCGGTGCGTCCGTATTGATCCAGGGCATCCGATGCCCGCTCCTAGGTCGGGTCACCATGGATCAAATCATGGTGGACGTGACCGACCTGCCTGAGCCCGTACGGGTGGGGGAAGAAGCGGTTTTGCTGGGGAGACAGGGTAACGAGGTGATCACGACGAGTGAACTTGCGGAGAAAGCCTATACCATTCCGTGGCACATTTTTACGAGCTTGGGAATGCGGGTGAATCGAGTGTATGTTGAGGACGCGGGCGAGGAATAAGTAGAAAATTCACCGCGAAGACTCAAAGGTTTGTTGGGACGGGGGTAGTAGACTTCTGTTCGCGAATTTTTTGGACGTGGAGAGGGTTAATGGAAAAGTTCTTGGACTTCGGGGTGAGACGGTTTTGATTCTGATTGGTAAATGAATGATCCGGCCACCATTCTGATTGTGGATGATGAGAAGCACACCCGTGATGGGTTGAGGCTTTCTTTGGAGGAGGATTTTGATGTCTATGTGGCGGGAAGCATTGCCGAGGCAGAAGAACTGCTGAAGCACGATCAGATCGATGTCATGCTGACCGATCTGCGGCTGGGTGGTGAAAGCGGAATGGATCTGATCACGCGGGCGCTACAGGTCACTCATCCGCCGATCTGCATCATGATGACGGCGTATGGGTCGGTGGATTCCGCCGTGGAGGCGATGAAGCATGGCGCGTATGACTTTGTCACCAAGCCGCTGAATCTTGATGAGGTCGAAATTCTCATCAAGCGAGCGCTTAAGAGCCGGACGCTGGAGAAGGAAAATGTCGAGCTCAAGAAGCAGGTGGAACGGAAGTTCGCCGTGGACGGCATCCTTGGGCAGTCTGAGGTAATGAAGCCGATCTTCGAGATCGTCGAGCAGGTGGCGCCCACGCGTGCGACGGTTCTGATCGATGGCGAGAGCGGCACCGGGAAAGAGCTAGTGGCCAAAGCCATTCACAATCTGAGCGGGCGGCCCAAAGCCAAATTAGTGACGGTGCACTGTGCGGCGCTCTCTCCCAATGTGCTGGAGAGCGAACTGTTCGGCCACGAAAAAGGGGCTTTTACTGGAGCGTCAGATAAACGGATTGGGCGTTTCGAACTCGCGGATGGTGGGACGCTGTTTCTGGATGAGATTGGGGAGATCGACGCTAACATTCAGGTGAAGCTGCTGCGGGCTCTGGGCGAGCAGACGATCGAACGGGTGGGGGGCAGCAAGCCGATCAAGGTGGATGTGCGGGTGGTGGCAGCGACGAACAAAGATCTGGCCGCGCTGGTGCGTGAAGGGAAGTTCCGGGAAGATCTGTTCTGGCGTCTGCATGTGGTCCGCGTGCATCTGCCTCCATTGCGGGAAAGGAAGAGCGATGTTCCCATCCTGGCGGATGCCTTCTTGCATGAGATGGCCAGGATGAATGGCAAGCCCTACAAGCCGCTGTCAGAGGATGCGCTCCAGGCCATGCTGAACTATGACTGGCCGGGGAATGTGCGGGAACTCCGTACCGCAATCGAACATGGAGTGGTGATGTGCAATAGCTCGCGAGTGGGTCTCAAACACCTGCCGGCATCGGTGACTGGGGGCACAGGAGTCTCGCTCTCGATGAAGGGGCCAGATCAAAGTGCTGGATCAGGGCAAGGAGGATCCCCCAATTTTACAAGCGATCTGAACTTGGAAAGGATGGAGAGGCATTTCATTAATTCCGCGCTCCTGCAAACGGGCGACAACCGGACGGATGCGGCGGAACTGCTCGGCATCAGCCGGCGAACGCTGCAGCGGAAGCTGAAGGAAATGGATCGGGTAAAGCGGGTGAGAAGATCTCCAGTGGCTGACAAGTGACGGCGACGGCAATGAGCCGCCTCCGAGTCACTTGTCGTGAGATGGCGTAAGTCGCGCTGGCTTTTTGCCAAGGACTCAATACTCTCGATAGTTTAGATGGTGGAAAATTCAGACCAGACGAAACGTCCAGAGGGCTTAGGTTCCGGGGTAGCGCGACTTGTGTTCTTCGCGGCGGTAGGATGCCTGACGATCGTGCAGTTGTTCGTCACGTTCCGGGGATTGGCCACTCCAGATGGGATGGACCAGGCGCAAATCGCGCGGGAACTGGCGCGGGGGAATGGTTATTCGACACAGGTGATCCGTCCCTACGCTGCGCAGCAACTGGAGAAGGCCGGCAAAGAAACCTCTTACTTAATACAGCGTGACACGCTGCAACCGCCCATCGCGCCGCTGGTCTTGGCGCTTCCCTTCAAGCTGATGAAGGACAATTGGGAGTGTAGCACGCAGACACGCGTTTACGTATTGGATCGTCTTACGGCGGGGATCAGCTTGGTGTTTTTCCTGGGAGCCATGGCTTTCACCTGGCTGACGGTGCAGCGACTGTTCGATGGGCGCATCGCGATGTTGACGGTGCTGCAGATGCTCGTGTGTCAGCTCTTGTGGGATGTCGCCAGAGGGAGTCTGGCGCCCATGCTGGTGCTCTTTTTCCTGAGCATTGCGCTCTATTGGTTCGTCATCGCGCTGGAGCGCCAAGCCGCAGGGTTGCGCGGAATTGGCACCCTAATTTTTGGAATGGGGGTGATGGCTGCGCTGATGTTGCTGTCGCATTGGATCGCGGTGTTTCTGGTGATGGGGCTGGTCGTATCTGTCGGCGTCTTCATCCGGCAAAGGGTTCTCGTGTTAATGGTAGTGGTGCCGGTTGCTTTGGCATTAGCGGGGTGGAGCTTCCGTAACTATATGGTTTGTGGCGAGACGATGGGAGTGCTGAAGGCAACCCTACAGAGTGCGCTGATGTTGCCCCAGGACTCATGGTTGTTGCGGGATTACTCCGGTGTGACACCGCCGGTGAGCACGAGTTTTCTTTTGAGAAAAGTCCTGGTGAATCTCGCGAGTCAGTTGGGCAGCATGCCGATCTATCTCGGCGGCATCGTGGCCGCACCGCTCTTCTTTCTGGCGCTCTTGCACCCTTTCAAACGGCTGGAGGCGCGACAGGCGCGCTGGGCGCTGGCGATCCTTTGGGTGATAGCACTTGTTGGGATGTCCCTCATCGGATTGCCCGAGAAGGAGAAGGATGGCAATCAGATGTATATTGTCCTGGCACCCATGTTTGCGGCTTATGGCACGGCCTTATTCATGGTGTTTTGGAGCCGTCTGAACTTCATGCCGGGAACTTGGTGGGGCGACCATGGTGTTGGTTTCCTAGCATTGATGGTCACTGCGGCTCCCATGGCCATCTCGTTCCCGACAGAGGTCATGGGTGGGCTGAGCACCAAAGGCCAGTTCGCGCAATGGCCGCCTTATCTCCCTGATCGTCTGGCGAGGCTGAAGGACTTCACTGAGAAGCGCGAGATTGTGGTGGCTGATGTACCTTGGGCGGTAGCGTGGTATGCGGATCGTCCCAGCATCTGGCTGCCCATGCAGACAAAGCAGTTCATGGAAATGCGTGAGCAGGCGAGCCAGCGTGGTGAATCCATAGCGGGCCTGGTCTTCACTCCATGGTCGGCGCGGGTGGAGCGCATTGGAGATTTGTTTGATAGTTCGTATCTGGACTGGGCTCCGCAAGTTCTGCGAGGGATGGGAACAGCCTTTGGAGTGGACACGATGAATGGCTCGACATTGCCTTACCGGGAGTTTTTTCCATTGGCCGGTCAACCCGTTGGCAATGGAGAACGCTTCATCGCAGAGATGGTCTTCATGGCTGACAAGAAGCGTTGGTGAAAGGTGACGCATGTGGGCCAAAATGAGTGCCTTGAAGAGGGATAACCAAGCCTCATTCTGCTTGCGGCGCAGGCTGGGCGCGGCATGATAGTTGGCTCGCCCTGTCACGGTTATGACTGAAGACGAACGCCCACCTGAAGCCTGCTCATTTGAAGAAGCCATGGAGTCACTCGACTCCATCGTTACTTCATTGGAGGGCGATCAGTTGTCGCTCGAGCAAATGGTGACTTCCTATGAACGCGGCATGCGGCTGTTGCATGTGTGCCGTGGCCGCATTGAAAACGCGCGGCTTCGTGTGGAGTCCATCGGCCTTGATTTGGAAAATCAGAGCAAAGCAGTTTTGACTGAGTTTGCCGCTGGCGAAACTACCGAAGCGCCTCCGCCTTCCGGCGCCTCCGCTACAGCTGGAAATATACAGCCTAATACTGCACCTAAGAAAGCCGTGAGAAGTCCGAAAACCGATAGTACGGACAGCGGCAACACAGGCGGCGAGATACGACTTTTTTGACCCCTCTTTTAGTTCTCTTTTCATTCACCCCGTATGGCGGATCTTCCCCTCATCAAAAGCCCTGCTGACCTGAAATCTCTCCCCGCAGAGCAGCTTACCGAACTAGCCGAAAAGATCCGCAGCACGCTGATTTCGACCCTCGCTGAAACCGGTGGCCATCTGGGACCGAACTTGGGTGTGGTCGAACTTTCACTGGCTTTGCATCGGGTGTTCGACACCCCAAAGGATAAGTTCATCTTTGATGTGGCTCATCAAGCTTACGTGCACAAGATGCTGACCGGCCGATGGGATAAAATCCAGACAATCCGCCAGTATGAAGGGTTGAATGGCTTCTGCCTGCGGACAGAGAGCGAGCATGATTGCTATGGAGCTGGACATGCAGGCACGGCAGTTTCGGCGGCGCTCGGGATAGCGGTGGGCCGTGATCTCCGAGGATCCGACGAGAATGTCATCTGTGTCGCAGGCGACGCCGCGTTTACCTGTGGGCCGACGTTCGAAGCTCTGAACAATGTCGCGGCGCAGACGAAGCGGTTTATTGTGGTGCTCAACGACAACGAGTGGAGCATTGATCGCAATGTAGGTGCTATTGCAAAGTACTTTAATCAAATCGCGACCCACCCGGCTTATGCCCATATTCATCAGACAGCTGCAGGCTTGCTGGAGAAAGTTGGCGGAAAAGTAATCCGTCGTTTGGCAGGTAAAGTAGAGGAAAGCGCCAAGGGTTTATTCCTGACAACGTCTTCGCAGGCCAGCCCGACAACTTCGGTTATTTTCGAAGAATTCGGGTTTCGCTATTACGGCCCGATCGATGGGCATGATTTGCCGTTGCTGATTAAGACGTTTGAATTTCTCCGGACGCAAAATGAGCCGGTGATCCTCCACATCATTACGGAGAAGGGGAGGGGATATAAACCGGCGCTCGAGGATCCGGGTAAATTTCATGGGCTCGGGAAGTACAACATCGAGACGGGCGAGACGCAGAATACCGCTACGCCGACCTACTCCCAGATTTATGCCCGCAGCGTGACGGACTTCGCCAAGGAAGATAAGAAGATCGTGGCAATCACTGCAGCGATGCCAGGGGGCACTGGCTTGAGTGTTTTCAAGAAGGAGATTCCCGAGCGCTATTATGATGTCGGAATTGCCGAAGAACATGCGGCGCTGTTTGCCTGCGGTCTGGCGGTGCAAGGTCTCAAGCCCTTCCTGACGATCTATTCGACGTTCATGCAGCGCGCTTATGACATGATCATTCATGACATGGCGATCCAACATCTGCCGGTGAGACTTTGCATGGACCGCGGAGGTCTGAGTGGTGATGATGGCCCAACGCATCATGGTTTGTTTGATATTGGCTACCTGCGCCACATCCCGAATATCGTCCACATGGCACCGCGCAATGAAGACGAGTTTGTGGATATGCTTTGGACAATGGCCCACTATGAAAAAGGGCCGATCGCCATCCGTTATCCGCGCGGCACCGGCCCGGGTGTGACTCCCAAGGAGAAGCCAGTTTTGCTCGAAATCGGAAAAGCAGAGATTGTTGAGCCCGAGGGCGATGTAGCGTTGTTTGGCTTGGGAGATTTCTTCTCCATGGCACAGGCCACGCAAAAGCTGCTCGCGGCGCGTGGCATCAGCGCCTCGCTGGTGAACCCCCGCTGGATCAAGCCTCTCGATTCAACGGTGCTGGAGGCTTTTGCGCGGAAGAGCAAAGTCATCTGTACTTTCGAAGACCATGTGCTGCACAACGGTTTTGGCTGCGGGGTGATCGAGCATTTGCACGATGCCGGAATCACGACGCCAGTGGCGAGAATTGGCTGGCCAGATGAGTTCATTGAGCACGGTACGGTTCCGATTCTCCGTCAAAAGCATGGCCTTACGGCAGAGGCTGCGGTGGAGAAGATCGTTGCGCTGCTAAAATAAAGGCTGTCGGGGCAGCGAGACATTATATCGAGCGGTGAATCTGGGGAACGGGTTCACCGCTTTTTTTTGGACTCGTGGCTCTTAAAGTTAAAGCCAACGTTCCACGTGGAACTTTCTGCAAACAGGGGAGCTGTGTGCTAAATTGTAAACCAGTTTTTGACCACCATGTCCTCGCTTTATACCTTCCCAAAAGTCTACGACGTTCTCGTCTGCGGAGCAGGACATGCGGGGGTAGAGGCGGCCATGGCGGCGGCAAGGCTTGGCTGTAATGCGGCAATGCTGACTCAGAATCTGGACACCATCTGTCAGATGTCATGCAATCCGGCGATTGGTGGACTGGCGAAGGGGCATATGGTGAGGGAGCTTGACGCCCTCGGGGGCGTGATGGGGCAGAATACCGACGCCACTGGCATCCAGTTTAGACTTCTCAATGCGACTAAAGGTCCGAGCGTCCAAGCCCCCCGCGCGCAGTGCGACAAGAAGGCCTATCAGTTCCGAATGAAGTGGCTGGTTGAGCAGCAAGTTGGCTTGGATCTCCATCAGGGGAATGCCGCAGAAATTCTAGTAGAAGATGATTGTGTAGTGGGCGTGAGGACCAGCTTGGGGCTCATCTATCGCGCCCGTTCGGTCGTCATCAGCTCGGGGACATTTATGCGCGGGCTTCTACATGTGGGATTGCAGAATCAGGGAGGAGGTCGCATGGGCGACTCATTGAGCACCTTAAGCGACAGTCTTCGGAACCTTGGCTTCGAGGTTGAGCGTTTTAAGACGGGCACCCCATGCCGAATCAATGGTCGCAGCATAGATTTCAGCAAGTGTGAACGGCAAGACGGAGATGAGCCGCCACCTCGCTTTAGCTACCTCTCCGGACATATTCCGGAAGATCAGGGGCTGTTCACCTTAAACCGTTGGGGGCGTGAAATGTTCCACGTGGAACAATCTCCGTGCTGGATTACCTACACAAACCCAAGCACACACGAGGTAATCCGCCAAAATCTAGATAAGTCACCCATGTACTGCGGCGTTATTGAGGGGGTTGGGCCCCGATATTGCCCCAGCATCGAGGACAAGGTGGTGCGCTTCGCGGAGAAGGAGCGCCACCAGATCTTTCTAGAACCTGAGGGTAAGCAGACGCTGGAATACTACGTGAACGGCGTTTCCACCAGTCTCCCCTTCGAAGTGCAACTTGAGTTCATTCGCAGCATCTCGGGTCTGGAAAACGCCGAAATCATCCGACCCGGATACGCTGTGGAGTATGATTACTGTCCTCCCACACAACTGCACTCCACGCTGGAAACCAAAAGGGTATCTGGGCTCTACTTTGCAGGGCAGATCAATGGTACTTCCGGCTACGAAGAGGCGGCGGGGCAGGGGCTATTAGCAGGCGCAAACGCGGCCCTTAAAGTCCGAGGTAAAGCCCCATTCATTTTGCAACGCTCAGAAGCTTACCTTGGCGTCATGGTGGACGATCTTGTTACGAAGGGGACGACCGAGCCTTATCGCATGTTCACCAGCCGAGCGGAATACCGTCTTCTCCTGCGTCAGGATAATGCAGACCTGCGCCTGACACCAAAAGCTGCGGAGACCGGACTGGTGGATGAGGTGCGCTCGAAACACACCACCGAGCGAATAAATTCCCTGATCGCACTGAAGACGACACTTGCGCAGGAATCTCATGGCGGGGCTCGAATGCTCCAATGGCTGAAGCGACCTGAGAATACCTGGACTGCACTGCCCCAGGAGACTCGCCAACTGTTCGATGATGAGATCTGGAGCATGGCCGAGAACGACATCAAATATGCTGGTTACATCACCAGGCAGGAAGAGCAGGTCGCCAAGACATCTCGCATGGAAGGAGACGCAATTCCGGACTGGATCCAATTCGATTTGCTGGCCGGATTAAAGTTGGAAGCCAAGATCAAACTCAATGCCATCCGGCCTACCACCTTTGGACAAGCGGGCAGGATCCAAGGAGTCACACCCGCCGACTTGGCGGTTCTTTCCATTGCGGTGAAAAAGGGCCGAAATGGTGGTCTTGGCTCTTCAGGGGCGGGCAACATGACACCCGGAATTTAAATTTCCCCTCAATATCCTTCTGCCCATGCGAGTGGACGTCATTACCTTATTCCCCGAAATGGTGTCGGGACCTCTGGGCCAGAGCATGATGCGTCTGGCCCAAGATCGGGAGCTTTTGCAATTGCAGGTTCTCGATCTGCGGGAATTTGGAATGGGCCGACACCGCCAGGTTGATGACGAGCCATATGGGGGAGGTCCTGGGATGGTGCTACGCCCCGAACCCATCGGAGCAGCCCTTGATACCGTGAAAAAGGATGGGGCTCGTGTGATCTTGCTGAGTCCGCAAGGGAAGCGCTTTTCGCAGGAGGATGCAGCCCGTTTGTCAAACGAAGAGCACTTGATCTTTCTCTGCGGGAATTACGAAGGCTTCGACCAGCGCGTGGTTGAGAATTGCGTAGACGAGGAATTGTCCCTTGGAGATTATGTCCTCACCAACGGGGCCATCGCCGCAGTCGTCGTTATTGATGCGGTCATTCGACTCGTCCCTGGTGTATTAGGGGATGCAGAGTCAGCCGTGCAGGAAAGTTTTTCACAAGATAGCCGCGGAGCAGAAGGGGACCAGCAATTCGCGAAAGCGCCTCAAGTACTCGACCACCCGCATTACACGCGGCCCGTGCAGTGGCGGGGACTGAAGGTTCCGGATATATTGTTATCCGGCAATCACAAGAAAGTTGCAGAATGGCGGGCTCAACAAGCTGCCCTGCGCACACGCACGCAGCGGCCGGATCTAGTAGGTGGTGGCGAAGGACCTCCAGACGTCACCTAGACCACTTCTCTCAAAGGCAGGATCTACTTACACCTTTCGAATCAGGATTGAATCCATCAGCATGGCCTCATGCAGAACATCCGTTAGGATCACAATAGTATCCCCAGTTACAATTTGTCCGCGATCCTTCAAAAGCTGAATCGCGGTCTCCATTGTCTTAGCCGGGTCCGCATCGAATTCCGTCACATACGGGAAAACTCCGCGGGCGGACATCAACGCACGGCTGATCCAAAGGTGCGGGGTAAAAGCAAAAATCGGAGCGTGTTCGGGTCTCTGATGCGCCAGCAAATGAGCCGTCACTCCACCTTTTGTAAAGGCGAGCAACTTGGAGTTTGAAATCTCATTGGCGAGAAGCACCGCCGTCTTGACTGCCTTATGCTTGTTTGTTTTCAGTGGAGCATCAGACGCAAATCGGCCGGAGGGAAATCGCATTTCCGTCCGCTTGATGACCCGGTCCAAAACATTGACGGCACGGTCTGGATATTTGCCGACGGACGTCTCGCCGGATAGCATAACGCAATCAACTTGTTCTATAACGGCGTTGAAGATGTCAGTTACCTCAGCGCGGGTTGGCACCGGGTTTTCGATCATGCTCTCCAGCATCTGCGTGGCTACGATCACTTTTCGGCCGTGGTAGGAGCAACGCTCAATGATATCCCGTTGGATGATCGGAAGGTCTTCGAGAGGGCATTCGCTACCCAAGTCACCACGGGCAACCATGATGCCTTTCGAAGCGAGGACGATGGCGTCAAGGTTGTCGAGCGCCTGCTGATTCTCCAGTTTGGCAATCACACGGGCGGGTGATTTCTTCTGCTCCAACAAGAGCTCGAGATGCTGAATGTGCGCAGGCTCCCGGGCGAAGCTTAGGGCGAAATAATCAACACCCAACTCCACTCCAAGATCGAGATCTTTGTAATCTTTAGCTGTCAGGGGAGGGAGGTTGACTGCGACACCGGGAAGATTGATGTGGCGGCGGGATTTCATTTCTCCGCCCGTGAGCACTTTTGCCTGAATACGCTGCGCCGATATTTCGATGGCCTGCATTTGAATCATGCCGCCGTCGATCGAGATGGGGTCTCCCACGCTTAAATCGCGGGTCAGTCCCGGATAGTTTACGGTCGTCGAGTAGGTGGCCGTTGCAGGGAGAGCTTCCTCGGTTCGAAACTCCACCAAGTCTCCGGCAGAAAGCTGCCAAGGCGTCTCAACATCGCCGGTGCGGATGGATGGCCCCGTCAGATCAAGGAGAATGGCGACATCTGTGCCCTTCGCTTTGGCAGCATCACGCACCCGGGCATTCACCGTGCGCACCCATTCGTGAGAGGCATGGCTCATGTTGAGCCGGAAAATGTTGGCACCCTGTTCGATCAGGGATTCCATCATGGCCGGGCTTTCAGTAGCCGGACCCAGAGTAACTAAAATCTTTGTTTTGCGCATGAGACTGCGGATGGAGGATGTCTGAGCTGGCGGCAGGCGAGCTACTTTCCCCGATAGAGCACACTCAAGCCTTTAGCATGAGACATGCCACTGACCGCGGAGGGGAGATAGTCGTTTCGGAAACAGGAGCAACTGTGTCGGCAGTTGGGAAAGGTTTGGCTGCGGCAGAATTAAAGACCAGTTTCCAAGTCCCCGCAGGCAACAAAAACGCCACTGGCTTTGCGCCGTTGTTAAACATGAACAGCAGAGGCTCTCCTCCTTCAGGAGCACTATCGAGCAATCCCGCGAAGAATGTGTTTTTTGCGCTGTGCCAAGATTCACTGCTCATGGGACTACAGTCCCGATCCAGCCAGGCGATGTCATGCCGCTGGGTGAGAGGATTGAGCTGACCGCTGTAGTGGATGCGACGGCGCAGGGCAGGATGCGACTTCCGCAACGCAATGAGCTTCCGCGTGAAGTCCAGCATGTCTTCGGCATTCTCGTCAGTGCTCCAGTCCAGCCAGCTGATTTCGCTGTCCTGACAGTAGGCGTTGTTATTGCCTTTTTGAGTGCGCCAACGTTCATCGCCGGCGGTGAGAAAGGGAACCCCAAGCGCGCAGAATGTCGTGGCGAGCATGGCGCGGACGAGGCGTTTGCGTTGAGCGATAACGACCTCATCGGTCGTCTCACCTTCTATCCCGCAGTTCCATGAGTGGTTGTTGCTGTCGCCATCTCGGTTGTCTTCGCCGTTCGCTTCGTTGTGCTTGTTGTTATAGGTCCAGAGGTCACGCAGGGTGAATCCATCGTGCGACGTGATAAAATTGACACTGGTCAGAGGTGAGCGGCCCGTAGATCCGTAGATATCATTGCTGCCGCAGAAGCGCTTCGCGAAGTTGGCGGTCACGCCAGTATCACCGCACCAAAAGCGACGAACTTTGTCGCGGAAACGTCCGTTCAATTCATGCCACGGTTTCGGAAAACCACCCACCTGGTAGCCATCCGGTCCCATGTCCCAAGGCTCGGTGATCATCTTCACCCGCGAGAGAATCGGATCCTGTGCAATCGCCTGGAAAAACGCTGCTTCACGATTGAAGCTGCTACCATTGCGCCCAAGCGTTGCTCCAAGATCGAAGCGGAAGCCATCCACATGCATATCGCGCACCCAATAACGAAGGCTGTCCAAGATCAGACGAAGGGCTCCCATGGCCGCTGCGTTCACCGTGTTTCCGCAGCCGGTGTAATTCACGGTGCGACGGTTTTCCTCCATCAAATAATAGGACGGATTGTCCAGACCGCGTAGTGACAAGTTGGAGCCCGCTTCGTCGCCTTCGGCGGTGTGGTTATAAACCACGTCCAAGATTACTTCGATGCCGGCGCTGTGCAGGGCACGCACCATGGTCTTGAATTCATCAATCTGACTCTGCGGCTCACTGGCGGCAGCGTATCCATGGTGTGGCGCAAAAAAGCCCAACGTATTGTAGCCCCAATAATTGATCAGTTTCTTCGCCAAAAGAAAACCATCGTCCAAATGGAGATGCACCGGCAAGAGCTGGACAGCAGTGACGCCGAGATCCTGAAGATAGGCGATGGCTTCGGGATGAGCGAGCCCGGCATAGGTGCCGCGAATTTCTAAGGGGATCCTGGGATGGAGTCGGGTGAAGCCCCGCACGTGCATCTCATAGATGATGGTGTGTTCCCATGGACGCAGCAGCAGGGCATCGCCTTGCCAATCAAAGTCATCTTTGACAATCGCGCCTTTGGCCACATGCGGCGCGCTATCACGCGAATCGGGTCCGCCATTGCGACCAAGATTGCGCTGGCTGATATGCCATTTCGCAGGGCCGCAGGCCGCTTTTGCATAAGGATCGAGAAGAAGCTTGCGAGGATTGAACCACAGACCCCACTCCGGCTTCCAGATACCATGAGCGCGGTAGCCGTATAGCGTGCCTACCGGAAGGTCCGGCAGAAAGGCATGCCAGGTGTCGTTCATATCCCGTCCCAAGCGAACCCGGGCAGTCTCCCTGTTAGGCTGGGACGGATCTTCAAAAAGGCAGAGGTCAATGGCCTCTGCATGCCGCGAGTAGACGCTGAAATGCAGTCCTTCTGGCAGGGACGTTACGCCCAGTGGCAGGCCCTGTAACTCCACTCCGGGAGGCACAGGCTGCACCGGTTGATGATGGTCTGAAAGCAAAACGGACTGATCAGCGGGTTAAGCCACAGCGGGTTCCGGGGCAGGTTCATCCTCCGGGGGGACTGGAACAGGCTCAACTTTCGGCAGCACTTTCACGAACATCGGAAGGAAATGATCCCAGCGGTCAAGGATGTCCTTGGCGCGAAAGCTCTCCGTGCGTTCGAGGTGCTTATAGATCAACTGCTGTACCGTCTTGATGTCTTCGACCTCAGTGAGAGGCACGCCTTTGATCATCTCAGAGTTATGCAGTTTGCCGAACATGCCGGCTTCATCCAACAAGTAAGCGGTACCACCGCTCATGCCGGCGCCGAAGTTCTTGCCGAAGCTGCCGAGAACCAGCACCATGCCATTGGTCATATACTCGCAACCGTGATCGCCGATACCTTCCACGACGGCCGTGCCGCCGGAGTTCCGGACGCAGAACCGCTCGCCCGCGCGGCCTGCCGCGAAGAGTGAGCCACTCGTCGCGCCATACATCACAGTATTGCCGAGGATGGAGTTTTCCCAAGTCTTGAAATCGGGATGCATCTTTGCGTTCGGCTTGATGACGATCTCGCCGCCGCAGAGGCCTTTGCCGACATAATCATTCGCTTCACCGGTGAGATTCAGCGTGACGCCCCCGCAAAGGAAGGTGCCAAAGCTTTGTCCCGCACTGCCGTTTAGATATACCTCCACGGCGTTGTCGGGCAGACCATGATTGCCGTGATGGAAAGCGATCTCGCCAGACAGCTTCGTCCCAATATTACGGTCGGTATTTTGCACCTTGTAATGAATGGGTTGAACCTTGCGCTTGTCAGTGATGGCGAACTGTGCCGCTTGCAGGATCTTGTCATCCAGCGGGTGATGGTCGACGCGGTCGTTGCTATTGAGGCGGCAGATGCGCGCGGCATCTTCACCAAGCTCAGCTCCGACATCCCGGAGGATACGGCCGAGGTTGATCATGTTGGCCTTCTTGTGATCCGGCACTTCGCGCTGATACAAGAACTCGGGGCGGCCGATCAAATCATTCATACGAGCGACACCCAATTGCGCCATAATTCCGCGCACTTCCTGAGCGACCGCGTTGAAGAAATTCACCACGTGCTCGGGCTTGCCTTTAAACTTCGCGCGGAACTTCGGATCAGTCGTGGCAACACCGACAGGGCAGTTGTTCAAGTGACACTGGCGCACGTAAACACAGCCTAATGCGATGAGCGCAATGGTGCCAAAGTTGAATTCTTCCGCTCCGAGGATAGCAGCCATGGCGATGTCACGTCCGTTGCGCATGCCACCGTCAGTCCGGAGGGTGACGCGATCGCGCAGACCGTTGAGCATGAGCACCTGTTGGGTCTCGGCAAGACCGAGCTCCCAGGGGAGGCCTGCATGCTTGATGCTGCTGAGCGGGCTGGCGCCCGTTCCGCCGTCATGTCCAGAGACGAGAATAATATCCGCATTGGCCTTGGCCACACCGGCAGCGACCGTGCCCACGCCGGTCTCGGCGACGAGCTTCACGCAGACGCGGGCACGCGGATTGACTTCCTTCAGATCATTGATGAGCTGAGCAAGGTCCTCGATGGAATAGATGTCGTGATGCGGCGGCGGGCTGATGAGCGTTACACCTGGCTGCGTGTTCCGCAGACGGGCGATGAGCCGGTTCACCTTCATGGCTGGGAGCTGACCGCCTTCACCAGGCTTGGCTCCCTGGGCCATTTTGATCTCAAGTTCCCAGGCATTGGCGAGGTACTCAGCCGTCACACCAAAGCGGCCGCTGGCCACCTGCTTGATCTTGCTGTTAGCCCAGTCGCCATTGTCATAAGGCTTGAAGCGCTTCGGATCTTCACCGCCTTCACCGGAGTCGGACTTGCCGCCGATACGGTTCATGGCAATGGCCAAAGCTTCGTGAGCCTCAGGTGAAATGGCGCCGAGAGACATGGCCGCCGTCGTGAAACGGACACGGATGTCTTCAATCGGTTCGACCTCATCGATCGGAATCGGTCCGTCACTGGAAGGCCTGAATTCGAGCAGGTCCTTGAGCGCCACCGGTCCGTTTTGGATCTGACCGGCGACATAGGCCTGATAGTCCTCGGGCTTACCAGTCTTGACGAAGGTGTGGAAATTCTTGATCACCGGGCCGGTGATGGCGTGTACCTCACCGTCGCGACGTGGGCGATAGAAACCAGGGTCAGCCAGTTCGATCGGACCGCTTTCCGGCACAGCCACGGAGAAGGCTGCCGCGTGGCGGGCCATGCTTTCCTCTGCGACTTCGTTGAAGCCAATGCCGTCGATCTGCGAAGGCGTGCCGTGGAAACATTTGTCGATGAGCTCCTTGCCCAGCCCGACTGCTTCAAAGATCTGTGCACCGGTGTAGCTGCTCAGCACACTAATGCCCATCTTGGACATGATCTTCAGCACACCTTTCTCAAGCGCCTTGCGGTAATTGAGAAGCGCTTTCGGGAAATCAACGTCGGTCAGAATCGGCTTGCGGGCTGTCTTGTCGTTCTCCAGGACTTCCTGGATCGTCTCGAAAGCCAGATAGGGACAAACAGCGGCCGCACCGTATCCAAACAGCACTGCCATCTGGTGGGTATCGCGGGCCTCACCGGTGTCTGCCACGAGGCTGAGCCGCATGCGGATCTGCTTGCGATTCAGATTATGATGCACCGCTCCCATGGCCATGGCGGCAGGCACAGGCACGCGGGCGTGGTCGACCGCTCTGTCGCTCAGGATCAGGATACGAATGCCTTCTTCAGCCGCTTTTTCGGCTTCCTCGCAGAGGCGATCGACCGCCACCTGCAGACCTTCGGAACCTTCTTCCAGCGGCCAGGTGGTATCCAGCACACGGCAAGGGAAATCCGGCAGATTCTTCAGGGATTCCAGTTCGTTATCGAAAAGGAAAGGGGAGGTGAGATGGACGACGGCCGCGTGTTCCGGCGTTTCCACCAGCCAATTCCGCTTCCACCCGAGAGTGACATCCAGAGACATCACCGCCCGCTCGCGGATCGGGTCGATAGGCGGATTCGTGACCTGAGCGAAGAGTTGCTTGAAATAGGTCGAGAGAACCTTGGGCTGCTTGGACAAAACCGACAGGGGAATGTCATCCCCCATGGAATAGACGGCTTCTTCCCCCTTCAACAGCATAGGCGTGAAGGACATGTCGATCTCTTCCTTGTTCCAGCCGAAGGTTACTTCCTTCTGGGTCAGGGTGAGAATATCCAGAACCTCTTTGGGCGCGGGCGGCGCCTGCGCGGAGAGCTCCAGGCGGTTCTCCTTCAACCACAGGCCATAGGGCTGGCGGGCCACGAGCTGAGACTTGATCTCCTCGTCATAAGAGATCACGCCCTTGATCAGATCCACGGTGAGCATCTCACCAGGAGACAACCGGCCTTTCTTGATAACCTTGGCGTCGTCGAGCGGCACAATGCCAACCTCCGAACCGAGGGCGAAAATACCGTCTTCCGTGAGTTTGTAACGGGAAGGGCGCAGGCCATTCCGGTCCAGGCCGGCAGCGATGGTACGACCGTCTGTATACACCAGACCAGCAGGACCATCCCACGGCTCGCTGAAGCAAGCGTGATATTCATAGTAAGCCTTGGTCTCCGCCGAAGTGGTGGGATCAATGCCGTAGGCAGGAGGTACCAGCATGGACATCGCTTCAGTGATCGAGCGGCCGGAAAGCACGAGTAATTCGAGTGCGGCATCGAGGCTGGCGGAGTCGCTTTGGCCGGGTTCACAAATGTTCTTCAGCAGGTGCTCTTCACCTTCCCACCAGGCATGTTCGAAGTCCGAGGTGCGGGAGGCCATCCAGTTGCGATTGCCGCGAACCGTGTTGATCTCGCCGTTGTGAGCCAGCATCCGGAACGGATGCGAGAGAGCCCAGGTAGGGAAGGTATTTGTCGAGAACCGTTGATGGAAGATCGCCAGCGCCGTCTCGTAACTTTCATCCTGGAGATCCAGATAGAACTTTTCCAACGCCGTCGCGACGAGGAGCGCCTTGTAGATGATCGTGCGATGAGACATCGAGGGGATGTAGAGATCCCCAAGGCCCGTGTTGCGGCACTTGATCTCGATTTCCCGGCGAGCCAGGAAAAGGGCGCGTTCGAAAGGATTGTCATCCATTTCCTCCGGACGTTCCATGAGGAGATGCATGATGTGAGGCATGGTCCGGCGTGCTTTTTCGCCGAGCTCCTTCTCATTTACAGGAACTTTGCGCCAGCCAATGACTCTGATGTCGCGCTTTTCAACAACACCTTCCGCGACAAGCTGGATGCGGAGACGAGCGGTTTCGTCCTGAGGCAGGAAAAAGACGCCGACTGCCAGGTCGAGAGGGTGCTCCAGCTTGGAACCGAACTTTTCCACTTCCGGCATGAACAGGCCATGAGGAATCTGAGTCAGCACGCCGGCGCCGTCCCCTGTTTTCATGTCAGGAAACATGGCGCCGCGATGCACGACACGGCAGACGCCTCCGAGGGCGTAATCGAGAATTTTCCGGCTACGTTTACCATCCACCTGCGCTACAAAGCCCACGCCACAGGCGTCGCGCTCCATGTCCATACGATGGAGGGAGTTTTCATTCGGGATCGGTTCGTCGTAGAAGGGATACTTGGTCATGATTGAAGGATGGTGCGGAGCCAGCCGTGCCCAGCCCCCGGGTGAGGGAGGGGTGTCAGACTACTGTCAGGCGGAAGCCTTCGCAAGCCCGTTCAGCATAGACCGTGCCGCAGGGCCGTCCGGACTGAAAAGCGTGGCTTTAGGATGCCAGCAACTGCTGCACGATCTCCCGTGTCTTGCTCAGCGGGAGGGAGTAATGGCCGTGGCCTTCAGCGACACTTAATGTGGCCTGCGGAATCTTTGATGCGAAGGATTGCACCATTCCGAGCGGAATGTTCCGATCCAGGTCGCCATGCCAGAAGCGGATGGGGATTGTGATGCCGGAGGTGTCGAACTCCCAGTCGGAGGTGTAAAGATCCCCATCGACTTGCAAAGCTTCCACGCTTCCCCTCATGGCCTCCTGGAAGCTTTTCGTGATCACGGCGTAATTGTCGTCGACTGCCAGGGCAGCGCGGTCTTCCGGCCCCAGCGAAGCCATCATGCGGCGCATGAGCCAGCCATTCTGCTTCTGATAGGAAATACGAGCGGAGGCCCGCAGGCCGTAGCCGAGGAGGGGAGGAATGCGATGCCGGAGAAAAAGCGCCACCCGATACGGCCACATTAAACCACGCGTGCCTACGACTCGCAGCGGAGGCGCCCCGCAGATAACGGTGGCCCCCAGAACCCGCTCGGGCATCGCGTGGGCGGTGACCAGCACGTAAGGTCCGCCGCCGGAAACGCCCATCACAAGAAACTTGTCGATTCCCAGCGCCTGCGTCAGATCGGTAATGACTTCAGGCCAGTCGAGAATCCTGCGCCCTGGATGGAAATCCGACATCCCAATGCCCGGCCGGTCAGGGCCGATGACACGGAGGTGGTGTTCTTTCGCGACCTTGTCCAGTAAGGCGGCTTGGAGCCGAGAACTTGGCCAGCCGTGGTAGTAAAGGAGGGGAGTGCCGGTGGGGTCGCCGTACTCCGCATAGGCGAGCTTTCTGCCTGAAGAGAGGGTAACGACGTGATCCGACATACGAGAGGATGCACTGAACGAATGATCCGGCAAACGAACTCCGCGTGACCTGAGCGCCGTCGTGTACTAAGACCCCGCTGTAACAGCGTCAGCGGACGCTGCGCATCACTAATTCAGATCTGAAGAAAGCACAGAACTCGCAGCCCGGCTGGCAAGAAGCTGAGCCTGCGCGGTGACGCGCTCTTTCGAGGCATCGAAGCTATAGGCATGGCAACTCGGGCAGGAAGTGGTCCGCTCCGTGACGATGGACCCGCAGCCCTCGCACACCTTGTACTCTTCGGGCTGCTCGGCGATCTTCTCGGCTTGGCGGATGCGTTCCTTCTGGGATTCGGACATGGAACTCATGAAATTATGGCAAATATATAGCACAGGTGGCGCGGCGGTATCAAGGCAAACAAAAGGCGCGGACCCTGCCGCGCCTTTAATAACGTATCAATCCTCTGAGAGGATGCGCCGCTATGCAGTGACTTTATTTACCAGCTTTGGCGATCTGAGCAGCCACACGGCTCTTCAGACGGGAAGCGGTGTTCTTGTGCAGCGTGTTGCTCTTGGCGGCTTTGTCCGCAGCGGATGCAAAGCTGTTGTAAAGATCTTGAGCTGCCTTGGCGTCGCCCGTTTGCACGGCTTGCATCACTTTTTTGCGCAGCGTGCGGATACGGCTCTTTTGCGCTTGATTCTGCAAGGTACGAACTTTCGTCTTGCGGATACTTTTTTCGGAGGAGCGGATATTAGCCATATTGCGGGTCGGATAGAGCGGGCGGAGTGTTTAAGGCACCAAAAGGGGCTTGTCAAATGCCCATAAGGAATTTTTGGCGGCGGCTTACTTGTAGCCCATGATCATGGCACAGGTGACGGCTTTGGAGGAGTTCCCGTCTGCCTGACGAATGGCCACAACATACACGCCGGTGCGCTTGGGTTTCACAACAAGGGTCAGGCCCCAGCCGCCTTCAGACACTTCGGTCTTGGCTTCCACCGTCTTGCCTTCGCCATCGAGCAGCTTGGCCGTGACGGACACCCCGCTTTTCGAGGGGACCGCCACGCATACGCGGTAGTCATTGCCTTTGAACATCTGCACGCGCACGGCTTTGCCCATGCTGGGCGTCAGTTCGCGCTCCCAGATGTCAGCACGGAAGTCGAAGCCCTGATCCACATACTTGGAAGCCAGGCGCAAAAGAGAATCTTCCGCATCCTTGGAGTCATCAGCCCGGCCCATGGACGGGACGCCCAAGGCCAGCACAAAGAGGCCGGCGAGCAGGAGCAGGCGGCGGCGAAGCCCACCGGGAGAAGAAGAGGTAGATGCGTGTTGGGTGTTGGAGCTCATGTGAGTTGAGGGCTGGGAGATTCCCTCGGGGCGACATTATAAAGTTATTGTGAAAGTTTGCATCCATTTGTTCAAAGGACTACTTGCCCGAAGCCCTTCTGTGCGTTTTATGCGAACGCATGGCCCGCATCGTATTCACCATGGAAGACGGCACTCCCGTCGAAGTCGAACTGGGCCAGGACCTTATCACTATTGGCCGCCAGCCCGGCAGCATGGTCGTTTTGCCGAGTGCTTCGGTTTCCAGCCATCATGCCACCATCCGGCATCGGGGCGATGCTTATTACGTCCAAGATCTGGGCAGTACGAACGGCACCAAGCTGAATGGCGTGCCCGTGGAAGAGGCCAAACTCGAGGATGGCGATCACCTGACGATCGGTGGTATTCCGGGGATCGTGTATTACACGGACAAGCCGGCCGGCGCACTGCTTGGAGGCACGGAAGTGGAACCTTCCGCTGACATTGTCCATGATCCCGACGTCATAGCGGAACCCCACATCGCCTCACCGGACGTGGCGATGCCGCGCTATGTGGCGCGTCCAAATGTGGGGCCGTCTTTGCCCAATTCTCCGCAATCTGCTCCGCCGCCGAAGCGTCCAGCGGGAGGTGCGGTCGGAGGCAAGCACCGTCGCACGGTGCAGGACTATAAGGAACCATCCGGCATTGGTGGCTTCCTGATGTTCCTTCTCTTTCTGGCCCTGGCTTTCGTGGCTGGCCTCCATCTGCGCCATGCCGTGGAAAACTCCGGTAAGGTTCTGATCGTGGATATCATGCAAAAGATGCGCGAGGGCAAAGAAAGCGGCGATGCCGTGCCGGGAGAACCTGCGAAGGGTGCTGACGCGGAAAAGGATAAAGCCACCACGCCTAGAGCAGACGACAAGGCGCAAGCATCCAAGAGTGCTGCCCCTGCCAAGCCAGGTGGGGATGGGATGATGGAGATGAAGTAAGGGCCGCTTTTGCGACCAAATCGCTCACCCTCCTAGTTGACCGATCGCACAGGTCTTAGAGTGGAGTGTCGACACACTAGCCGGACATACGCCGGAAAATGGATCCGATTTTTGACTTGATCCATGAAGTGAAGATCAGTGCTCCCAGCTGTTAGGGAAAAACTGGTGCGCGATACAGGGTTCGAACCTGTGACCCCCACCATGTCAAGGTGATGCTCTACCACTGAGCTAACCGCGCGAGTCCGTTGTGAAGCGGTGGATCAGATACACGGGGCTGCGAGGGGCTGCAAATTATTTTTCAACTCCCGGAGAGTTGGTCCTCAAGCGGTGCGCAGGCCCAGAACGGGTGCCGATCACCATCAAAACGGTGAGCTCGTCGCCTAGGCGTTCACAGCCCGTTCCGCTTCAGCGTGGACTGCCGCAGGGGCGACGCCGCGCAATTCGAAGATCCGCAGAATCGTGTCTTCGATGAGGTTGTTTGGACAAGAGGCGCCTGCGGTCACACCGACCACTACGTGCTCATCGCTGGCCAGTTTAGTGGAGTAGCTGGTCTTCTCCGCTTTTAGATGGAGATCGAAGTGCACGATCTCGGCAAAGCTCTTCAGGCACTCGGCCGTGCGGATGAAAAACGTGGGAAGTTGTTTCTCTCCGATCTCGACCAGATGCGTGGTGTTGGAACTGTTATAGCCGCCAACCACGAGGAGCACGTCCAGTGGCTGAGCCAGCATGTCAAAAAGCGAATCCTGCCGCTCTTGGGTGGCCCCACAGATGGTGTCGAACACCTGAAAATTCTTCTGCGCCGCTTCCTCGCCATCGCGGTCGATGAACGCTTGTTTGATGCGGCGCTGGAGCTCTTCGGTTTCCGATTTTAGCATCGTGGTCTGATTAGCCACGCCCACCTGCTTCAGGTGCAGATCGGGGTCGAATCCTTCGGACATGGAGCCCGCAAAGCGTTTCAGAAAAGTCTCCCTGTCACCGCCGTGACGGATGTAATCGCATACAAAATCCACATCCTCCAGCGTCAGCACGACGAGGAAGTGGCCTGCACCTCCCGCGCCCAAAGCCCGGGAAGAAGTGGCTCTGGTCTCCTCATGGGAGGCTTTGCCGTGAATAATGGAAGTGACATTGTCCTTGGCATAACCGCGGACGCGTTTCCAGACGCTCATGACATCTCCGCAGGTGGTATCCACCACCAGACATCCCCGCTTCTGGATGACGTCCATGATGCGCGTCTCCGCGCCGAAGGCCGGCACAATGATGACGTCCTCGGAACTGAGTTGGGCCACGCGCTGCTCCTGATCACGGATGGGGATGCTGATGATCCCCATCTCGGTAAGCTGGCGGTTTACCTCCGGGTTGTGAATGATTTCACCCAGCAGGTACACTGTGCGATCCGCAAATACCTTCCGGGCGGCGTAAGCCAAGTCGATCGCGCGCTCCACGCCGTAGCAAAAGCCGAAATCCTTGGCCAAACGCACCGTGGTATTACCCACACGGAAGGTGCCACCCGCCTTCCGCAGGTTTTCCACCAAAACACTGCGGTAGTGATTCTCCACCTCCGCCTGCACCCGCTCCATGACGGCGGGGGTGCGGACGTTGACCCGCCGGTTGGCGGGGCTTGGGGAAGTGGCGGGGGTGGGAGACATGGAGCGATTGGGAAGCCGAAGCAACTTCGGCTAGTGACCGGAGACAGGCTTAATAGTCGTAGAATTTGCCCTTGGCCGCATCATCAAATACGCGTCTGCTGGTCATGTAGGACCAGGGAGGATCGGGCATCTTTGAGTCATCCAAGACAGGCAGTGTTTTGCCAACGGTGGCGTCGAGAGGCTGATTGTGAGCAATATTCAGCGGAGTGCCCGGCTTCACGAGCGCAAAGATTTTTTGCGCGGATTTGATGGGCAGGCGCACACAGCCATGCGTGCAGGGGAACGGTTTCACGAAACCCCAATGCATGCCATAGGCGGTCTTGAACTCCATCCAATAGGTCATCGGGTAGCCCGCGCCTGGCTGGCTGATCCGACGGCGGTCAAACTTCTTGTGATAGATTGTGAAGTTGCCAGTCGGCGTGGGAGTCTCGGCTCTGCCCACGGAGCAAGGCGTAGCGAGAAGAACTCTGTCGCCTTCCGTGACATACACGCGCTGCGCGTTCAGGCTCATTTTGACCTTCACGTTGGAAGGGTTGGTTGGCTGAATGACCGGCGGGTCGAAGTTCACGGAATACCTGGCGCTTGGCAGCAGCGGCGTCGTACAACTGGCGAGAAGCAAGGCGGCGCCAGCCAGCGCGACCTTCGGAAGAGCTCTAAGAAGAGAACGTTGTTTTGGGGAGTGATGGGTCATGTGACACCATGGCTAGCACAAGGGGCGCGATTCTCCAGCGGTTTGTCTTCGTCAGCCGCAAGGCATTGGCCCCGTGTTGCGTTGGAATGCTCATGAGATTATCCGTCTGTGCCGCCGCTATGCTGATCACGTTCGCCTTTGGCCACGACGTGCTGGCCGAGGAACCGAAATCCATCGCGCTCTTTGACGGCAAGTCCCTCGAGAACTGGCAGGCCTTCGATGCCGGCGGAAGTGGGGAAGTTACTGTGAAAGATGGCGCCTTGACCATCGGCACAGGCGAAAGCATCACCGGTGTCATTTATCAAAAGGCAAAAGACCTGCCCCTTACCAATTATGAGATCACGCTGGAAGCGCAGCGCCTGGAGGGTAATGACTTCTTCGTGGGCCTGACTTTCCCTGTGGGAGACCTGAAGACCTGTGCCACTCTCGTCATGGGCGGCTGGGCTGGCAGCGTGACCGGCATCTCCTGCATCGATGAGCTGGATGCTTCGCAAAATTCCACCGGCCATTACCGCCGCTTCAAAGACAAGACTTGGTACCGCGTGAAGTTGCGGGTCACTCCGGAAGAGCTAAAAGTATGGTGTGACGATGAGGAGATCATCAACGCAGACATCAAAGGTAAAAAAGTCGGCCTGCGCTACGGCCCCATTGAAGACTACGCTCCTTTGTCGTTCACCACTTATCAGACTACGGGCGCCATTCGGAATATCCGCCTAACTCCCTTGGTTAAATAGCCTTGATTAGACTGACCTATGAGCTTGGGGCAGGGGAGGCCAGTTCCGTCAGCAGGGCAGCATGGTCGGAGCTCGATTCCCAAAGCTTGTGCGTGCGCAAGAGTTCGAGTTCCTTCGAGGCCCAGATATGATCAATGGTCAAGACCGGTCCAAACCGGTGCCAGGTTTCCCGAAAGCCCTTGCCCGAATCGGTGAAAGCGTGATTAAGACTCGCATGCCACGGTGTCAATAACGAGGACTCCAGAGGTGTGTTGAAGTCTCCCATGACGAGTGTGTTCTTCCGTCCTTGCGCCCAGGACAGAGCTTCCGCGAGCGCTCGTCTCCGCGAGATTCTTAGATCAGAAGCCACGTCCGCCACGATGACATGCCATTCCTGCCCGCGAATGGTAAACATCACTTCGATAAGTTTGGTGGGTCCCGGCAATACAAGCTGGCGTTGCAGCACTGCTCCACCTTTCGCGATCACGGCCATACCGTGCGGCAGTTTAAGAGCCTTGTATCCGGCAGGCACATTCGTGATCAAATCGTTGGGATCACCATAGCGGCTCCCCACTTCGACCAAGCCCACGATATCGGGCTGCCACTCATTGACCAGCTTTTGGAGATCCTGATTGGGTAGCGGCCGATGCGCCATGTTCCAAAAAAGGGTGCGCAGATTTGCCTCGCCCTTGGGCGAAGCGAAGTCCTGCCGATGCGAATCCAGCACCCACCAACCAGCAAATCCGATCGCGCAGATCAGACAAAATAACCGGCGCAGAAGGCCGCCCTTTAAGGTCAGAAGCAGCCAGCCACCGGCCAGCAGAGGCCGCGGTGTTCCATAAAAAAGAGCTGCGAATAAATCCTGTTCATCACGGATGGTCAGCCAGAGAACGCTGCCCGCGATCAATCCGATGGTGAATCCCCAGCGCAGCAGGCGCCCCAACCCTTTTTTCATGCCTTTCTTCGCTCCTTAGATGTGCCCGCCGTCATCAATCTCTTACCACTGCTGCAGATACGGACACTGATACTGCGCACGAGGTCGCAAGATTTTTGAGAGTTGCTGTTTGCATCGGGCGGGGGCCTAGCGGATGGGATGTTTCAGTTCGAGAAAGCGGAACTTTATTGCGTGAGCAACCCTGTGTCTATTGTCGCCAACCTGGAGCTTGTCCAGACCAAAATAGCCGAAGCGGCGGCGCGTTCCCATCGAGGTACGGATGAGGTTGAACTGCTTGCGGTTAGCAAAACTTTTGCGGCCGATCTAGTCCGCGAGGCATGGGATGCGGGCCAAAAGCTCTTTGGAGAAAACCGCGTCCAGGAACTCTTGTCAAAACAGCCGTTGCTGCCTGATAAGCTCCGGTGGCATTTGATTGGCCACCTTCAATCAAACAAGGTGCGCAAGGTGTTGCCTGCGGTGGAAGCGATCCACAGCGTGGATAGCCTTGAACTGGCTCAGGATATCAATCGTATTGCCGCGGAATTGGGCTTATTCCCCAAGGTCTATCTCGAAGTAAACGTAGCCGGTGAGGCAACCAAGCACGGACTGGCTCCAATCAAGCTGGATGCTGTCTTTGAAAAGTTCCTAGCACTGCCGCGCCTGGAGATTCTTGGCCTCATGTGCGTGCCTCCCATCGCAAAGAAGCCCGAGGATAATAGAAGTTACTTCGCCCAGTTGCGGGAACAGCGCGACCGCATGGAGAAGCAGTTTGACTTAAAATTGCCCGGCCTCAGCATGGGCATGAGTGGCGACTATGATATCGCCGTGGAAGAGGGCGCCACCATTGTACGTGTAGGCAGTGCAATCTTCGGCGGCCGCTGAAATTCTCCCGCATCCACGAGAGAAACTCATGGATGCAGGCAAGATGCTTGGCGCTTGATATCTAGCGGGACAAGCCCCAGCGCATCAGTAGCGCGCCGTCGTCCCAGATGTATTTCGTCTTGGTGCCCAACTGTACTAAAATGACATCCCGCCCTCCGCGATGGGCTGTCGAGATCAAACAACGGCCGGCGGGGTTCGTGTAACCGGTCTTCATGCCATCGCATTCAGGCATCATACCGAGCAGATCATTGGTATTCTCCAATGAGACCACACGGCCGCTATTGAAGCGGAAGCCGTAGTAGCGGCGCCGTACTGCGTCGCGGATGACAGGGTTGCGATAGGCCACAGCAGCGATGCGCGCCATGTCCCGTGCCGAGGAGTATTGTCCGCTGGCCGTGAGACCGTGTGGATTGCGGAAAACTGAGTTGTAGGCTCCCGCCTGCCGGGCACGCGCGGTCATCTTTTGTGCAAAGGCGCCGATGCTCCCCGCGTTATCCCGGGCTAGGGCGTTGGCGATGTCGTTGGAGCTTTTGACCAAGAACCCGTAGAGCAATTGGCGGCGGGTATACACTTCGCCCGGTTTCACGCCCATCTTGGAGGGTTCAACGGCGACATCACTTGCTGATATGCGCACGTTGCGATCCAAATCACCTTCTTCCACGACGATGAGCGCAGTGAGGATTTTTTGTGTGCTGGCCACATGGCGTTGCTCGTCAGCATTACGCGCCGCCAGCACTTCGCCCGTGTCCGCATTACAGAGGATGTAAGAAGCGGCACGGATGGAAGGAGCGGTCGGTGCGACAAACGCTGGACTGGCGAAAACATTCTCCGCTGGAGGCACGTAGCGGAACGGTGTTGGCATGGCCCGTGAAGGTCCGCCGTAGTTCGGCACGGTGTTCGGATAAGCCCCGTAGCTGACGCCGACCGGAGCTTCACTGGGCAGATAGGAGGTATTGGCCTGCCAAGCTGAGCGCGGAGCTGGCTTATCCGCGCATTGAGTCAGTAAGATCGTGGCCAGCACCGCCAAATTCGCTGAAAGGGAAAAGCATTTCATGAGGTCGCTCGAAGGCTAGCACGGCACGGCGCGAGGCCAAGGATGGAATTTCCCTTTGCGCTTCAGTTTCAGGGCGCACACTTTGTGCCATGGCTCTCATCATCAATGGCGAAACGATCGACGACGAAATCATCGAAGAGGAATTCCGCCACATCAAAGGACACTACGAGCGCACCCTCCAGGTTTCCTGCTGTGAACGCGACCCCGAGTTCCGCGCCATGGCCAAGGAAAATCTGAGCTCCCGCGCCCTACTTAACCAGGAAGCGCTCCGGCAGCATCCCTCCGTGAGCGATGACGAGATCAGCGAGCGGCTGGCGAAGCTCATTCAGCAGGCAGGCGGTGAGGACGAATTTTATGCCAATATCGGACTTCCTTTCAAAGACGAGTCCCTTGTCCGTGACAACGTCTCCAACGGCGTCCGCATGGACAAGATGTTGCAAGGTGTCTATGCCCCCGAACCTGAGCCGCCCGAGTCAGACATGCGAGCCTACTATGAGACGAACATCAGCCTCTTTCTCACCGAGGAGGAAGTACGCGCCTCCCACATTTCTCTGAATCTGAGCGGTGCGAAGAGCCGGCAGGAAGCCTACAATCACCTGCGACAATTGCGCGTGCAAGCACTGGCGGGTGCTGACTTCGATGCGCTCGGAGCCGAACATAGTTCCAATAAGGAAACGCCGCCGGATCTCGGCTGGTTCAAGCGCGGTGAATTCATGGAGGAGTTTGAGGTGCTCACCTTTTCCATGGATAAGGATGAGATCAGCCCGGTCTTTATGACCCATCTCGGCTTTCATCTTTGCAAGGTAACGGATCGCAAAGACGCCGTGCCCAAACCGTTTGAAGAAGTCAAAGACCAGGTGCGAGCCCGCATCATCGAGATTCACCGCGACCAGAAGTTTAATAGCTTTATTGAGGAGTTAAAGAAGACCGCAAAAGTCGAAGATACCGAACCCGACGAAAGCGCCGCTGCTTGTCATTAGGCAAGCTATATTGACACCAACAAACTATTACGCCTTATCGGCCGCTACTCACCCGCGTCCATCGCCACGCGGGCCTCGATCTCTTTTCGTTCTTTGTCCAGCTTCTTCTCCCGCGACTCCTCGGACTCGGGTTCTTCCACGACCACCAGACCTCCGTCGTGCGCGAGTGACCATGCGCCGCGGACGCGATACGCGCGCAGTTTATCGGCATCGAACATCCAGACACGAATGAGAATGTCAGCGCCCTGAGGGACATCCTTCCAGGCGGAGTCCTGGAGTGAGAAGCCCTTGTTCCAGCGGCAGAAGTCGTATTTGTCCGGCTTCATCCTGCCCACCAGTTCGAGGTCGTTAGGATAAGGATGCTGCACCATCTTGTTGGTCGGTTCCGCCATGGTGAAAATGCGCGGTTTGATGTCCGCCGTTTCCCATGTGAGGAGTACGCCGTCAGCAGGCCGGTCGGGCAGCCGGGCATAACCATGCATGGAATAGTAAGTGCCACCCAGATGATAAAAGTCCTCCACCATGGCTTGGGAGTGAGGCCTCGCCTTTTCCAGAGGTTTGAACTGCACCAGTTCCAGGGTCTTCGCCAACGGTGCTCGCAAGCAGCCCAGGCTTTCCAGCAGATTGGCGTTCTTCCGAACGAAAGCCGCCTCTTTATCCAGCCGGTAGGCCTCTTCCGGGTCCCAGTGATTGATGAAGATCAGCGCGGCCTTGGCTTGCAGTCGCGCCTCACCACAAAGCTCCATCATCTGCGCACCGAAGTTCCACGCAGGCGCCATGAAGCCCACGAAGCAGCCAGCAATCACGCCACCCCATTGTGCCTTCCAGCGTTGGAGCTTGGCGCCACTGCTGCTTTGCCGCCACCAGAGGAATAGCAGAAACAAGACGGCCACCGCCAGGTATTGAGAAATACTCACATAGCGGATGCTCGCGGCCCGGGAGGTGCCCGCCAGATTCAAGCGCCCTATCGTCACGGCTGCCATGCCTAACAAGGCCGCGCATCCCAAAGCTAACCAAGGCAACGCACGATCCCAGAACGCCCCATCATTCCGCCAGCGTTTCTTTAGTGCATACGAACCGAGCAGGGCAAACAGCGTCAGCCATGCCACACCGATCCAGGGCGCCACAGTTTGCGGATCCACGATATGCAACCGTGCAAAGCCATTGCCCGCCAGGATGAGCATGAACTGCGAGGCCTGCTCCAGATTGGCGAGCACCGATTGGTAGTTCACCGCACTCGGCGGAGGCGCTCCCGGCCCTTGCCCATAGGAATGGGACACATCGGAGACATTGGTGAAATCCACCAGCACATAACAGAGCACGACCGCTGCGCCCACCACACTCCAACTACTAAGAAACCACCTCCGCTCTGCTGCCGTCGCATGAAACTCCTTCACCAGAAGTGCCAGACCAAACACAGCGGGCCAAACGGCAAAGCCATGTCCAAAGCTGTGCGTGCCGACGATCGCCAACGCCAGACAGACCAACAGGCGCTGCCACCATCGCCAAGGTTTCAGCACCGTGACCAAGGCCCAGATAGTGCAGGTCATCGGCAGTAAAAAAGCGATCTGCACGCCCCACAGCCAGTTGTCCCAGGCGATCGGAGACAGAATCACCAAATTCGCGAGGAAGATGAATCCCCAGTTCGTCTTACCTGCAAAGACTGTCGCCCTGGCCAGTTGCCAGACTCCAATGGCGGCGAGCAGACCTGTCAGAAAGACACAGCCGATTTCCCATCGCAGATCGCCACCGGAAAGCGCATTGAGCGTCAGGATGATGATGCGCGGAAAGAGGATCCGATGATCGATGTGCGGCGCATAGAGATCATTGAAGGTAAGGGTCCCGTTGCTGAACTTTTCAATCAACGGCCCTCGCTCCCAATCGTCCCAAACAGGCGTATCGGAAGCATTCCGCATCACCAGCCAACCGAGCACCAACGCAGGAAGAAAAGCTGCCAAGGCCGGCAGCAGGGATAGCCACCAACCCTTACTCAGCACTTTGCGGCTACCCGTATTTTGAGCAGAATCCGCATCGGTATCAGGTAACTCAGGTCCGGCAGAAGATTCCAAGGGTAACGGCATCGGGGTGAAGCGCGGCCACCATTACATATTTTAGAATCACTGACAATTTATATAAATTAACCAAAAGACCACGCGGTTCAGGTAGTGCATTTTGAAACTGCCCCAAAGTGCTGGTGTGGGCACATTAGCCCATCACATGAGTCGCGATCTCGTTCCACACGGCATCGATCTCGCCCACCTTGCGCGTGGGTCTGCCAGCCTTATGGAACCAATAGTTCGCGTTCCCCAAGTCTCCCTCAATCATGTGGAGCAGTCCATGAATCCAGGAACCCGTCGGGGTGTGAATCGCCTGCGCAATGTCATGTGCCTCCTCCCAATCGCCTTTTTTCGTGTACCACAGGGCCTGCGCCTCAGGGGAAAGCCCCTCAGGCATTTCAGCTTGTTCCTGTTGTGCGGAAATGGCGAGATCCGAAGCAGTCATGTCAGTTGGACGTTGCCGCCGTGATTAATCTTCAGGCAATGGTTTGTCCTTCGTCTCCGGCGCGAAAGGAAGCACCAGAATGCCCACGATGAAGATGGAGCACATCACCATTGCGGAGTAGCGCGCAGGCAGCGGCGAGTCATAGGCACCAAACACCTCTTTCGTGAGGATAAAGGAATAAAGACTACCCGCTGCCGCAGCGAACCGGCCCAGATTGTAGCAGAAGGACGTGCCAGTGCTGCGCAGGCGGCTCGGGAAGAGCTCAGGCAGGTAAATCGCGAAGCCTGCGAACAGACCCAACTGAGCCGCGCCCATGAGAGGCATCATCCAATAGGCATCCCAAGGAGAATTCATTTTCCAGTAAGCGAGGAAGGTGATGATGAGGGCCGACAGGTAACCCAGGAAAAAGGTGATCTTCCGCCCGAATTTTCCGGCCATAATAGTAAACAAGGTCATCCCCGTAGCTGCCCCCAACATGTTGAGAAGATACGCAATCGTCTTCGCAAACTCCGTTTCAGCCTTCACTTTTTCAGGCGCGACGTTGGCTTCGAAGTAGGTCTTGAAGACCGCGCTCTGCAGATCCACCGCATATTCCCCGATCGCCCAGAGTCCAACCACCCCGGTCGAGGAAAGGATCGCACCCACAATCAGATTTTTCCGCCAGCGGGCGTCCTTGATAAGGCTCATGTAAGGAGACAAAAGGCCGCCCTTGGGCAGCCTGCCTTCTTCCTTCAGGCGCAGCCAAGTCTCTGGCTCCTTCAGATGCTTGCGGGTGAAGATCAGCATCAGTGCCGGAAACGCGCCGATGAGGAACATCCAGCGCCATCCGGAACCGCTCTCAATCGTCCCGTTTTGCTCCAGGGCATCAATGCCCATTTTGGCAAAGCCTGCTGTCACGTTTCCGATCGTGGATAGGATCTGTAGCAGACCCAAGCACTGCACGCGGGCACCCGAGGGCACCGTTTCAGCAATGAGCGCAACTGCCAGGCCGAACACGCCGCCCACACCAATGCCGGTCAAAAACCGGGCGATGGTAAAATCGATTTTGTTGTGGCTGAAGAAGCTGAAGCCGGTGAAGAAAGAGTAAATCAGCACGGTGATAGTCAGCATCTTAGCGCGACCGTACTTGTCTCCCAGCGATCCGAAAATTAAACCACCGATACCCCAACCCACCAGAAACCATGCGGTAACGACCTTGCTGAACGATTGCACTTCGGTGTGTCCCGCTGGCAAATCGAGCAGGTCGGACAGGGCAGGAACGCGCGCCAGCGAAAACAACCGCTGATCCAAACAATCGAAGAACCACGCGGCCGAGGCAACAATAAGAACAAACCAGTGATAACCAGTCAACAGTTTCCACCAAGGCGTACCGGGGTTCGTGGGTAGGGTCGTGCTCGAACTCATGGGCGCCGAGTCTGGCGTTTATCATCAAGACTGACAAGGCGAAGTTTCTGGCCACCCGCATTGTTTGGCGTTATGCGGCAGGGTGCAAAATCCATACGAAGGCAAACCCGTCGTCGGCATCGGCGCGGCTACATGGGACGATCTATGGATCCTCGATATCCTACCCTATGGCGAGGGCGTAGCTCAGGCTAAAGCGAATGCTCAAAGCGGCGGCGGGCCCGTGGCCACGGCCCTGTGTGTTCTCAGCCTGATGGGCCGACAAACGATTCTCTTCGACTCACAAGGCGACGACCCGTTTGCTTCCCGAATCCTTGCGGATTTGAAAGACCGGAAAGTGGATACCTCCCGTATTCGCATCAATAAGGACCACAACTCGTCCCATGCGATGATCGTGGTGCGTCGGCAGGACGGCGCCCGGAATATCTCCTTCCTTCCCGCGAGCGGCCCTGAGCTGACCGTGGAGGATCTGGATGAATCTGTCATTCGCAACGCTGCCCTGCTGCACATCAATGGCCGCCACGAAAAAGCCGCGCGCCAGGCAGTCAAGTGGGCCAAAGAGTCCGGCGTGCCGGTGTCCTTTGATGGCGGCGCGGGCCGCTGGCGCGAGTCGTTGCGCGACCTTGTCCTGGCCAGCGACATCCGCATTGTGGCGTGGGACTTTGCCAAGCATTTCGCCAACAGCATTCGCCGTGGCAAGGTCGAAAAGCTCATGCGGGAGGGCGAACCCAAGCTGGTGGCCATCACGCGAGGCAAGAACGGCAGTGATTTCTGGACTCCGAAGGCCACCTACCATCAGCCAGCCATTCCTTCCGAAACAGTCCTGGACACAACGGGTTGCGGGGACGTCTTCCACGGCGCAGTGCTGCATGGCTGGCTCGCAGGCTGGCGCACCAGGGAGTCCGCCGCCTTTGCCGCGGCATTCGCCAGCAAGACGGCGGAAGTCGTGGGGGGCCGGGCCGCCCTTACTCCTGCCATTGCCGCCGAATGCGCTCGATCCGCACAGCTTTCCCCGTAGCGGTATCCACATCCACGAGCGCGCCACAGATCATCACCGGGCCGTCCGCCACAATGTTCCGCGTGGGCATCAGGTGAATGAAGCGATTTACGGAACTGTCGACCTCCATCCCGATGCAGGAATTGAGCGGACCGCACATGCCAGCATCGCAGAGGAAAGCAGTGCCCTCAGGGAGAATGCGCTCATCCGCCGTCTGCACGTGCGTGTGCGTGCCGACTACGGCGGAGACGCTGCCATCGAGATACCAGCCCATCGCGTATTTCTCGCTGGTCGTCTCACTGTGCATGTCCACAAAGATGACTTTTGTCTCCTCGCGCATCTTTTCCACGACGGCCGAAGCAACCGTAAAGGGGTTTTCCAAAATCATCTTCATGAAAGTGCGGCCCTGCACATTGAGCACGCCCACTTTTCCTTTTTTGGTCTCAAGGACCACCGCCCCCTGGCCTGGCGTCCCGTCGGGATAGTTCACCGGCCGTAGCAGTCGCGGTTCCTCGTCGAAGTAGGGCACGATCTCCTTTTGATCCCAGATGTGGTCACCCGTCGTGATGACCGCCGCACCCGCGCGCATGAGGCCAATCGCGATCTTGGGTGTGATCCCGCGCCCCCCCGCACTGTTTTCGCCATTCACGATGATGAAATCCACGCTCAGTTCCGCTTTCAGTACAGGAAGCTGCGAGTGGAGCGCCTTCCGCCCCGGTTCGCCCATGACGTCTCCCAGAAAGAGGATTCGCAAGACGTCTGCGGCCGGAGGATCGAGAGGCATCGGGCTATTTGCAGATGAATTCTTCCTGAATCAAGTCTAGGCTGACCGGATGTGTGGCCGCCGAAAAACCCTTTTCATCGCCCTTCTCGCCGCAGGCGCACTGCACGGAGATCAAATTCGTGCCCAGCAGCCCGTTCCCACCGGGCCAGCTCCCGCAACTTTGGTGCCTTCTCAACCGGCCTCCGCGCCTGAATCGGTTGCCCCGCCTTCTCCACCGCCCCTGGAAACGCCTCTTCAGTCAAAGCTCGGTCCCTTGGCAGAAACGCCGGATTGGAAGCAGCTTGAGGCCTGTGCCGATATCCTGAGTCGGGAGGAGTTTGAGACTGCCATTTCGAGCATCTACACCAATGGCAGCAATTTCCCGGTGCCGTGGCGCATCGACGACGAGGCAGTGACAGTTCAGACGAGCCCGGGCCAGGCGCCACTCCGTGTCAAATTCCGGCAACCTGAAGAGGCTCGTGCCAAGGTATCCCGCTTCTGGCGCAGGCCGTCCGAGTTGCCTGTGCTCAAGGAAGGTGAGCCCGTGCTCAAAGGACTGCACATCGCCCTGGACCCGGGTCACATTGGCGGTGGCTTTGCTCAGATGGAAGAACGTTGGCTGAGCATGAAGCCAGGCGAAGCCATCATGGAAGGGCAACTCGTGCTTTATGTGGCGAACCTCTTGAAGCCGCGCCTGGAAGCACTGGGCGCCCGTGTCAGCCTGGTGCGCGACCGGGAGGAACCTGTCACCAAAATGAGACTGGAAGATTTTCGGGAAGTTGCCCGCAAAATCTTGTTGGACTCCGGCATTACCAGCTTTCAGGACACGTATCAGAACCGCCTTGATGAAGCCCGCATCCTCACACTTCAATGGCAGCAGGAAAAATTGTTCTATCGTGTAAGTGAGATCCAGGCCCGTGCCGTGCGGGTGAACAAGGAATTGCATCCTGATTTGGTTCTTTGCCTGCATCTCAATGCCGAAGCCTGGGGCGATCCCATGAAACCAGCCTTTGTAGACAAGAATCATCTCCATCTGTTGATCAACGGCTGTTATGGTCCTGACGAATTGCAGTATGAAGACGTGCGTTATGGCATGCTACGCCGTCTCTTTATGTCAACGGAGAGCGAGGAGCGTGGTCTGGCGGATGTAGTCTCCCGCACCATGGCAGCGGCCACAGGGCTGCCACCCTATCAATACAACACCAGCAACGCCCGCCGCGTCTCTGCCAATCCCTATGTGTATGCGCGGAACCTCCTGGCCAACCGCCTGTATGAGTGCCCGGTGCTTTACTTCGAGCCTTATGTCATGAATCACGAGGAAACGTATAAACGTCTCCTGTTGGGGCATTACCTCGGCCGGACGCTGTTGGATGGAAAGCTCGTTTCCAGTCCGCTGGAAGACTATGTGCGCGGGGTGACGACCGGCCTCATCGCCTACTACGGTAAGGCCCGGCACGAACAGCCGTAAACCCGCCATTGGCTTCTCTATGATACTCATTATTGGCGCAGGCTTTGTCGGAGGGCGCGTCGCCTCACTTTTACATGAGGCCGGAACGCCCATCACGGCGGTTACCCATTCCGCTGAGTCTGCGGCCAAGCTCGCGGAAAAGGTTTCTTATCCAGTCCTCACTACGGATGTCGGCGATGAGATATCCCTTGGGGCGCTCTCGGCGCAACTCGCCGCTCCGCCGACCCAGATCCTCCATTGCGCTTCCACCAGCCGTGGCGGCGTGGCTGCTTATCAGCGTGTCTTTGTGGAAGGTTGCCGGAATCTTTTGCAGACGTTCCCCTCCGCATCGCTTTTCTTCACCAGCAGCACCAGCGTTTACCCGCAGACCGATGGCACTTGGGTGACAGAAGAAAGCAGTGCAGATCCCACCAGCGAATCGGGAAAACTTTTGCGGCAGGCCGAGGATGACGTGCTGAGCCACGGTGGCACCGTTGCCCGGCTCGCAGGGATCTACGGACCTGGCCGCGCCCACGTGCTGAAGTCGTTCCTCGAAGGTACGGCCGCGATTGAGCGCAACGAAGGCCAGGGCCGCTACCTCAATCAAGTCCATGGCGATGACGCGGCGGCGGCGCTGGTTCATCTCATGACGGAGAAATTGCCAGGCATCTACAATGTCGGCGACGACCTCCCCATGACGCAACGCGAGTGCTTCGAAGAATTGGCACACCGCTTCCAGAAGCCTCTGCCAGGCTTGGCCGAGCCCAATCCCGCCCGCAAACGTGCCTGGACGCACAAACGTGTCAGCAATGCCAAGCTGCGCGAATCAGAGTTCACATTAACCTACTCGTCCTTCTTCGATGCCCTGGATGGAGATGCCGTACTCGTGCCATCCATCCTTGCACAAGTGGCCAATCCAGCGGATGCACCTAACCGTGAATCCTGAGTCAGAGTCCGCCCATCCTTCACCTCGCGCCGATACCGTCGCGCGTGGCCGGAACATCGTGCTCATCGGTCTCATGGGCGCTGGCAAAACCACTGTCGGCAAAATCGCTGCGCATAGCCTTGGCTTTGGCTTCATCGATACGGATCAGATCATCACCGATGCCGCAGGGAAGACCATTCCCCAGATCTTTGAAGCGGAAGGCGAAGCTGGCTTCCGCCACCGCGAGACCGAAGCCTTGCGGTCTCTCCTCGGTCACCACAGTCAGGTCATCGCCACGGGTGGCGGCATCGTCACAAAACCGGAGAACCTTCCTCTCCTGAAGCAGCTCGGCCTTGTCGCCTGGCTATACGCTGAGCCAAGCACCCTCCGCGATCGGACCTCTCACAATCACGACCGACCGCTCCTCCGGAATGACGATCCCGAAGGCACCTTGCGCAATCTCCTCACTGCCCGGCGTTCCCTCTATGAAGCTGCCTGCGATGTGAGCATCGCCACAGACGACCTTTCCCCGCAGGATGTCGCTTACGGTCTCACCGAAACGGCTCAGCACCACTTTAGCCGTCTCCCCTAACCTGAGCTGGGCGCGGTGAGATGAGCCTTAGCGAGGTTCCGCCTACGTCGTATCCTAAACTTACCTCATTCAGGCCCAGCCACCTATCGTTCGCTTGAGTTGACCCGTGCCCTCGCGTAGTCAATCGGATGCCCACTGATCGCGCGCGGCACTTCGACCTTCTTCTCATCTCAGGCTTTGTCCTGGCCGTCCTGCTGGTAGGTGCCGTTCTGGCTCCCGTGCTATTCTTTGGCGCACAGTATTTCCTGGCCCATTGGCCGGATAACTTCGTCTCGCACGAACTCGCGGGGAAAGAGTTTCCCAGCTATTTCAACCGCGCCGCCCTTCTCGCCGCGTTGGTCGGCATCTGGCCCTTGCTTAAAGCCCTGCGCATGGATCGCTCCGCCGTTTTTGGCACTGAACCCTGGCGGCAAGGCAAATGGAACCTGCTTCTCGGATTTGTCCTGGCCACGACATTCCTGCTGGCCATGGGATTCTCTTTTATGCAGTTGGGCGCCTACCGACTGAAACCAGACGCTGACTGGGCTTGGCTGGCGGAGCCCTTGGTCTCCGCCTTCACCGTTGGTTTCCTGGAGGAGTTCCTGTTCCGAGGCGCCGTGCTGGGTGTGTTGTGCCGATCCCTCGGCGCTCGTTCCGGACTCTGGTGGACCACCATCATCTTTGCCCTCGTACACTTCCTGAAGCCGCCCGCAGATGGCGCACTCGCCGTGGAGAATGTCGCCTGGTATAGCGGCTTCTGGGTTGTGGCACAGCTCTTCCGCGGCTTCGGCGAAGTGGAGCATCTCCTGGAAGAATTCCTCACCCTCATGGCGGTCGGCTGGGTCTTGGCCAAGGTCCGCCTCTCCACCGGCGGTCTCTACGGCAGCATTGGCCTCCACGCCGGTTGGGTCTTCGGCTTGAAATATTTCAGCCACATCAAAAAGAACTCCGGCGCCCTCTCCCGTGGCGACTGGATTCCCTGGATCGGCGACAATCTCAAGATCGGTCTTGTGCCCTTTGCCGTCGTCCTCCTCACCGGTTTCATCATGCTCTGGCTGGCTCGCCGAAACGGATCTGCAGAAAAAGCCATTGCCAGCACTCCAGCCTGACCCATTATTACCCTCCTCTCCACGAGCAATGCCTGAGTGGCGGAATTGGTAGACGCGCTAGACTTAGGATCTAGTTGGGAAACCAGTGCAGGTTCGAGTCCTGTCTCAGGTACCACTCTTTGATTGTGAACGACTTACACGGTTGATTTTTGGCTCTTTTTCTAGCCGTCTCCATGTTTGCTTGGACACTTCTTGGGCGCACCTCTAGGCAACCGCGTGCGCTCTCACTTCTTCCAGCAGAGCGATTAACCCGTCAATCTGCACGGGTGTGAACACCGCATCAAGTCCCTGGGGACTGAGGTCTGTAAAGGCGAGCTGTAAAGAAGCTCTGCACTCATCACTCCATGGCCGTCAGATGATCAACAATGAGATTAACGAACTCGATCTGATTCGCGCCTAAATTCCGGCCAAAAAAGAAACCGGCGAACTCTAGCTTCGCTGCATTACGATCCAGCCCCACGAGAGACCTGACAAACAACCCAAGTCCATCATGGTCAGCCCTGGCCTTTTCCATTTTGCTCAGGCTGCCCCTAACCGTTTTCGCGAGCGTTCGTTCAAGTCGATCAAATCTGTCTGTGCGAGCGCCTCGTTCATCCTTAATTTATGGATCGCCAAATCCCCCACGTACTCTCGAAGGAAATGCTGCGCTTTCGCTTTGAAACGTTCGAAGCTGTCTCTGGTAGCGAATCGCCCCAACTCTACAGGAGTATCCTCGCCAATCTGGTCTTCAAAGTTATTATAGTTGGGCTTCCGCTTCTGCATTTCGATCAACTTCATTAAGGGGCGCAAATTCCGCCTCATGGGTTGATCTAAGCTCATTAGGCCCAGGTGGCAAAAGCTGGACCCAATTCACCAATTTAAGCAATAATTTGATACAAGGAATACTCGAAACCCTGTCTAACATACCTGCTCGTGCCCGCGTCAATTTGCCGCAAATAGCAGCGCTCTTATTGAGATTAGAATGCCCTGCTATTTCCCCGGCGGCTCTGCCCCCCACCCCTTTCCCAATCTCTTCCTCCATCATGCAAAGTTCGAACTGCAGAGCAACAGAGAGAGCATCAATCTCAATGACAAACACCGGAGACACGAAAAAATAGGTCCAAGCTGTCGATGACGGCAAAGAGATCAACTACCCCATGGGCCCCTCCTTGATTCAGTCCCTTATTCCGATATTCGGCCTGCTCGCTTTCGCTGCACCGGCGAAGGCAGCTTGGAGGGAAAGTTTCAGCAACGCGCTGCGCGTTGCCCATGCCGATTTGAAACGGACGGAGGTGGAGCTTGCAAAAATGGGGGAACCAATGATCGGAAACACGGTTCCAGAATTGGGCATCCAGCACATTATGCTTGCGGAGCCGCCACCAGAGTCGCCTTTTGTGCAGGTTGATTTAGGCGAGCGCAGGCGATTGGATATGGTGGCACTGGTGCCTGCGGTAGTGGATTTTCAGGGCGTGAAGCAGTCACCTTACGCCTTTCCGATTCGATTTCGGTTGGATGCCTCGGACGATAAGGAGTTTGGGACTTTCACACCCATATTGGTGCGGACAGAGGTGGACTTTGGGCTAAATGAGGTGGCTCCTGTGGTAATTCACCCGAACGGGATCAAGGCACGGTATCTACGGCTCACGGTGACGAAACTGGCGCAAGTAGAGGGCCGTTGGACCTTTGCACTGGCAGAACTGATGGTGCTGGACGGAAATCGCAACGTGGCGCTTGGTGCGCCTGTCTTGCACAAGGGTGGAACCGGGCTGCCGCCGCGGTGGATGAGCCATCATTTCACGGATGGCCGCACACCGCTCGGTCCGCCGATTGATCGTTCCTCAGTTCCAGAGTTAGATGCATTGTTTGCCAGTATTCATGGAGAGGTGCTCCAACCGTGGATGGGCGTGGATCTGGGCTCTGTGATGCCGCTGGATGAGGTTCGCTTACATCCTCTGCATGCTCGCCAAGGCGCGGACGTGCCCGGGTTTGCGTTTCCTTCACGCTTCCGCGTCGAGGTGGCTCAAGCATCTGACTTTAGCAATGCAGTAGTGATTCATGAGGCGGACGAGGACTACCCGAACCCCGGCAACAATGCGGTGGTGATCGCCGGGACCGGGCACGCAGGCCGCTATGTGCGTGTGGTGATGACAGCGCAGAGAACGAAGAGACTGGAGGCGTTTGCGCTGTCGGAGCTGGAAGTTTATTCCCAGGGCAAAAAGGTGTCACAAGGTGTGCCCGGGTTGTCCTCGGGTGATCCGCGACGCGAGCAGCCCAGGCCGCTGAGTTTGCTCACGGATGGCCACACCAGCTTTGGTCGGCTGCTAGAGCTGCCTCAGTGGTTGGCGCGTTGGGAGAGCCGACAAGCGCTGCAGGCACGCGTGGCCGATCTGACCTCGCATATTCATGTCCTGAATGACGAAGCTCAAAACCGGGCTGTGATCATTTTCACTACGCTCGGCTTGGGCATTGCGGGTCTGGTGGGCTTGCTTTTCTGGCGTTCGCATCGTCGTCATGTGCGGGAGCGTGAAGAATTTCGCGCGCAGATCGCCCGCGACATGCATGACGAGATCGGAAGCAACCTCGCCGGAATCGCTGTCATCAGCGAAACGTCAGCATTGCAGGCAGATGCGACCGCAGAGGACTGGAGTGAGATCAATCGCATCGCCCACGAAACTACCGATGCGATGCGCGAGATGCTGTGGCTCGTAGGCGCGCGGCAAGAGTCCGGCATCGACCTCATGGAGCATCTGCAGCGGGTGGCGAAACGTTTGCTGCCAAACCATGAAGTGTGCTGGAAACACCTCGCCAACGATCTGCCGGTAAGCTGGCCTATGGAGTCCCGTCGGCAAGTGTTTCTCTTCTTCAAAGAAGCCCTGACCAACATCCAACGTCATGCCAAGGGAAGCCGGGTGAACCTTTCCGCAAGTGTGATAGCCGCCAACTTCGTGCTCATTATCCAAGACAGCGGACATGGCTTCGATCCCCAAGCTCCCGCTGGCGGCATGGGCCTCAAAAACCTCGACGAGAGAGCGAAGCAACTTGGCGGTACCTTCGCGATTCAATCCTCCGCTCAAGGCACCACACTCACACTGCAAGTACCACTCCCCGTCTGATTGCGATATTCGTCTCCCGATCTCGTCATCCCCCACCATGCCTAGCATCTGGATCATTGAAGACAACGCCACCTTTCGCCGGGGCACGGAACGTGCGCTCACCATGAAGCCTCATGCGCATGAGGTGCGGGCGTTCATGAACTGCGAGGATGCAATCGCCGCGCTGAAGTCAGCCGCCTTGCCCGATGTGATCCTGCTTGATGTCGGCCTGCCCGGCATGGATGGCATTGAGGGTATTGCGCATCTGAAAAGTCGTGCCCCAGCTGCCAGCATCCTCATTCTCACCGTGTTTGAGGATGACGACAAGATCTTCCGCGCCATCTGCGCCGGTGCCTCCGGCTACCTTTTGAAATCAGAGCCTATGGCGCAGGTCATCACCGCCATCGATCAAGCCATCGCCGGCGGCTCACCGATGAACCCACGTATCGCCAGTCGCGTGCTTGCCATGTTCACGAAGCTAGCCCCCGTGAAGAAGGACTACGGCCTTGATGAGAGGGAGCAGGCGGTCTTGAAATGCATGGTCGCAGGGATGGCGCGCAAACAAATCGCCGCCGCTACAGCCCTCAATCCTCACACGGCTGACTATGTCACCCGCAGCATCTACCGCAAACTCCACGTCAACTGCGCGACCGCCGCCGTGTCGAAAGCGGTGGCAGAGAGGTTAGTAGTGGATCGGTAAGCCCGCTTGGTGGTTATCGCCCTCGATACTCGCTCGGCCTGCTGCCGGTGACCTTCTTGAACGTGTGCGAGAAGGTGAAGAGACTCTTGTAGCCGACCTCGCGGGCGATGCTTTCCACCTTCTCATTCGTCTTCGACAGCAGATGCGCGGCCTGCTGCACGCGCAGTGCCGTAACATGCTGCGCCGGGGTTCTGCCCAGGGATTGCAAGCATAGACGGGTGAACTGCTTGGTGCTCATCGCGGCGAGGGAGGCCAGCCGTGGCAGCGACCAGTCGGCGGCGAGGTTTTGCATCACTTGCTGCCACACGTCGCGCAGGCGGTCATCTGTGCTCCATGGCGCGGCAAAGGTGCGGGCATAGTGTTGAATGAGATCCGCCCACATGTTCATCGCGGCGGGAGAGGCAGTGCCTGCGGCTTCCGCGTGTAATCCACAGATAGCGGCGCTCAACGGAGAGCCATCAAAGTCCGCCAGAACCGGTGCGCGGGTGTTTACCAGAGGCAGGGTGCCCTCCGGCTCCTGATAGCGCACCCAGGCGATCCGCCACGATTTGCGCGGCATGACCTTGTAGGCATGAAAGGCATGCGGTGGCGCCAGACACGCCTGACCCTGCAGCATCGGCTGCCACTTCCCCTCCAACCACACCCGGCCCTCACCGCCAGTGCAGATCATGACAAACGTTCCACTCAGATCTGGCCTGCGCACCTCATAGGGATGAACGACTTCCGCAAGTCCCACATGTACGATGCCATGCTGCGCGAGCGAGCCGCACACAGGTGCCTCTGCCAGCCAGTCACGAGAGTCGGCAGCACTCGCCCGCACAACTTGTTCAGTCGTCTCCGATAAGCGGATGTCCCTTTTCATGGTTCGATGCTGATTCAAGCGGCGAATGGAAACCCGTAGCCTCGTGATCGCATCAACATGACTACCGACGCCCCATCTCCTCGCACCGCTATCCTGCAACGCCTTCATGACAAAGTAAAACGCGGCCTGCCCATCATCGGTGCGGGAGCCGGCACGGGACTCTCGGCCAAGTGCGAGGAAGGAGGTGGTGTGGATCTCATCGTCATTTACAACTCCGGGCGCTTCCGCATGGCCGGGCGTGGTTCGTTGGCGGGGCTGCTGGCGTATGGGAATGCAAATGAGATCGTCAAGGACATGGCGAAGGAAGTCCTGACCGCAGTGACGCACACACCGGTACTTGCGGGTGTAAATGGCACCGATCCGTTTCTGTTGCGTGCTCATTTCCTGCGCGAGTTGAAGGCGCTCGGGTTCGCAGGCATTCAGAACTTCCCAACGGTTGGCCTTATCGACGGCACCTTTCGCGCGAACCTCGAAGAGACGGGAATGAGTTATCAACTCGAAGTCGAAACCATCGCCGCAGCTCGTGAACTAGACCTGCTTACCACGCCGTACGTTTTTAACACGGATGAAGCCAAACGCATGACCGAAGCCGGTGCGGACATCATCGTGGCCCACATGGGCCTGACCACCGGGGGAGCTATCGGCGCGGAGACGGCGAAGACGCTCAATGACTGCGTGCGCGAGGTGCACGCCATCGCCGACATCGCAAAGTCTATCCGCCCCGAAGTGCTTGTGCTCTGTCACGGCGGCCCCATCGCCACTCCGCCGGATGCGCAATACATTCTTGATCGTTGTGAAGGTGTGGACGGTTTCTACGGCGCGAGTTCGATGGAGCGTCTGCCAACCGAGAAGGCGCTCACCGCTGAGGTGAAGCAGTTCGCAGCGCTACGGTTGCCGCAAAGCTGACCCGGTGAACGCGGTGTCAGGATCGACATCCGCCGTATCCACCGGCTTCCGCTACGGGTCGATTTGCCGCTACTCACCCACGAAACACAATCCGCCAGCAAAATGAAATTCTTGCTTCTCCCTTTCCTCATCGTCGTCGCCTCCACCGCGCACGCCATCGAGCCGTGGGCAGACAAAAATCTGCCGGTGCGGGCGGGTCTCGCGCTGTGGTTGGACGCAAGCGCGGAACCGGCAGCGGCACGGGCGGGTGGCGCAAAGTTCGAAAAGGACGAGGTGCCGCCTGGCCTCTGGCACGACGGCTCCGGGAACAAGCGCGATGCGCGGCAGGAAACGGCGGAAGCGCGGCCGCGGTTCGGGACGGTCTGGCCGTCGCGACTATTTTCGTTTGATGGAAAGCGGCAGCACTTCGTGGTCGAGGCGGATGGGCTGGCGCTGCAGGAAGCGACGGTGCTGGTGTTTACGCGGGCTAGGTCGAATGCGGGCGGGTATCGCGGGCTCATCGCCGCAAGCAAGACGTGGGCGAATGACTATGTGAGCGGATTCAATCTCGACCTTGGCAGCAAAGCGTCCGATGGCGACCTCACAGCGCTTAACTTGGAAGGCGCGGGCTTTCGCGGTGAGCGGAATCTTTTGCGCGACAGCGTGCCGTTCGGAAAGACGTTCAGCGCGGCGGCGGTCATCGGTGCGAAGCACGTCGCTCTCTTCCTCAATGGCAAAGCGCAGGGCACCCGCCCGCGCACGCCAGGGGCGGCGCTGGCGCTGGACGGTCTATTCATCGGTGCGCGCAGCTACGACAACGCGGGCGGTGTGCCGACGGCGCGCGGCTTTTTCCCAGGCGATGTATTTGAAGTGCTCGTCTATGACCGTGCCCTTGCAGACGCGGAGGTCAAGCGCGTGGCGACGTATCTCGAGACCAAGTATGCAAGTGTCGTCTTCGTGGCGGCGCAGACCGCACCCCAGTCGGCGGGCAGCGTGTCACTTGTTGCGGTAAAAAGTCCGCCTGTAATCCAGCCCCTCGTGCCAGGCTTTACGACTCGCAAGCTGCCGGTTGAGCTGAGCAACATCAACTTCCTTCGCTATCGCGCGGACGGGCGTCTCTATGCGGGCGCTTATGACGGGAAAATCTGGCTGTTGCGTGACACGGATAACGATGGCCTCGAAGACAAGACGGACCTCTTCTACGTCAGTGATGAGCTCAAAGCGATTATGGGCATGGCCCTTACGCCGCCGGGTTATGCGCACGGCGAGGGCGTCTTCGTGGCAACGCGCGGGCGCATCCTGCTCATCATGGACAAGGATCAGGATGGCAAGGGCGATGAAGTGATCACGGTTGCCAGCGGCTGGACTCCGGCCAAGGTGACTACCCAGGGGGTCTCTGACGCACTGGGTGTGGCGGTGGCGGCGGATGGACGGGTTTTTTTCACGCTTGGTACGAGCGATTTCACCAGCGCTTACCTGCTCGATGCCGCTACGGGACGCGCTGCCGTGCTGGTCGATGGCGAACGAGGTTCGGTGCAGGAAGTGTCCGCCGATTTCCAGACGAGAACGACCTATGCCAATGGGCTGCGCTTCAACTTCGGGCTCGCCTTCAATCGCGTTGGCGACCTTTTCGCGACCGAGCAGGAAGGCGCGACGTGGCTTGCGAATGGGAATCCCTTTGACGAGCTGCTGCACATCCAGCCGAAGCGCTACTACGGCTTTCCGCCGCGTCATCCGCAGCACCTGCCCGGCGTGATCGACGAACCCAGCACCTTCGACTATGGCCCGCAGCACCAGAGCACGGTTGGGTTGTGTTTCGATGAACCTGTCGTGGAAGGAGGAGCGATCTTTGGCCCCGCGTGGTGGCGCGGCGATGCTCTCGTGGCGGCGATGTCGCGCGGGAAAATCTATCGCACGAAACTGGTCAAAACGGACGAGGGTTATGTGGCGAAGAACGAGACCTTCGCGCAATTCCAGCGCATCAACATCGATCAGGCGATCTCGCCGCGCGGCGCACTTACCGTCGCGTTGCACAGCGGCGCGCCCGATTGGGGCACGGGTCCGACAGGGGCAGGCGAACTCTGGAAAATCGCGCCCATCGCGAAAGCGGTGCCCCAGCCTGTCATCGCCTACAGCGCATCGCCCACGGAGCTGAGTGTCACATTTGATCAACCTCTCGCTGCGGAAACGCTAGGTGCGATGCAGGGAAAAGTGAGCGTCATACAAGGTCGCTATGTGCAGGCAGGCGACCGCTTTGAGTCGATGCGGCCCGGTTATCAAGTCGTGAAAAATCAGCTCAATGCAGCTCGGTATCCCGTGGCCGTGCAAAAGCTCGCGCTGAGCGTGGACGCTCACACACTCCTTATCACAACGCCCACGCGCAGCGCTGCGGTGAATTACGGCATCACCATCGCCGCTGATGTTTTCCACACTCACATGGATGGTCCGTATGCCGGACAGATTGATCTTCAAGCCGACCTCACCGGCGTGGAAGTCACGCTGGATGATGGATCAAACCATTGGCTGCCGCATCCCGACTTCGCTGTGTCGCGCCAGTTTTTCCCGCAGTCACCTGTGTGGACGAAGCTCGAACAAACGAGCGCGATCACGCTTAAAGGTCAGCTCGACCTCGGACTTATGCTCTACCCCGCGGTGCAGGAAGGGTCGAAGCTCGATTGGGACTATCCTGATGAAAAAGTCACTGTTGTCGTCACATCGACACGCCCATTCAAGTTGGCTCTAGGGAAAGATGCCATCAGCTCGAAGGCCGTCGCGGACCGGGAAGAAGCCGAAGCGCAAGTTTCCACCAAGGCCGGCACTTGGTTACCCTTCGCCATCGCGTTCGACTCAGGCCGCGGCGACCCCGCCTTGAGCGTGACTTGGTCCACCGACCGCAGCACTACACCACGGCCCTTCCCGCTGCGTCGGGTTCTTGTTCCCTATGCGCAGCAGCAGGAAGCGCCCGCGATGCCTCACAACGAAGACCTGCCACAACTCGCCAACGCCAAGTGGGACAATGGTAAGGTGCACTTTCAAAACCTCTGCGCCGTTTGTCACTCCATGCAGGGCGCCGGCAGCAAGGTCGGTCCCGACCTCACGAACCTCATCTACCGCGACTACGACAGCGTGCTGCGCGACATCCGCGAGCCCAACGCTGCCATCAATCCGGAGCATGTCGCCTACACCGTCACAAAGAAGGACGGTAGCGAACTTACTGCCGTGCTCAGCGGCGAAAACGACGGACGCGTTTCGCTCGCCCTGCCCGTCGGACAAACCCTCGAGATCCCGAGAAGTGAAATCGCCTCGATGAAGCAACTCGCCATTTCGCTCATGCCTGCTGGCCTCGACCGGGCGCTCACCTCCGAACAACTGCGCGACCTCATGGCCTACCTGCTACTCCCACCGTTTGAGCCCGCTCCGCTCGTCATTCCGGGGGCACCAGCGCCGCGCCAACTCAGCGAGGTGAAGACCATCCTCGGCGATAAACTCACTCCATCCCTCGCAGAAAACACCAAGCCGCTGCGCATCGTCCTCTGCGCTTCCGAGAAAGATAAAGGCCACGCCAAGCCAGGCTATCACGACTACCCGCTCTGGCGGAGCCGCTGGACAAGACTACTCGGTATGGCGCCAGGCATCACCGTCGAGCAAGCCAATGACTGGCCCACTGCCGAGCAATGGCGCACCGCTGATGTGATTGCCATCAACTCGCACAACCCGGCGTGGTCATCGCCCAGCGACGACGCCGAATTGCAAGTACGCTCTGCGGAAATCGACGCCTTCCTCGCGCGCGGCGGTGGCTTTGTGTCAATCCATTGGTCAGTCAATGCCGGTGCCAGTGTTGGCGCCCTCGCTCAACGTCTCGGCCTCGCTTGGGGCAAAGGCGCAAAGTATCGTCATGGAGCCAATGACTGGGTTCTCGACAAAACGCATCCGCTCGCTGCTGGCTTTGACGCCTTCCAAATCCCCGACGAAAGCTACTGGCACCTCACGGGGGATCTTGTCGCCGCAAAGGCCAGCGTGCTTGCCACCAGCCTCGAAGAAAACGCCCACACGCCACAAATGTGGACCCGCGAAGTCGGCCCCGGCCGTGTCTTCGTCAGCATCCCCGGCCACTTCACGTGGACGCACGACGACCCGCTTTACCGCATCCTCATTCTGCGCGGCATGATGTGGAGTGCCAGGCAACCCATCGACCGCCTCGCACCGCTCAGCGTCATCGGAGCACGCGTGGAAAACTGAACTTCACCCAAATCTATGTCTACCATCGCCGTCCTCGGAACCTTCGATACCAAAGGCACGGAGCATCGCTTCGTCGCCGAGCAAATCATCCAGAGCGGACATCGTGCATTGCTCATTGATGTTGGTGGACATGGGGAACCTCAGATCGAAGCGGACATCACTTGTGATGAAGTCGCCGCCATAGCAGGCATTGATCTCACTGCGTTGCGGGCTCAGAACGACCGTGGCGCGATGGTAGAGGCGATGTCGATGGCTGCTCCAGCGATGCTCACCAAACTGGCAGCAGAAGATCGCATTCGCGGCATCATTTCCCTAGGCGGCACGGGAGGAACGGCCATCGGCACGGCGGCTATGCGCGCTCTGCCGCTCGGTTTTCCGAAGGTCATGGTGTCCACCGTCGCTGCCGGCAATGTCGCCCCCTATCTTGGAGTGAAGGACGTCATCATGTTCCCGAGCATCGTAGATGTCGCTGGGCTAAATCGCTTTTCCCGGGCCGTCTTTGCACGCGCCGCTGCCACGGTTTGTGCGATCGCTGCTGCGAATGATTCGATGCCGGTCAAAACCGATGCACGTCCGCTCATCGTCGCCTCCATGTTCGGTAACACTACGCAATGCGTCGAGCACGCGCGGAAGTTGCTGGAGGCGGAAGGTTATGAAGTGCTCGTCTTCCACGCCACCGGCACGGGCGGTCGCACGATGGAATCTCTCATCGAAAGCGGGCTCGTCGCAGGTGTGCTCGACATCACCACCACCGAGTGGGCTGATAAACTCGCGGGAGGTGTCTTTTCCGCCGGTCCCACGCGCCTCGAAGCCGCTGCACGACATGGTGTCCCCGCCGTCGTGACGCCTGGCTGCCTTGATATGGTGAACTTCGGTGCGCCGGAAAGCGTCCCTGCGAAGTTCTCTGGTCGCACGTTCTACCAGCACAATCCGCAAGTCACCCTTATGCGCACCACGCCAGCCGAGTGCGCCGAGCTAGGCCGAATCCTCGCGGAAAAAGTGAACCTCTCCACTGGGCCCGTCGCCGTCCTGCTGCCGAAGAAAGCCATCAGCATCATCAGCGCCGAAGGCCAGCCCTTCCACGATCCAGAGGCGGACGCGAGTCTTTTCGACGCCATCAAGCGCCACCTGCGCAGCGACATCCCGCTCCTCGAACTCGACTGCGTGATTAACGACGCGGCCTTCGCCGAAGCGTGCGCGCACAACCTGATTTCCCTTATTCGCGCATGAAGACTCACATCCTGGTTCCAATGCTTCTTATCATCCTCGGTGCGTCCTCCTTCGCCGAAAACTTCGATCAGGCGCGGCTTGAGCGCGAGGTGCTGGCGGGCGATGTGCAGGATGGCATCCAGCTTCAGGTCGCGCCCGGTGGAGATGTCTATTTCATCGAGCGCGGCGGAGCGTTGCGGAAGTGGTCGGCCCAGGAAAAGACGACGCGCGAGATTGGTTCGCTGCCGGTCGCGGTCGGCGGTGAATACGGACTCATCGGTATCGCGCTCGACCGAAACTTTGCCATCAACCATTGGGTGTATCTTCATTACTCGCCCAAGGCAGATGCTGGCAAAATGACACGGCTCTCGCGCTTCTCCATCGCGGCGGACAAGTTAGACACGGCCAGCGAGAAAGTGATGCTTAGTTACGACATCCTTGGTGGGCATCAGGGCGGTGGGTTGCAGATGGATGGCGCGGGGAACCTCTGGGTTAGCATTGCCGATCATGCTGTAGCACGTGTTTTTCCGGCGACAGACGAACGCGACCCCGTGCCAGACAGAAACGCGAATGCCCTGCGCACCTCAGCGAACACGCAGGACTTACGCGGGAAGATATTGCGCATTCGTCCTGAGCAGGACGGCAGCTATACGATCCCGAAAGGCAATCTCTTTGCCGATGCGAAACAGGGACGGCCCGAGATCTTCATCATGGGCTGCCGCAATCCGTTTCGCTTTAACTTCGACGAGGCGAGCGGGCGGTTGTTCTGGGCGGAGGTCGGCTCGAACACCGAAGAGCGCTTCGGCACAGGCGGGTTCGACGAAATCAGCGTGAGTACGACGCCTGCCAACTCTGGCTGGCCGCTGTTCATCGGGCCAAATGCGGCCTATCGCCGTTTTGATGAAGTCACGCAAACACTCGGCGACCTCTACGACGTCGAGCGACCGGTGAACGAATCGCGTTTCAACACCGGTGCGCGCGAGCTGCCGAAACCCCATCCGGCGCTCATCTGGTATGGTTCGGAGGACTCGCAGGAGTTCCCCGAACTTGGCAACGGCGGACGCTCAACTGCGGTGGGACAAGTGTATCGCTTTGACCCAAAGCTCGCCTCCGACATCAAGCTGCCGCAGGTTTTCGATGGTCGCTTCTTCATCTACGATTGGTGCCGCTCGTGGGTCAAAAGCGTCGCGCTCACACCGGACGGGGTCGTGGAGAGAATCGAGCCGTTCATGGCATCCACGACCTTCCGCCGTCCCATTGACCTTCAACTCGGAGCCGATGGAGCACTGTATATGATCGAGTTCGGTGACCGCTGGAGCGGCAACAAGGACGGCCGCCTTTCACGTCTGCTCTACCGCCGCGGCAATCGTGCTCCGAAGGCCGTCATCACCGCCGATGTCATCGCCGGAGCAGCGCCGCTGACTGTGAAATTCTCCGCCGCAGCCTCCACGGACGCGGATGGAGATGAACTGACCTACACCTGGATGTTTGGCGAAGGCGGCGGTACGGCGCACGGGCGCGAGGCGAGCTTCACCTATCAAAACAAAGGCATGAAGCAGGCCATGCTTACCGTGAGCGATGGCAAAGATGGCACTCACCTCACCAGCCTTGCCATCGCCGTTGGAAATGCACCGCCGGTCGTGCGTGTCGCGCAGCCGATGCATGGTGGCTTTTTCGATTGGGACTCGAAGCTGCCCTTTGAAATCCGCGTCAGTGATCCTGAAGATGGTGACCACATCGCGGCGGAAAAAGTGCGCACACGCTGGCTCTATCGTGGCCAGGGTGGCAACGCCGCCGAGGTGCCGCAGATTGGCTTTGAAGGCGGCGCGGCTCTCATGCGGAAAAGTGATTGTCTCACCTGCCATCAGCTCGCCACGCCTAGTATTGGCCCGACCTTCCTGCAAGTCGCTGAACGTTACCGCGACGATGCCACAGCCCCCGCGCATCTCGTCGATAAAGTGCTCAAAGGTGGCAACACCGCCTGGGGTGAGGTTCCCATGCCCGCACATCCACAGCACACGGTCGCCGATCTCGCCGAAATGGTGCGCTACATTCTTGAACTCAAACCACCAGAGCAGGGCGAGGTCATCTCTGGTCTGCGAGGCGAACTCACAACACCGGAGCCAAAGGCTATGTGGTGGGGCAAGGCGACCGGAGGAAGTTACCTGCTCACTGCAAGCTATCGCGACGCGGGAGCCGACGGCGCACCGCCGCTGACTACCGAGACACGAGTCCTACTCCATGATCGCAAACGCCGTGCTGCGCTCTTTGATGAAGCCCATCAAGTATCCGTGCTGGAAGTTTCCACGCTGCTGCGCAATCGCCGCATCTGCGCGCAACTAAGCGCCGGAAGCCATCTCGTGTTCAGAGAGATGAACCTCGCTGGCATCGCCCGCGTGGATGTGGAAATCTCCGCCAGCGTCGGCCACGGAGGCACGCTCGAACTCCGCGCGGATAGCGCCACTGGCCCCCTCATTGGCAGCATCCAAATCCCTGAAACCGGTCAGTGGGACAAGTGGAAGACACTCCGCATTCCCATTACCGACCCCGGCGGTCTGCATGATCTCTATGCCGTTGCCGCCTCCGCACCAGACAAGGAGAGGAAACGTTTCAACCTCGACGTGCTGCATTTCATTCCAATCAACAAGCTCAAGCCATGAACGTCCCTGCTTTTCTTTCACGCATCGTGGCCTCCGTGATGCTCATCATCGTATCCGGAGCACTCGCCGCTGAGAAAGGCCCCGGCCCTGCAGGCGGAGATAAAGCGCCGCCTGTGCAGATGTTGGTGCCCGGTTTTGCGGTGCGTGCTTTGCCGCTGGATTTGCCAGCCATCAATGTCGTGCGGTATCGGGCCGACGGGAAAGTTGTGGCGCTTGGTTATGATGGGAAAGTGTGGCTGCTCAGCGACACCAACGGCGATGGCGTGGAGGACAAGGCTGACCTTTTTTATGAACCGTCACGGCAGATTCTCTCGCTCGGCATGGCACTCACACCGCCTGGCTATTCGCATGGACAGGGTGTCTTCATCGCGCGGAAAGGAAGCCTCGTGCTTGAGGTGGACACGGACGGCGACGACCGGGCGGACAAAGAAATCACCGTCGCGAAAGGATGGGAGACGCCGAAGCGCTTTCCTGGAGGCGCATCGGATGCCATCGGCGTAGCCGTGGACAAGGATGGGAGTGTTTTCTTCGGACTAGGTGCTGCGAACTCCCAAAACGGATATCTGCTGCATCAGGGCAAGCCGGGATACAAAATCACCAGCGAACGCGGAACGATTCAGAAGGTCGCGCCGGATTTCTCAAAGCGCGAAATCATTGCCACTGGCATCCGAGCAAGTGTGGGCCTGGAACTGAATGCGGCGGGCGATCTTTTCTGCACCGACCAGGAAGGCGCGACCTGGATGCCCAACGGCAATCCTTTTGACGAGCTGCTGCACATTGACCGGGGCCGCCACTACGGATTTCCACCGCGCCACCCAAAGCATCTGCCAAACGTCATCGACGAGCCGAGCGTGATGGACTACGGCCCGCAGCATCAATCAACCTGCGGCTTGCAGTTCAATGAGCCGGTTAATGGCGGTATAGTTTTCGGCCCCGCGTGGTGGCGGGGCGATGCGCTGGTGGCCGGTGAATCGCGAGGCAAAATCTATCGTACGAAGTTGGTGAAGACGCCCGCAGGTTACATCGGCCAGGATCAAATCATTGCCTGCCTGAGCTGGCTCACCATTGATCAATGCGTGTCACCCACCGGCGACCTCTTGGTCACCTGCCACAGCGGGCCAGTGGACTGGGGCAACGGGCCGAACGCCATCGGTCGCCTTTTCAAAATCACGCGTGTTGAGCCTCAAGCCGCACAACCTGTGCTCGCTTATGCCGCAAGTCCCAACGAGCTTCGCGTCGCCTTTGACCAACCATTGGATGAAAAGGCACTCGCTGACATCATCAGCCGCACGAAGCTTACGGTGGGATGGTTTAGCCGTGAGGGCGACCGCTTCGAAACCTTCCGTCCCGGCTATCGCGCCGTGCAAATGCAGCAGGCACTCAAGCCCATTAAGCTCGGCGTGAAAACTGTGACCGCGAGCGAAGACCGACGCACACTCATCATCACCACGGAGAAGCCGCGCACCAGCATGAACGCCGTCGTGGATGTTGATAGCTGGCCCCGCGATGCCAAACCGCTTGCTGATGAAATCCCGCAAGCCAATGTGCTTAGCGTCGCTGCAAGCCTGAGCGGGGTGAGCGCGGAATGGATCGCCAAAGACGGCTCCACGAAGTGGACAGGCTGGTTGCCGCATTTCGATCTCGGGATTGCCCACACCCTTACCACTGCAAGTGCGGAGCACGCACGTCTTTTCGATTTGATGAAGCAACCAGGGACACTCACCCTGCGTGGCCAGCTCGACCTTTGGAACATGCTGCGCCCTGCACTCCAGCACGGCACACGGCTCGACTACACCTTGCCTCCAGAAGTTGTGAGCCTGCGTTTCACCGGATCTCACGGCACCCAGGCGCGTATCACTGATGAGGCGTTTAAAGCGACGCTCAATCACAGCGCCAGTGGGACCGAAATCAACGATATCACCCTTCAAAAGCGCGCGCTCGTTCCGCTCGAAGTTACCTTGTTCACGGGGCACGCAACCACGCTTGCGCTGACGTGGAGCGCCGCCGCCGACACCCGCCCACGCTCTATGGCCGGGCACCGCGTCCGTGTGCCCTGGGCCACCGCCGACGAACCGCCCGTGGTGGATGCGCCGATGCCTCAACTCAGTGGAGGCGACCGCGCACGCGGCGAGGTACTCTTCAAATACGCCTGTGCCGTCTGCCACGCGATGGGCGAAGCCGGAGGACGCGCCGGCCCTGACCTCTCGAACCTTATCTACCGCGATTACAGCTCCGTCTTTAACGACATTGCCAATCCAAACAACACCATCAACCCTGACCACGTTGCCTTCAACATCACGCTCAAAGACGGCGGCGGCATGGTCGGTGTTGTCATCGAGGACCAACAAGACCGGATCCTACTTGCCGGACTCGGTGGACCGCCCATCACTGTGAAGAAAGCCGATATCGCGCAAATGAAAGCCTCAGCCACCTCCCTGATGCCGCCTGGCTTCGACCAGGCACTCGGTGTGCAAGGCATGAAGGACTTGATGAATTATCTTCTGCTGCCCGCGCCTGCACCAGCGGCATCCGCCCCGTGAATACCCAAGGGAAGAAACTCTCCGTATCCCTCTCGCTCAGGCTCCGCCGCCTTACCCTGAGCAGTTGAAGTGTCACTATTACACTTTTCGCCATTGAGTTCAAGACCTGGTCCGGCACTGGCCACGACCAGACCGCCGGTGTGAAGCCATGGGCAAGGCGCTGCTTCAGGGCTGACAAAGGGACGCACCGCGATAAACGGATGTCCGTTTCCGAGCAGTGATCTCTGCGCAGTTTAGCTTTCAGTCAGCTTAATTTTCCTACAGTCTTCAGCTCGCCATGAACTCCTCCACATCTTCCTCTCGACACCTCTTCCCGCTGCTCTCGAGCATCGCGGTCTTCAGCGCCATTGCTCTGGCAGTTCACGCACAGACTGCGGCCCCCTCCACCGCGCCCGCTCCGAATCTTGGTGCTGCCGCGATCAAGTCACCACCACTGGCGAAAAAGATCGTGCTGATCGGTGGAAAAAAGAGCCATGGACCTGGCGAGCATGATTTCCCGAATGGCATCCCACTCCTTGGTTCCTTTTTGAAAGCCGCGCCTGCTTTCGCAAATGCCGACGTGCTTACCTACACCGGTGGCTGGCCTGCTGACCTCAGTGTGCTGGATGGAGCCAGCACCATCGTCTGCTACTTTGATGGCGTGCAGGAAAAGCCGGAACCCTTCAACAACCCAGAGCGCAATGCCTACCTGCAAAAGCTCATGGATGCGGGCACGGGATTGGTCACGCTGCATCAAGCCTCCACGGTGCCTGCAAACAATGACACCATCCCGCTTAACAACTGGCTCGGCGCGCGTCGCAATGGCATGTGGGACCGCACGACGGAGAAGGTGACGCTGAAGCCCTTCACGCCAGGTCATCCCATTAGTGCGGGAGTCGGCGAGTTCACCTATGAAGATGAGTTTTACCCCACGCTCATGTTCACAGAGAACATGCAAAACATCACCCCCATTCTCCGCAGTGAAGTAACGCCAAAGTTTGGTGATGCGAAGAAGCAGGCCGCCAACCCACCCGCAAAGGGTGAGCACACACTCGCCTGGGCCTACGACCGCAAGGATGGAGGTCGTGCCTTTGGCTTCACTGGTGCGCATTATGTCGAGGGCCTAAATGTACCCGCGCTTCGTCAGATGATCGTGAACGCCATCGCCTGGACCGCGAAGATTGAGGTGCCAAAAAATGGCATCGCCATTCCTGAGCCAGTCATCGGCAAATCCATCGTCGTCAAAAAGGCAGACAACAAAGTTACCGAGATGCCATGGGGACAGCTTCGGTGGTTCACCAGCGCCGAGATGAAAAACTCCCGCGTCATGACCACGGGCATGGCCATTATCAAACCCGGCAAATCCAACCCCCGGCACTTCCATCCGAACTGCGATGAAATCTTGCATGTCATCAGCGGCAAAATTAGCCACACCATGAACGAAGTGACGGTGGAAATGGCAGCTGGCGATACGGTGAGCATTCCGCAAGGCGTCCTCCACAATGCCACCAACATCGGAGACACGGACGCGGTGCTCGGCATCTCGTTCAACAGCGCTTATCGCGAAGCGGTGGGGTATTAAGCTGGATCAGGCTTGCCGCGCGGCTGTATCCAGCCAGGGCGGAAGCGAAAAGTTTGGTGGACGATCGGTAATCGAGCTCACACCGCCCACGGGCTACGATATTCGCGGGTGAGCCATTTGGGGTCGCCACCTTTGGCGAAGGTGTGCTCCTGCGGATTCCATTGGAAGCTGGCGCCGTGGTTGTAGGCCATGTTCATGAGGTGGCAAGAGATCGCGGTAGTGGCGCCGATGGCCACATCGCAGATGGGTTTCTGGCGACTTCGGACGCTGTCGAAGAAGTCGTCAAAGTGGTTTTTGCTGACGCGGAGTTTGATCTTGGCATCTTTGAGGAAATCGCGCTCCGTGAAGGCGAGCGCACGGTCGAGCGACATGGCCTTGTCTGTCTCTTTGTCGAGGAAGCCGTGAATGCGTTTGCCCCCGAGGAAGAGTTCAAACTTGTTACGGTTCACATGCACCTCGCCGTTGCTTCCGTAGAAGGAAACCTCTTTGCCTTCATTGTGCGTGAGCACCACGCCGTTCGCATAGACGAGCTGGGCTCCGCGCGTCTTATCCACGCCGGGGGAGCGCACCTCCACCGGACCTGTGGCATCACAATCCATGGCCCATTGAGCGATGTCGATGTGATGCGCGCCCCAGTCGGTGACACGGCCGCCGCCGAACTCCCGCGTATTTCGCCAGTTTGGAAAATGCGTGGGAATGCCGCGCGGGCTGAGAACGCTGTTGTAGGGCTTGAGCGGACCGGGTCCACACCACATGTCCCAGTCGAGCCCTGGCTCCATCGGCTCTTCACCCAGGTTGTAAGGCGGGGCTGGATCGGTGAAGTAGGTGGTAATGGTTTTTACCTCGCCAATGACACCGTTGCGGATGAGTTCACTGGCGATGCGGAACTCCTTGCTCGACCTCTGCTGCGAGCCCGTCTGGAAGATACGATCCGTGGCCCGCACGGCCTTTGTCAACATGAGGGCCTCGTGCACATTGTGAGTGAGCGGCTTTTCACCATAGACATCTTTGCCTGCCTGCACCGCGGCGATGCCAATAAAGGCATGCCAGTGGTCAGGCGTGATGTTGATGACCACGTCGATATCTTTCCGCGCCAGCAGTTCACGGAAGTCATTGTAGGCCGCACAGCCTTGGTAGCTACCACCGGGCGTCGCCTCGGCGTAGTGCTTCTCGATGTTGGCCTTGGCGTAGTTTCGGCGGTTCGTGTCCACATCGCACACAGCCACAATCTGGATGTCGTCACGCGGTAGGAGCACTTTTAAATGCAGGGTGCTCATCATGCCCACGCCGATAATACCCACATTGATCCGGCTGTTGGCCCCAGTCTCGGCAGCCCAAACGCGCGAAGGCAGGATGAAGGGTGCCACCGCAGCGCCAAAGGCACCTGACAGGAAGGAGCGACGACTGGGCAGAGAAAGAGGAGTCATGGACGGACGCGAATCTGGTGACAAGTGTCCTTCGCCAGGCATCAGATGCAATAGAGTGTGGTTACGAATGCTCGTAACTGTGATCTACGAACAAAGGACGTAATAATCAGCGCCCATGAAGCTCATTTGCGCTCTGCTCACTCTCAGTCCGCTCGTCGTGATGGCGGCGGAGGTGTCGTTCAATCGGGACATTCGGCCCATCCTTTCGGACAATTGCTACTACTGCCACGGCACGGACTCGAACCACCGTAAGGCGGGGCTCAGGTTGGACACCTTTGCTGGAGCCACTGCGGACAATGACGGTGTGCGTGTCATCGTCCCGGGCGATCCCGCGAAGTCGGAGCTTTGGCGTCGCATTGTCAGCGAGGATGAGGACGAGGTGATGCCGCCACCAGATGCGCACAAGGCGCCTTTCACTGCAGCTCAGCGCGACCTCATCAAGCGCTGGATCGAGCAAGGCGCGAAGTATGAAGCGCATTGGGCGTTCGTTCCGCCAGTGCGCGCTGAGGTGCCTGCGGGTGAGGTGGCAATTGACCACTTCATCGGGAAGCGATTGAAGGAGGGAGGGCTCGCCTTTTCACCTCAGGCTGAAGCGGGGTTACTGCTGCGTCGTGTGACGATCGATTTGACGGGATTGCCGCCGACGCTGACGGAACTAGAGGCGTTTCAAAAAGAAGCAGCGAAGGACTTCGAGGGCGCTTACTCCGCTGCGATTGATCGGCTGCTGAAGTCGCCGCGTTATGGCGAGCGCATGGCTTTGGATTGGCTGGATGTGGCGCGTTACGCCGACACGAACGGCTACCAGATGGATTCCTACAATATGAACTGGCCGTGGCGTGACTGGGTGGTGCGGGCCTTTAATGAGAATATGCGGTTCGACCACTTCACTATCGAACAGCTCGCAGGAGACATGTTGGATAGGCCAACGCAGGATCAACTCATCGCCACCGCCTTCAATCGCAATCACATGCTTAATGCCGAAGGCGGAACCATCGCGGAGGAGAATCGCACGAAGAACGTCTTCGACCGCACCGAGACCACCGGCACCGCTTTTCTCGGCCTGACCATGAACTGCTGCCAATGTCACGATCATAAGTTCGATCCACTGAAGCAGAGCGACTACTACTCGCTCTACGCCATGTTCAACCAAATCAGCGAACCCGGTAGTGTGGACAAGCGCTTCGGCAAGAAGCCTTACAGCGACACCTATGACAACCTTTACGCGCTGGAGTCGCCCTACATCACCCTCGCGACCCCGGAACAGCAGGCCGCGCTCGATGCAGCAGTAAAGAAAGCGGCGGCTGCGAGAAAGGCATTCATGGATGCCGCTTCGGAATATCGAAAGCCCTTCACCCACTGGGTGCGGGAGATGCGCGACAATCCGGAACTCATTCCCCAGCGCATCAAAGATGACCTCATCAGCCGCTTCGTGCTGAGCGCGCCGCTCGACAAGCTCGACAACGGCAACACCCAGAAATTGCTCGAAGCCTATATGAAGACCCAGCCGCAGTGGCAGCCACTGCTTGAGGCCATGAAGGCATCAAAGGAGAGCGAGGATGAAATAAGGCAGACCATCCCCCACGTCATGGTGATGCGCGATGATAAACCACGCGAGACCCACATCCTCAAACGCGGCAACTATGAGACGCCAGGAGACAAAGTGGCGCCAGCCGTGCCTTCCTTTTTGCCACCACTTCCCGCAGGCATCAAAGCAGACCGGCTTGCCTTCGCGCAGTGGCTGGTTTCACCTGACCATCCGCTCATGAGCCGCGTTACGGTGAATCGCTCCTGGCAGATGTTCTTCGGTCGCGGGATCGTGAAAACCCCCGACGACTTCGGCCTGCAAGGAGCGCTTCCATCACATCCGGAACTGTTAGATTGGCTCGCCGTGGAGTTTCGCGAGAGCGGATGGAATGTGCAGCACCTCGTCAAGCTCATCGTCACCTCACGCGCCTACCGTCAGAGCTCCACAGTCACGCCTGCGCTGCTGGCCATAGATCCTGAAAACGTGCTGCTTGCCCGTGGTCCACGTCATCGTATCGACGCGCGCTTTCTTCGTGATCAGGCACTCGCCATCTCCGGTCTGCTTGTCGAAAAGCGCGGAGGCCCATCCGTGATGCCGTATCAGCCGCCGGGGATTTGGGAGGACATGAGCTTTGGCAAAAACCGCTACTTCCAAGGCACAGGCGAAGACTTGTACCGCCGTAGCCTCTACACCTTCTGGCGACGCAGCGTGGCACCGGCGAACTTCTTCGATGTGACAGCCAGACAAGTCTGCGTCGTCAAGCCACAGCTAACCAGCACCCCGCTTCATGCGCTGACCATGCTGAACGATGTGACTTATGTTGAAGCCGCTCGCGTGTGGGCAGAGCAGCTGGTCACATCATTGCCAGATGATGCCTCGCGTTTGAGACAAGCCTACCTCGTTGCCACCTCCCGTCACGCGGATGCGGAAGATTTCAAGAGCCTCCAGCGCGTCCTCGGCAGCGCCCTCGTCCACTACACCCAGCACAAGCAAGACGCCGAAAAACTCATCGCATCCGGCGAATCCAAACCTAGCGGCAAGCTTCCACCCGCCGAGCACGCCGCCTGGACCACCGTTTGCCTCACGATCCTAAACCTTGATGAGACTCTGAACCGATGAATCCTTTCCACCAACACGCGCTGAATCTCACCCGTCGCCGTTTCCTCAGCACTACCGCGCTCACGCTGGGCGCACCTGCTTTGCAGTCGCTTTTGGCGGCGGAGACGGGGTTGCCCACGCTGCCGCACTTTGCACCGAAGGCAAAGCGCGTGATCTACATGATGCAGACGGGCGGTCCTTCGCATGTGGATCTCTTTGATGACAAACCGGAGCTGCGCAAACGCCGCAATCAGAACATCCCGGAGAGTGTGCTCGGCGGACTGCGCCTCACAACCATGACGGCGAACCAGAAGAGCAAGCCCTGTTTACCCGCAGCCTGGGGCGGCAAAGAACGCGGTCAATGTGGCATGTGGGTGAGTGATCTCCTCCCTCATACGGCGAGCATCGTCGATGAGTGCACCTTTATCCGCTCCATGCATGGTGAGCAGATCAATCACGCACCCGCAGTTGCCCACATGATGACAGGCCACAACCTGCCCGGCCGCCCGAGTATAGGCGCGTGGCTGAGCTATGGGCTGGGAACAACTTCGGACAATCTGCCATCGTTTGTCGTCATGACTTCACGCGATCAGGAGGCGTCCTGCGGCCAGTTCTTTTATGATTACTACTGGGGCGCGGGCTTCCTGCCAGGAAAGTATCAGGGCGTGCCGTTCCGTGGTGCGGGCGATCCCGTTTTGTATCTCAGCAATCCCGAAGGCATGGATCGTGGCCTCCGCCGCATGATGCTCGATGGCCTCGCGGAAATGAACCAGCATGCGCTGGAGCGCCTTGGGGACCCCGAGATCAACACACGCATCGCGCAGTATGAAATGGCCTTCAAGATGCAAACCAGCGTGCCTGAACTCGCCGACCTGAGTGATGAACCGCAGAGCGTGCTCGATCTCTACGGCCCCGATGTAAAACGCAAAGGGAGCTACGCCTATAACTGCCTCATGGCCCGCCGACTCGCCGAGCGCGGCGTGCGTTATGTGCAGCTGATGCACGCAGGTTGGGACCAGCATGGCAATCTGCCCACGCAACTGCCCATCCAGTGCAAAGACACCGACCAGCCTAGCGCTGCACTTGTAAAGGATCTCAAAATGCGCGGCTTGCTTGATGACACGCTCGTCATCTGGGGCGGCGAGTTTGGCCGCACGCCTTTTGTGCAAGGCGACATCAACAATCCCAAAGCCCACGGCCGCGACCATCATCCCCGCGCCTTTACCATGTGGCTCGCGGGCGGTGGTGTGAAGAAGGGCTGCATCTACGGCAGCAGCGACGATTTCGCTAATCATGCCTCCGAGAACCCCGTGCACGTGCATGACCTCCAGGCCACGCTTCTCCATTTGTGCGGCATCCAGCACGAACGCTTCACCTATCGCCACCAAGGCCTCGACTTCCGCCTCACAGGTGTGGAGCCCTGCAAGGTGGTGAAAGGTATTATGGCGTGAGTCGTCGCATTTCACACATGCTTTGTCGTTACTGTTGATGGTCGAGGCGCTTACACTCTGGAGTCATGAGAATCCTAGTCACACTTCTGCTTACCCTCACCTACACCTTCGCAGATGAACAAGCGGATGTCATAGTCGTCACTGCCAATCCAGCAGGTGTCGCCTCTGCCGTAGCTGCGCTAGGAGCGGTGCCAAAGTCATTGTGCTTGAAGAATCCGCTCACGTCGGCGGTATCATCGCGGGCGGGTTAACGAACACCGACATCCGCAAGCATGGTGCCGTGGGCGGACTTTACAACGACTTCAAACGCCGCATCGTAGAGCACTACACCACGACCTACGGTGCGAACTCGAAGCAGGTGAAGGTGTGCAAGAACGGAAACATGTTCGAGGCACACGTTGCGGAAAAAACCTTCCGCGACATGCTCGCTTCGGAGAAGAACATCACACTTCTCCAGCGGTATTGCGTGGTCGCGGCGCGTGTGGTGGGCAGTGATGGTGCGGAGAAGGCCGCTCCTCCAGGCAAGCGGATCGACGGAGCCGCGCCGAAGGAGTTCGGGCCGACGGTGAAGCTTGTCAGCATCACAGCAGAGGACCTGAGCAAGCCTGGCACGCAGACCGAGTTCCGCGCCAGCACCTTCATTGACTGCACTTACGAGGGCGATCTCGCGGCCTTGGCTGGCGTGCCCTATCGCGTCGGACGCGAGAGCCGTGCAGCCTTTGGTGAACCCCATGCCGGGAATATCTACCTCCGTTTCAAAGACTACAATCCGCTGCCTGGCAGCACAGGCGAAGCGGATGACGGGATTCAGGCCTTTTGCTTCCGCTTTCACCTCACCAAAGACAGAACGAACTCCATGCCTGTCGAGAAACCGGCGGGCTACAAACGCGAAGACTACAAGCACCTTCTCAACGACATCCGCAAAGGCCAGTTGCGGCGCTTCCGGGATACCATTCAGCTTTATGAAATGCCGAACGAAAAGTGGGAGGTGAACAGTGAACACAATGTCGCAGGCGGCGATGCGCCCAGCGAGTCGCTTGATCTAGCCGAGGAAAACTGGACCTGGCCTGAAGCCGGGCCGGAAGAACGCGCGCGCATCTTCAAGCGTTACTGGAGCCACAATGAGGGTCTCATCTGGTTGCTGCAGAATGACTCGGAAGTTCCGCAAAGCCTGCGCGATGAAGCCAGCCAGTGGGGCTTTCCCAAGGACGAGTTCACGGAAAATCGCCATCGGCCACATCACCTCTATGTCCGCCAAGGCCGCCGTATCTGGGGTGAATACACCGTGACTCAAAACGACGCCAGACCGATCTTCGAGACTGGCCTTCCCAAACGGCAGCCCGATGGCATCGCGGTCACCGAGTTTGAGTTCGACTCTCACGCAGTCACCAAGTTCAACCCGAGCTATCCGGGCGTACGGGAGGGATACATCTTCATCGCGCACGATCCTTTTCAAATTCCCTATCGGATCGTGGTGCCAAAGAGTGTGGATGGCCTGCTCGTGCCCGTGGCATGCAGCGCCACGCATGTAGGCTATTCCGCCTTGCGCATGGAACCCGTCTTTATGGCGCTGGGCGAAGCCTGCGGCATAGCGGCAAAGACCGCTCTAGATGCTAAAGTCGAACTTCGCGCTGTTGATGTGCCGGCGGTGCAAAAGGAGATCATCAAACGCGGCGGCGTGGTGCTCTATGAAAACACCGCCCTCACACAGCCAGGCCTGTAACCAAATCATTCTACATCCGATGCCGCCAGGATCGCAGCTGTCCCTAAACACCATGCTCAGACACTTCGTCCTGGCTGTATTCGCCATTATATCATTACAGGCTGAAGAACCTGTTTTGCCCCCAGAAGCTAAGCCACTGCTGCCTGACACGCCGATGCAGCCGACGCGGCCAAAGCCGGACGAAGGCAGCATTACCATGACAGAGTCAGGATTCCGGCTCGAATCACCAGGGAAACTGGAGAAGAGCTACAACCTTGCGGTGAGCCGTGCCTTCCCCCAAGCCATCGCCAAGGACCAGGTCTGCCTCGCGGTGATCAAAGCCCGCACGATTCAGACGGACAAGGCGTGACAAAGGACGCATCACTGTCGCCGTACAAAACACGAAGGACTACGGGACCACGCCGCTGTGGAAAAACTGGGTTGTGGGCAAGGTATGGGACACCAGTTTCTTTAGCTTCACCGCCGCGCATGAGGTGATGGCGGGAGCGGGTATCGCCAAAATCAATGTAGGCGAGACGCAGCAGGTCATCGAGATCGCGGACTTTCAGATCTACACCTTCCCCGTCGGTTTCGACATCAGTGGCAAAGCGAAGACCTTCGAAATTAAACACGCTACCAACGGCGGCAAGCCGACGCTAAAACTGGAGGAATGAGGTTTCGACGAAATCACTTCATCAATGCAACTGAAGCAGCAGCCGCTTTTGTGTGGGCTAAACGGGCTTACCTCTCGACCGGTAAGCGCCCGGGGTCATCCCAGTGCGTTGCCTGAACTGAGATCCAAAGCTGCTGGCATCCACAAAACCACAGCTGCGGGCAATTTCGGTGATGCTCTGGCGGGTTTCGTCCAGTTGAGCCATGGCGGCGAGCACGCGCGTTTTTATAAGAAACTCCTGCGGGCTCATCCCAAAGGCGCTCTGAAAGCTGCGCTGCATTTGCCGCAGAGATTGACCGCACTCACAGGCCACTTCATAAAGCGAGACACTTTCTGCATGGTCGCGGCGGATGATTTCCACCGCCTTGGACACAGACTGCACCAGGGGCAGGCTCGCAGAATGATCAGCAGACCGGCGCATCAAGCCCATGGTACCCACGATCCGACCGTGGTGGTCCAGCATGGGCAGCTTCGTCACCACGAACCAGTCCAGCGTGCCCTGGCTGTCAAAGGCCAGCTCCAGGCGCTCTACGCGCTTCTCCTTGCCCGAAAGCACCAAGAAGTCGCCTTGCACATAATCATCCGCAATGGCCTTGGGCGTGATGTCGTGGTCGGTAAGTCCCAGGAGATCGCATTCGGACACGATCTTGTATCGGCGGAGCATCGCCGAGCTTGCCACCATAAAGCGCCCTTTTTTGTCCTTGGCCCAGTAGGTGATGCCAGGTATCTCGGCCAGCAATGGGTGCAGCAGGGAGTCCGGCTTGATTTGACCAAACCATTGCTGTCGTTCTTTCTGAAAGGAACGAGTCTCCGACATAGGCCGTTTGCGGCGCGTGATGGCAGGCTGGTAGTGTGGCGCATTTCGCATAGTCTTTGTCGTGAGATTGTCGCTTCAGACAGGGTATAGATCAAGACCATGAAAACCATCCAAACCGACGTCCTTGTTTGTGGAGGCGGATGTGCAGGCATCGCCGCCGCTCTCTCCTCTGCACGCAATGGAGCCAAAACGCTGCTCATCGAACGCGCGGGCTTCGCTGGTGGCATCATCACCACCGTAGGCTTGCCTTATTTCGACGGTTTGATCGACAAGCCAAGCGGACGCTTTGTGGTGAAGGGCATCGCGCTGGAGCTGCTGCAAAAGCTTGGCATTGCCAAAGAGGGAGCAAAGCACATTGACGACCTTCCTCCGGAGGTGGTCACCAAATACTGGGGAAGCATGTGGATCACGAATGTTGAGCAGTTCAAGATTCTGACCGATGAACTCATACTAAAGCAAGGTGACAATCTCAGCGTGCTCTACCACAGCTCAGCCTGTGACGTCGAGGTAAAGGAAGGGCGCGTGGCAGCCGTGATTATTGCGAACAAGGATGGCCTCACCCGCGTTGAGGCGAAACAAGTCGTGGACTGCACTGGCGATGGCGACATCGCGCATTGGGCAGGATGCCCGACGATCTCCTCGAAGCCGCTCATGCCGCTGACCATGCACTTCCGTATTGGTAATGTGGTTCCGGTCAAAGAGACCAAAGATGCAGCCAAGAAGGCTCTCATTGAAGCTCATCAAGCAGGCCGATTGCCAAACTTCTACGGACCAGGGCTGATGTTCGCCTTTGCCAAAGATGAATGTTATGTCCACGCTACCCGCGTCCCTGCGGACGCCACGAACGCCGCAGACTTCACCCGCGCCGAAATTCAAGGCCGTAAGGATGCGTGGACCATTTTCAATGAGTGGAAATCGAAGGTGCCCGGCTTCGAAAACAGCTACTACATCATGAGCGGTCCCTACATCGGAGTTCGCGACACTCGCCGCATTATTGGACTGAATGTGCTCACCCTCGAAGATCTGCAGAAGACCACGCGCCATGACGACGCCATCGCCACAGGCTGCTGGTTCCTCGACATTCATCCTCCGGAGGTCTCCGTGGGCAAACCCTTTACGGGTTCCGGCTTCCAGCCGAAGCCCTACGACATTTCATATCACACCCTCGTCCCGCAAAAGGTGAGCAACCTCCTTGTGGCTGGTCGCTGCCATAGCGCGAGCACAGAGGCGAGCGCCTCCAGCCGCGTCACCGCCACCGCCATGGCGCTTGGCGAGGCCGCAGGCACGGCCGCCGCACTTGCCATGAAAGCGAAGACCGAAGTCGGCACCTTAGACGGAGTGAAAGTGCGTGAAGCACTCACCCAACAAAACGGAGGCCCGTTTACTGAATCATGAAGACCGAAACCAACCTCACTCGCCGCGAAGCCTTGCTCAGCGCCATCAAAGGCGCCGTTGCCACCTCCCTGGTCGTCCCGCTCATGACGGAAGCTGCAGAGCCTGCCGCGCCTCCCGAACCAGAGTTTGTGCCGGAGAATGATTATCCCTTCTTCGGCCATGAGCCGGACCCCCTGGCATGAAAGCGCTTCTCTTTCTGCTGCTCACCGGCAGCGCACTTGCCTCTGACCTCAAACCCAATGCGACCCTAGCGCTCGATTTCCCCGAGCTCCCAAACACGCTCGCAGGCATGGTTTCTGGCATTCCGAAGGTGGCGCAGCTCGGGGCGATTTTACCTGCGAACTACTCACCTCGCGCAAGGCATCCCCTGTTCGTGTATCTCAAAGGCGGCAGCGGAGGACCCGAGGACGACGGCGCAATGGCCCGGGACATCGTCGGGCCGGAAGACTTCATCGCGGTGCAGATGCCACTATTCAAAAAGAACCAGCCAAAGGGGAAAACGCTTCCGGTAACCATGGAAGACCTGCTCATTGTCAGTGCCGCTTATCGCACCATGCTGGAAAAGCTCGCGGCAACTGTGCCGAACATTGATTGGGAACGCAGCATCATCGGCGGGCACTCGAACGGTGCGCACACGCTCAGTGTGTTACTCGCCGCAAATGATGAGTTTATCTTGCAGCACTTTCACGGCTTCTGGTTTCATGAAGGCGGGTTCACCCTGCTCCCCGCTTGTCTCCGCGGCAAAGAAGGGCGTTTTCTCGCACTCATAGGTGACGATGGCATGACCGGCACCAGTGAGTTTCGCCAGCTCATGCTCGACCAGGCATCACTCATCGAACGTCAGGCGAAGTTGATGAAAGCAGATCTGCAAGTGATCACCATGCGCGGCTACGGCCACGACGTGCCGCCGGAATACATGCGCAACGTTCGCCAGTTTGCACGTGGCAAGCCATTGGAAGACATCACCGAGTCTGAAAAAGCCGCCGCATCGAAACTCCCGCTCCCTTTGGAAACGCATCCCGACTCAAGTGCGTGGAATGATCTGCTCGCCAGTGATCTCACGAACATGAAAGTCCCCGGAGCCATCTGGAGCTACCACGATTGCATCCTCACAGCCACGGAAGATCAAAACATCTGGACCAAAGCCACGCATGGCAACTGCGTCCTCGACTTTGAGTTCAAGTTTGAACCGGGAGCCAACAGCGGCGTCTTCCTCTACTGCAGCGATGAAGCGAACGGGATGCCTAACAGCCTCGAAATCCAGATCTGCGACGACCGAGCCAAGCAATGGCAGGAAAAGCCCGCCAACTGGCGCTGCGGTTCCTTCTTTGGCCATCAACCCGCCAGCAAAAGTACCGTCAAGCCCGCCGGCGAATGGAACCGCATGACCATAACCACTCAAAGCGCGCGCATTACCGTTGTGCTCAATGGCGAAGTCGTGAACGACATCAACCTTGCGCAATGGAGCGATGGAAAACGCAATCCGGATGGCACTGAAATTCCAGAGTGGTTACGAGGCAAACCCTGGAAGGATAGGCCCAAGGTTGGGCGCCTCGGTTTGCAAGGTCGCCATGGCGGCGCAGGCATCGAGTTTCGCCATTTGAAACTCCTGCGGTTGCCATCACGCTGATGCAGCGTGAATTGTTCGTCTTCTGCCCCTTCTCGCGAGCCTGGGGCGGGGTGCCCGACATGCGGCTTGCCGCCCCCCGAGGATCCGCTGCTGTCGGGCTGGGACACGCATTTTTCGCCCCAGGACCGATCCAACCAAGCTATATGCCGATGACTGACCCTTCCACAAAACCTTGGCCATCACGAATGCTTGTGCATATGAAAGGAAGGATTTCTCTCTAACTACACGTGGCAAATCAAAACCATATCCCGTCATGATTGCACAAGTGGATTTGCGGCCCAAATGGTCGGCGAACTGTCTTGTTAGCGCGTGGGTAACTGCCGATTTAGTGGTAACGCACTGTTGCTCGCCTGCACCAGTACTTTGCTGCCAAATCGCGCGCATAAGATCGACAAGACTCAGCAGAAACTTGACGCGCCTCAGCCTGAGACACGAAGCTTGTTAGGGTCGCGCCTATCGATTTGATTCTTCTGTGAAGCTCCTACCCTTTATTACAGTGCTAGCGCTTGTTTCCGTGAACACCGCCACGGCAGAGGACACACGCAAGCGCATCTACCTCGCGGAAGATGAGCACACGGACCTCATGTGGTCGGCCGATACCGAGACCTATGACCGGGTTTTCGTGGAGATGCTGGATCATCATTTGGCGCTGGTGGAAAAAACTAAGGCCAATTCTGCGCCCTATCGGCATCGCTTCAATTGCGACGGAAGTCGCTGGTTGAGGGCGTACGAACAAAAGAAATCGCCGACGGAATTTGACCGCCTGATCGGCCATGTGAGAGAAGGCGCTATCAGCGTGCCGCTGAACACTGTCGTTTCCTGCTACGGCGCTCAACCAGCGGAAGCGGTGCTGCGCGGCATGGCCTACGCAGGCCGTCTGGAGCGGCAGCATGGTTTACGATTTAGCCTTGCCGTAGCGATGGAGAATCAAGGGCTACCTCTTGGTTTGGCATCATTGTTCGCTGGTGCCGGCGCCAAATACTCGTGGCGCGGTGTATGCGCCTGCGCCAGCCGCATGAGTGATGCGGTGCTGAAGCGCCGCCCGCATGAGATCTATTGGTGGACGGGCCATGACGGACAGCGTCTGCTTTTGAAATGGCACTCACTGGCGGCGGAAGGTAACCGTCATAGTGGGGGTTATGCGGAGGCGTTCTCTCCTGAGGAAGCCGTTACCCGCCTTGATACGGATCAGGAATTTCTGCAACGCTATCGTGCCCCGGGTGCGGCGGAGCCGTTCCGCGTGCTCGGCGCGTTCGGTTTCGGTTGGGATGCTCTGGATCGTAAGGCAGGGCAACCTTATGCGCCGGACCAGAATAAGTATCCTCAGACAGAGCCGTTCCATGTCGTGGCAGAGCGGATGACTGATGAACGCCGGCAGGTAATTGTCTCGAATGAGTCAGATTTTTTCGAGGACTTCGAGCGAACGCATGCTGCCTCCCTCCCGTCAGCCTCGGTAACTTTTGGCAATGAATGGGATCTTTACTCCGCCTCGATGGTGCAGACCTCGGCACGGGTGAAGCGTGCCGTGGAGCGCTTGCGCGGTGCCGAGATGCTCACCGTCCATGTCAGCCTCAGTCAGCCAGACTTCATGGTCGCCCATAGGGCGGCGAGAGATCGTGCCTTTGATGCGCTGGGCATGTATTGGGAGCATAACTGGACCGCCGACGGCCCCATCTCTCGCGCGCAACGCGCGGCGTGGCAGGAAAAACTGGCTGATGAAATCGTTAGCTATGTGGACGGTCTTCACGCGGATGCCGCGAAGCAACTTGGGCGGCAAATCGCTAGGCCTAAGGCCTCAGATAGGTTCTTTGTGCTGAATCCATTGAATTGGCCGAGGACCGACGCTGCGGACTTCAGCTATAGTGGGCCAGCTGATATCCATGTCTACGACCTTGCAGCGGGGAAGGACGTGCCTCATCAAATCTCCGAAGGGCAACTTCGCATTCTGGCCGACAAGGTGCCGGGCTGTGGGTGGAAGGTGTATGAAATCCGGTCTGGCCGAGGTAACCCTCAAGAGACCGCCGCCGCAACCTTCGTCGGCAACACTTTGGAAAATGACGCCGTAAGTCTCATCTTGGAGCGGGACGGAGCGATCTCCAGTCTGGTCGATAAGAGTCGTGGTGATCATCAACTCGTAGCGGCCTTGGATGGCTTGACTGTGAATGATCTTGCGAGCGGACAAGCTGGGGGTGAACCATTACAGGTAGTGAGCCGCGGGCCAGTTTCTGTGACCGTACAGGCTCGTAGCACGGCAGGCCTTCCGCATGTCACGCGGATTACCCTTTATCGAGGATTGGGCCGCGTGGACATTCACAATGAAATCACAGCCAACTTCACCGATTTGCGCCACTGGGCATTTAGCTTCGCAATTAAAGATCCCGTTACCCACACGGAAGAAGTCGGCGCAGTGCTGTTGGACAGGCCTCAGGCGGCTGGCGGCGATTACTCCGACGCGCATGCGCGCAATGATTATCTCACAGTGAATCATTTCGCCGATATGTCTGAGGAGCGAGGTGGAAAAGGCGTGACCATTTCGAGCCCTGATCTGGCGTTTGCGAAGCTCGGCTACAGCAAGCCTGAGTTACTGGATTGGGGTACGCCGCAGCTTCATATGCTTGCAGGCGGTCAGGTGGACGGTCCAAGCCTCGGCATTCCGGCTCAGGGTGGCTGCCAGCAGTTCGTTCAGCGCTTCGCTCTTCAGCCGCACGGCGGCTATGAACAAGCTGCAGCGATGCGCTTTGCCTTGGAACATCAAAATCCGCTCATCACGGCTCCCGTTACGGGCGAACATAAGGAGAGCGATGCCGCGCCGTCCAGCTATGCGCCATTTAGCCTGAATAGCCAAGACGTGCTGCTCTGGGCTCTCAAGGTGCATGATGACGGCATGGAGCATGGCTTGGTGGCTCGTGTCTGGAATCAGTCGCGGCAAGAACGTGTCGTACGACTGCAATCCCTTAAGCCAATGATTTCGGCTTCCCGCCTCACCCACTTGGAAACATTGCTGGAAAAGATACCTACTGAAAATGGGGCCTTGGAAGTTCGCATCGGCCCGTCGCGCATGGAGACTTTCGGCTTGAACGTGATGCCATTGAAACCGTGATCGTAATGATGGGCCACCTCTGTATATCTTGGTCATACAAACCTTGCGGCAACGTCGAGCCGCTACATGGCATAGACGTATGCCCGCGCGCTCAATGTCGATGACGCCAATAGAGTCTGAGAACAAGAATTAGGATCTAGTTTAGAAACTAGTGCAGGCTCGAGCCCTGCATCAGGTACCACCCATTGAGTGTGAGCGATTTATACATTTTAAATTTGGCTAGTTTTGGTGCCGTCGCTGATCGGCCTTGGACACTTTTTCAACGCACCTCTAGGCAGGCGTAACCGTCGGTAAGTGTTAGAGAAATGCCTGTGCGCCAGAGGACCAGGCAAGTGGTTCTGACAGCGATCCTTCGGCCTTTTGTCCGGCAGACCCATTGCAAATTATTTTAGTATCTCGTCTTCACGAATTCGCGAGAGCGCCCCTTTCCCTATTCCCAATGCGGCCTAGTATGGCGGCGATGACCACGGAAGATCAAGACGAGCGGTTCTATCGGGATACGGAAAGCACGGCGTTTCCGAAGCTGGATGATCAACAACTCTCGCTCCTGGAACCACTTGGGCGCCGGCGGTGGGTAAGCGCGGGAGAGGTGCTGCTCAACGCGGGCGAGCGCAATTTCCCGCTGATCGTCATCCTCAGTGGCGAAGTGGAAGCTTACGAGACTCGTGAGAGCGATGAGCAGATCCTGGGCACGCTGGGGCCACGGGACTTTGTTGGAGAGGTGTCGATGCTGAATGGCACGTCCTCCATCGCCGGGGTGCGCGGGAAGGCAGAGCAATCGGAAATCCTGGAAGTCCCCGCTGAGAGACTACGCAAGGCACTGGCGGAGCTGCCCGGCGTGGGCGAGCCGATCGTGCAGGCCTTCATGATGCGCCGCGAGCGCCTGGGGCGGGATCGCGATTTCACCGGGCTGCGCATTCTCGCCAATCCCGGCTGCCAGGGCGCGCGGCGCATTGATGACTTCCTGGATAAGAATCATATCCCGCACCGCTTGATTGACTCCACCACCGCAGAATGCCGAGGCCTCTGTGCTCGGCTGGGCCTCACTCATGATGACTTGCCAGCTCTGATCGCTGGTGACGGATCAGTTGCTCGGAATCCCTCGGTCTTCGAGGTGGCCCGGATTGCGGGACTACTGCGTCCCCTCGCGGCCGAAGAAGACAAGGAACTGTATTGTGACCTGGCCATCGTCGGCGCTGGGCCAGCAGGCCTGGCGGCGGCGGTGAACGGTGCGTCTGAAGGGCTGGCGACAGTGGTTCTAGAGAGTTTCGCACCGGGCGGTCAGGCGGGATCGTCTTCGCTGATTGAGAATTTCTTTGGCTTCCCCACCGGGATCAGTGGGGGGAATCTGACCTACCGCGCCCAGCTACAGGCGTTCCGCTTCGGGGCTAAGTTCACCACCCCATCGCGAGTGCTTTCGCTGGTATTTTCGGAGGGCGAGCACGGCGCTGCGATCCGCATCGAGGGCAGCGAGACGGTGCTGCGCTCCAAGTGCGTGATCATCTCAAGCGGAGCGCAGTACAACAAGATCGATGTGGCCGGGCTGGAGAATTACGAGGGAGTGGGCGTCTTCTACGCGGCCACCGCCATGGAGGCGCGGTACTGTAGCGGTGGCACAGTGATCGTGGCGGGTGGGGGCAACTCAGCGGGGCAGGCAGCGATGTTCCTCTCCGAATTCGCCAAGAAAGTCTATCTGGTGATCCGTGGCGATGACCTCACCAAAAGCATGTCCAGCTACCTCTCCAATCGCGTGGAGGTAAAGAGCAACATCGAGATCCTGCGGCAAACCGAGATCCGCAAGATGTCCGGGGAGAACCGCCTGGAAAGCGTGGAGATCGAGAACACCCGCACGGGCGAGCGTCGTACTGTGGAGGTGGTCGGCGTCTTCTCCATGATCGGTGCTCGGCCCTGCACGAACTGGCTGCCACCGGAGATCCTGACGGATGAAAAGGGCTTCATCAAGACCGGTGGGGCAGTCGCGCATGCGCCTGCCTGGCAGGGCGTGGGCCGCGTGCCATATCCCTTTGAGACGAGCCGCCCTGGCATCTTCGCCGCAGGTGATGTCCGCAGCGGATCGGTGAAGCGCTGTAGCGCTGCCGTGGGAGAGGGCAGCATGGCGATCGAGAATGTCCACCAGGTGCTCGGCACCTACTCCTGACTCATCCTTTTCCTACCATAAGCAGCACAGCCGATACCATCGCCCTCACGCGGGCGCTGTCGCCGCGTGCATCCTTCGGCTTTACCATCAACTGGAGGAGGCGCACCACGGCACACGCTAATTCAGGCAGGAGGACCCAGCGATGCTGCGGCAACGGCTGGTTCATTGAATCGACACCGTTCGACAACGGCGAGTTCTTCGGTAGCGGCACACAGCTCTTCGCCACGGCAACTGGCGGGGCAGCAGGCCATGTCGACGCGTTGACCGTGATTCTTCATGAACTCGGCCACGAACTCGGCATCGACGTCACGAGCTTGATATACGGCTACCTCGGCCTCAGCGAACGCCGTCTGCCAGTATCCGGCTAGGCCAACGGCGCCATCGCCCCCACCGGCACCTTCTCAGATGCCCTGATCCTCAACACGACAACCGTAACTCAGGCAACGACGAACGTCTCGGTAGCATCCCAAACCATGGCCACCATTCCGAGCGCCAGAGCGTTCCAGGAGCCATCCGCATCCCATTCCGGGACCTTTACTGGAAGCTCAGGCTTGCAGACCCTATCAAGCTCCACCCAATTCCTGCGCACCACCATGCCCATTCGTTTTCAATCAGGTGCTTCACGATATAAGCCCGCATCCCATTCCACTACCACCATCGGACTCGATGCCAATCCCCGCAGCAGCAACGCCCCGCAGACCATTCTGCCGACCCTGAACCTGGAGCTGCTACTGAAATCCCTGCAGACCGACCCCGCCGCACTGATCCTCACCCCAAGTGCGAGAAACACCCCCTCCGCCTCTTCCTCAAAGGAACCGAACCCCTCTACATTGCCCCCCAACCCAACTTCAGCCTGCAACCCAGCTCGGCGTTGTCGCCACCCCCCCTGAGCAACCTGCCCGACCTAAACTACCAGCCCTCCGCCGGATTGTAGCCGACCCCAGCCGAGGCGATCACCGCGCATAGGGTCTAATGGAAACCAGTGCAGGTTCGAGTCCTGTCTCAGGTACCACGCCGTAATCATGAGCGTGTCCTCTTCGGTAACGCGCCGACCGGCGCGCTAGCGGCCTAGGTCAGCGCTGTCTCCGGGAGGAAGGGCTTGCCCTCGGCGAAGGCGACGAGATTTGTGGCGGTCACCCGGGCAATCTCGGCGAGAGCTTCCTGCGTGAGGAAAGCTTGGTGGGCAGTGATGAGCACATTTGGAAAAGTGAGCAGGCGCGCGAGGTCATCGTCGTGCAAGATCTGTCCGGAAAGATCCTCGAAGAAGACGCCCTCTTCTTCTTCATAAACATCAAGAGCCACACCGCCGAGCCGGCCGGACTTGAGGGCCTCGATAAGCGCCTTCGTGTCGATGAGTGCGCCACGGCTTACGTTAATCAAGATTGCGCCCGGTTTGATTAACTCCAGCGTCTCCTGGCGGATGATGTGGTGAGTCTCCGGCGTAAGCGGCGTATGCAGAGAGAGGACTTCGCACTCTTTCGCGAGCGTATGGGCGTCGGTATATTCGACGCCGTTCTGTTGCGCCCACTCTACCGAGGGGAAAGGATCAAAGGCGAGCACGCGCATGCCGAACCCGCGTAGGATTTGCGCGGCAATGCGACCGATTTTACCTGTCCCGAAAATGCCGGCTGTCTTGCCGTGCAGATCAAAGCCGACGAGGCCGTTCAGCGCGAAATTCAGATCATGCACCCGGTTGTTGGCGCGCGGGATTTTCCGATTGAGCGCGAGAAGCAACGCGACGGCGTGTTCAGCGACCGCATAGGGTGAGTAGGCCGGGACGCGTGTCACCGAAAAGCCGAGTTCCTTCGCAGCGGTAAGGTCGATACTATTAAAGCCGGCGCAGCGTAACGCGACTTGCTTCACGCCGAGCTTAGCCAGTTCTTCAAGGCACGGACGGTCGAGTCGATCATTCACAAACGTGCAGACCGCTTGCGCACCCTGCGCCGCCACTGCGGTATCAGCGGAGAGTCTGCAGTCCATAAAGCGCCACTCGATGTCGAGTCCGATGGAGGCGCGCAGAAGAGCCTCACGGTCATAAGACTTGGTGTCGAAGACAATGGTTCGAGTCATGAGAATAGGTGGTCAGAGGGGGAAGCGACGCTGTCTTCCAGGCTAAATTTGCGTGAAATGCTGGAGGTTCAATGACGATCATGGCACGATCCCCGCGCGCCAAATGGAACGGCCAGGGCACTCTCAGATCCACCATGGAGTCGGCGTCATACTCAGGATTTGGTGAGGCTCCGGCAATCGGACCTTCGACCTATATCCGGCAGGGAGTCTTTAGCGCATTCTGCCAGTCGTAGATCGCCAATCCCTGTTCCTCCAATCAATGCACCTACTTTTGGGAAGTCTCAGTCAATACCATGCTTGGTCACCATGAGTTACGAGGTTCGCATTGCTCACTGAACAGAGGACAAATTTATGGAACTCTTCAAGACACTTCTCGAACAGCAGCCGCTGATGGCGCTCTTCCTGACGATCGCCCTCGGCTATCTCGTTGGGGAGATCAACATCAAGGGTTTTTCTCTCGGCGTAGGAGCGGTGCTATTCGTCGGGCTCGGCATGGGTTGGTTGGTGCCAAAGGCGATGCCGGCACCAATGATCGGTACGCTGGGACTCGCGCTCTTTCTCTACGGCGTGGGCGTGCAATACGGAAAGCAGTTCTTTACAGGACTGACCAGCCGCGCTGGCCTCCGGGCGAACCTGCTGGCATTGACCGGCGTGCTGACCGCAGGTGCGGTATGCCTCCTTTTCGTCAAACTGCTGGATCTTAAACTTGGCTATGCGCTCGGGTTGTTCGCCGGATCGGGAACCAGCACAGCTGCTCTTCAGGCGGCGATTGCGACGCTCGGCAACGACGACCCCGCAATCGGCTACTCAGTTACCTATCCCTTCGGCGTGGCTGGGCCTATCCTGCTTCTTTATATCGCCTTCGCGGTCCTGAAGCCGAAGATCCAAGTACCCAAGAGCATTGGTATCGAGCTCCTCGAAATCACCGTCCGCAATCCGGAGATATACGGCAAGTCGCTTGGCGAACTCACCACGGCACTGCCGACCGGAGTGCAGATCGTGGCGCTGCGCCGGGAAGGCCGCAACGAGCCAGCTTCACCCCATATCGTCATCGCTGACAATGACGTGCTGCTTGCGAGCGGTCCTTCCAAAGAAGCGCTGGCGCAGGCGGGTACGCTTCTGGGCGAAGCCACCAGCAGCGCCATCCTGACAGACCGTCGTGACCTCGACTACCTGCGAGTGTTTGCCTCCCGCCCGACTGTAGTGGGCAGAGCCTTGGCCGATTTGCAGTTGCCTGGGGAAAAGGCATCCATTCTCGTTCACGTCCGCCGCGGAGATACAGATATTCTGCCCCACCCGGACCTCGTGCTTGAGTACGGCGACCGCATTGGCGTGCTTACTCATCGCGATGATTTCGCGGCCATGCGCAAACATTTCGGGGACTCGATCAAGGGCACGGCGGAGTTCAGTTACATTTCCATCGGCATCGGGATGGCGCTCGGCTTTCTGCTCGGAGCTATCCAGTTTCCGCTACCCACCGTTGGCAAGATTTCGTTGGGTTTGTCTGGGATTTTGATCATGGCTCTTGTCCTCGGAAAATTGCGCCGCACCGGTGGCATGAACTGGACGCTTCCGCTCTCCGCCAACCTCGTAATTCGGAACCTTGGCCTCACTCTGTTTCTGGCCCAGGTCGGGATGGCCTCAGGGCCAAAGTTCGCCGCGACGGTCACTGAGTCCGGGTTTGTGATGCTGGGATTGGGTGCGGTCGTCCTGCTCGCCCTTGCCGTGCCAATTCTTATTCTCGGCCTGCTCGTCTTCCGAATGCCATTTGACGAGGTGGCGGGCATCGTCGCGGGAGCTTGCGGCAATCCCGCAATTCTCGCCTACTCAAACAAGCTCACGCCGACGGAGCAGCCGGACATCGGTTACGCGATGATTTTTCCGGGCATGACCATCGTGAAGATTCTGTTTGTCGACATCGCGCCCGCTTTCTTTTAAGTCGGCCTTCAGGGAATGGCGATTAAGGCGAGAGCTGTTTGCGAAGCACTTTCCCCAGAGGGTTGCTGTCTCTCGCACCTTACCGTAAGATGCGCGGATGGACCCGGCCATTGCACCCCCCCCGAGCCTCAAGGCCTACTCCGAGCTGCTGTTAGGCGATTTCGAGGAATCGAAGGTCGCCGCCATGGCTCGCCGCGCCCGCGCGGAAGTGGGGGGCAAAGCTGACCTGGCCTTCCTCTTCGTTTCGCGCGAATGGCAGGACAATCTGGCGGACCTTGTGGAGCTGATTCAGATCCATGGGCATTGCCCGCGTGTCGTCGGTTGCTCTGCGGGCGGCATCATTGGCATAGGCCGGGAAGAGGAAGACGCCTTGGGCTGTTCGCTGCTCTTTTTGAGTCTGCCTGACGTGGAGATCTTCACCGGCGATATGCCAGCCGGGGATGGCACGCTTTGGCAGAGCGTGCGCCAGTGGAACACCGAAGGCTGCGCCGGTTGGATCTTGCTGGGCAACCCCTTGCACCTCGGTGAAGAGTGGCTGGAGCGGTGGAACAGCACCGTGAACAATGCGCAAACCTATGGCGGTCTCGCCAGCGGCGGTTTGCGCGCCACGGACTTGTTTGTCTTCGATCAGCACGGCCGCAAAAACTCCGCTGCCATCGCCATCGGTTTTCGCGGCGACATCAAGCTCAGCGGTCTGGTCAGCCAGGGCTGCCGCCCCATTGGCGAACCCCTCACCATCACCAAGGCGGATCACAATCTCATTCTCCAGCTTGCTTCTCAAAACGCCTATCATCAGCTGCAGGCCGCCTTTCAAAGCATTCCCGAGCCACAGCGCGATGGCGCTCAGGGCAACATCCTGGTCGGCCTCGCCATGAGCGAATACGTGGACGAGTACCAGACCGGTGACTTCCTCGTTCGCTCCATCCTCGGCGGCGATCCTAACAAAGGCGCGCTGGCAGTCGGCGCTCTCCCGCGCGTAGGGCAGACCTTGCAATTCCAACTGCGTGACCGTCAGGCTGCTGAGGAAGATTTGCGCACCATCCTGGAGCAGAAAAAAGGGCAGATTATCGGCGGTCCAGCCGCCAGTCTTTTGTTCTCCTGCGGCGGCCGCGGCGAGCAGCTCTTTGGCCGTGCGCATCATGATGCGGGGATGTTTGAGGGGGCCTTTGGCTCCCTCCCTATGGCCGGATTTTTTTGCAATGGAGAGATCGGCACCGTTGGAGACAGAGCCTATCTCCATGGCTTCACCGCCAGCGGCGTCTTTTTCTCCAGCGCCACTCCCTAAGCTGCGCTGCCGCCCCAGACAGATCAGCCCTTCTGGAACAGCATTCTTATTCCCATCAGGACGAGCACCACGCCAAAGACACGCGTCAGCGTCTGATTGCTCAAGGCCTTCAGCCAATCCGCCGCAAACCACGCGGTCAGCGTCGCCGCGATCGCGGTAAAGATCGCGACTTTCCAGTCGCCGAACCCGTTGCTTTGATTCTTGATGGAAGCCGCGATGGCCGTCGGCACGATCACCAGCAATGATGTCGCCACCGCAGTCTTCTGGCTCAAACCCAGCAGCAGCACGAAGGCTGGAACCATCACCACTCCTCCGCCCACCCCACACAGCGCCGCCACAACTCCGCTGAGGAGCCCAATGGCGATGGAGAGAACGATCTGGGTGGTCATAAGACTTTGTTGGGTTGCTTCGGGCTTCAGGCGCGGGAGTAAGCGCCGGCCACTCGTGCTGCCGTGCTGGCAGGCTGGGCCAAGGGTGAGCGTGTCAGGATCTTTACCAACAAACGCTCGAGTACCAACTGCGGCTCGATGCTCGATGTCACCAGTTTAAGATTCGCTTCAAAGCACGCCTGTAACGCCTCGCGGAGCTCATCCAGGCTGAACCGTTGCGCCTCTCCTATCGCCAGGAAAATGGGATAAACGTTCAAGCCCGTCCCATCCTTCTTGCGCGGCAGATGCTCGATCTCCGCCGCAGGCAAGCGTTCCAGCGCGCCAGCAAAAGCGCCATAGTTACCCCGAGGCAGCTTCGTATGCCGGCCCATCAGATCAGCCGCCAGCAGGAGATTCCTCACGCGCGGCACAATCGCAGCCAGCAATATGCCCACGGCATTCTGACCTTGGTAAATCAAAGTCCTTACGAGTTCCAAAGAGCGCCGCAAATCACGCCGACCAATGGCATTGCCGATCTCAAACACCACACCCGCGCGATTCAGCGGCACCAGTAGTCGCACGATCTCCGCCGTTACTCTTCCGCCTTCACCCACATACAGACTTAGCTTTTCCACTTCACTGTCGAGCTGTCGCGTGTCTTCACCGGCCAGATGCACCAGCGTCTCCAGCGCCTCATTGTCAAAGCTCAGTCCCAACGCCCGAGCCCGCCTCTCGACTTGCGGGATGATCTCACCCTCCCAACCAGATTTGCTGGTGTCAGGCTTTTCAAACGTCTGCACATCCGCCAGCTTGATCAGCCGTTTGTAAGCCGTGCGGCGCTTGTCCGCCGCTGTCGCACTGATGATGAATTTGATCTCCGGCGGCAGCTTCTCCAGGTAGTCGAGGATCATCTCCATCCCTTCCACCGCAGCATTGGTGCGGCCCACCACACTATCCGCCAGGAAGTTCGCGTTCTTGAGCCACACCAGCTTCCCACCGCCGAAAAATGGCAGAGTTTGCAGCGCATCCATCGTGGATCGCACGATTTGGGAACAATGCTCGGCGCTCTCCGCAGTTCCTTCGATCACGTCCGGCCCAAAGCCGGAGGTATCCTCAGGCGCCATCTCCCGACTCAGCTTCAGCGCCGCCTCCTTCACACGCAGTTCATCGTTGCCGAGCACGGCGACGATGTTGCTGGAGGCGGCAGTTTTCCGTGGCGCGGGCATAAAGAGAGATCCGTATGTCCATGCCAACCTTTTCGCCGTTGGTCAAGACACCTCACCCATGACTTTGGGCTTTTAGCCAATAACCAAAAAAGGTAGAATTCGTTCCGTATGTAAACCAGAGAGGCTTATTTGCTATGTATCCGACTCTTCCCGATCTCCTCAGCCACGAACCCGTGGATTGGCAGGCGGTGTTAGACACCGTTCTTGAAGACTTTGACTGCACCACCGGTACCCTGCACCGATTGCATGAGGAATCCCAGATGCTGCACCTCGTGGCCCATCATGGCATACCGGAAAAACTGCTTCCCGTCGTGCGCATCATCGCCGTAGGCAAAGGCATCGCCGGAGTAGCCGCCTCGCGACTGGAGCCTGTCGAACTCTGTAACCTTCAAGCCGATCTCGGCGGCGTCGCCAAGGAAGGCGCCCGCCAGACCAATGTCCAGGGTTCCATCGCCGTTCCTGTCCTGGAGGGCGACGAACTCTGCGGCACTCTCGGCATCGGAATGGGCATGCCCCACGAATTCTCCGACGAAGAAAAAGACCGCCTCATGGCTATCGCCACCGAAATGGCGCCGTTCCTTGCCGTCGTGCCCAGCTACAAAGTGGGTGGATAGTTCATATCAGAGACTTTGACCGTTCCCGAACCCCGGAGGGGTTCTCCGTGAATAGCCAGGGGTTTTAACCCCTGGACTCTGCATAAAGAGTATCTGAACCGCAGCGCGGTTCTCCTATGCTCGCATCAGCTTGTTAGTCCCAACAAACCCCTTTTCCCGTTTACGTCGGTCGCAAACGCCCTCTAATCCTTCAACCCTTCCTGCAGCAGAAAATTCTCCACCCAGGTAATATCATAATTTCCCTGCTGGAAATCACTCGTCATCAGGATCTTGCTTTGCAGCGGGATCGTGGTCTTGATCCCCTGAATCATGAACTCGCTCAGCGCACGGCGCATGCGGCGAATCGCGCTGGCGCGGGTGGCGCTCGTCACGATCAGTTTCGCAATCATGCTGTCATAATACGGTGGCACCGTATAACCGGAATACACATGCGTATCCACGCGCACACCACGGCCACCAGGCGCATACCAATGATGAATCTTCCCCGGGCAGGGGGCAAAATTGCGGAAGGGATCCTCCGCATTGATCCGGCACTCAATCGAGTGATGCCGCGGCTGACTCTTCAGAATGTGCTCTGAAAGCGGCAGGCCCGCCGCAATCTGAATCTGCTCCTTGATGAGGTCGCACCCATACACTTCTTCCGTGATGGGATGCTCCACCTGAATCCGGGTGTTCATCTCCATGAAGTAGAAATTCTTACCGTCGTTATCCAGAAGATATTCGATCGTTCCGCAGTTCTCATACCCGATCTCGCGGCAGAGCTTCACCGTCGCGTCACCCATGGCCTTGCGCATCTTGTCGGTCAGCTTGGGCGAGGGGCATTCCTCGATGATCTTCTGGTTCCGCCGCTGCATCGAGCAGTCACGTTCACCCAGATGGATCACGTTGCCATGACTGTCCGCCACGACTTGAAATTCGATGTGGTGGGGCTTCTCCACCAGCTTTTCCATGTAAACAGACCCATCGCCAAAGCACTTCAGCGCTTCCAGGCTCGCCTGCTGAAAGCTGGGGCGCAGGTTGGCTTCATTGTGCACCGGACGCATGCCGCGGCCACCGCCGCCGGCTGTCGCCTTGATCATCACGGGATAACCGATTTCCCGCGCGATCTCCACCGCCGCATCCTCGTTCTCGATGATGCCGTCCGAACCGGGAGTGATGGGCACGCCCAGCCGTTTGGCAGTGGCGCGCGCCGTGTTTTTGTCACCCATCATCGTGATGACCTCAGCGGAGGGTCCGATGAACTTGATGCGGCAGCGGCTGCAAATCTCCGCGAACTCCGCTTTCTCACTCAGGAATCCGTAACCTGGGTGAATCGCATCCACATTGGCGATTTCCGCCGCAGCGATGATGCGGGGTATCTTCAGGTAGCTCTCCGAACTGGGGCCAGGCCCAATGCAGATGGCTTCATCCGCCAAATGCACGTGCATCGAGTCCACATCCGCTTCGGAGTAAACCGCCACGGTTTTGACATCGAGCTCCTTGCAGGCCCGGATCACCCGGAGAGCGATTTCACCACGGTTGGCGACGAGGACTTTGCGGAACATGGGTGAGGGAGAGGCAGGAAAAATAAGAAGAGGATGGCAGCGCGCCGTGAACCAGGGAAGTGAGCGGGATGATGGGCCGGCACCAAATTTGCCGGCGGACTCCGGCTTGCTTACTTCAGTTCAAAGAGCGGTTGGCCGTATTGCACAGGTTTGGAGTTCTCGACCAGGATGCGGGCAATAGTGCCCGACGTCTCGGCTTTGATCTCGTTCATCACCTTCATCGCTTCGATGATGCAGACCACGGTGTTTTCATCCACGTGATCTCCCACATTGACGAAGGACTTATCAGTTGGGGTAGGGGATCGGTAGAAAGTGCCTACCATGGGGGAGTTGATCGTCGGTCCGATGGGAGTTTCGGGAGCGGCGGCCGCAGCGGGTGCAGCTGCTGGGGCAGGCGCCGCGGCTGCTGGTCCTGCCAATGGAGCCGCGGGGGGGGCGGAATAAACAGCCGCCGGAGCGGATTGCATCGGGATCGCCGCCAGAATCGCTTTCGCGGCTTCTATGTCGGCGCCACGACGAAGTTTGATTTTGAAAGAACCATGCTCCAGATGGAAAAATGAGAGGTCATTCTTGCTCATCAAGTCCACGATCTGACGGATTTCCTTCAGATCCAGACCCTCGGCATTTGGGGAAGTATTATCGTCCATTTCGGTGGTGTTGGTAACGACAAGAAACGAGAATCTCCCCCTTGGCAAGGGCTAAGTCACCCCTCCCCCCAACACCCCTCTACGCCACCTCTTCGATCTGAGCGCAGACACGGTCGATTTCCGCCTCCGTATTGTACAAATGTGGGCTAAATCGCAGTCGGCCAATTCCTTCCCGGTCATGCCGGAAAGAGACGACCGTCCCCAACGAGGTGAGGTGTTCAAACACCTTATCCAGCGGCGCACCACTCTTGCGTGTCAGCGTCGTGATCCCCGAGGCCATGGCACCCTCACGGATTCCCGCTACCTCGAAACCTTGAGCTTCCAGTTGGGGGATGAGTCGTGCCTTCAGCCGCAGCAGATGCTCGCTGATCTCCTGCACTCCCACTTCCAGGATCAGATCCATCGCGGCGCGCATGCCGTAAATCCCCACCGCATTCAGCACCCCCGGCTCATAGCGCCGCCCGCCGGACTCGAACTGCACCTCATCCTGCGTGATGAAATTCGGCGAGCGCACATTCCACGCTCCCAGCAGTGAAGGCCGCAGCAGATCCTGCAATTCTTCCCGCACATAGAGAATACCTGCCGCCATGGGCCCCAGCATCCACTTGTGTGCGTCGGAGCTCAGAAAATCCACATACTCCACCGGCGTATCAAAGGCCCCCACCGTCTGGATGCCGTCCACGCAAAAGTAGATCCCCTTTTCCCGCAGCATTTTGCCGATCGCCGGAATGTCGATGCGCGTGCCTGTCAGGAAGTGCGCGGAGGCCAGCGCCACCATTTTGGTCTTCGAAGTCAGCGCACGCTCCACCAGCTCCAGCGTGATATCCCCCGGCTTCTCTGGCTCCAGGAGCACGAGCTTCACACCCTTCCGTTGCTGATCCATCCACGGATAGACATTTGCCGGGTAGTCATCCTGATAGCAGACCACTTCGTCCCCGGCCTGCCAGGGGAAACCATTCGCCACCACACTCAAGCCTAGAGACGTCGGACCGATCAGCGCGATCTCCTGCGCCTTCGCGCCGATCAGCTTCGCCGCCACCGCGCGCGTCTCCGTCAGGTGCCGCCACACATCGCCGCTCTCCTGGTGCTCCACACAGCACATCTCCAGGTAGCTCTGCATGGCCACCGCTGCCCGCTTTGGCAGAATGCACACCGCCGCATGCGCCATGAAAATATGATCCTTAGCTACCGGGAATTCCTGCACCCGGAGCGCCTCGTCGTTTAGCAATTCACTTAACTTCATCTCGCTTCGCCTTCTGGTCGTTCTCCCGTTCCTTCACCTTCGTTTTGTCTGTCACTGCCTTCTTTGAGGACGTTTCGGTTTTCTTTTTGGACGCTTTCTCCTTTGTCACCGGCTGGCCGGATCCCGGCTTAAAATTCGGATCAGGAGTCCAATCCTCCGGCTTCGAGGTGGACTTGCTCCACCAGCCGCCGCCCTTGGCCAGCCACTTCTCCCGCCCTTGGGCATAACTTAGTCCGCGGTCGTCATCGTCCACGCCGAACTGAAACCCGCAGCTCGGGCAGATTTCATAAGACCCTCCGCCCGACGGCGCCTTGGGCGCCTCGGAAAGCTTGGGATATCCGCAGACAGGGCAGGTGTGCATGGCTGAGTAAATTAGGAAAGGAATGAAAGGGAAGGGGAGAGGATCGAATTCGCTCGCCTCAAGGCTTCGGCGCCGGGCGTTTCAGCGTAATCGTTTTGCCTGGTTGCCGTTGGAAATACGTGCGGTCCCGCGGTTTGAAAAAAGTCTTGGTCTTGCCGTCCTTGCGATAGGCCGCAAACGCTCCCGTAGCCGGGTCATACACGCGGATCGTGTCATCAGTATCATCGAATTTCGCAGGCAGGGACTCATCCAGCGCCCGATGCAGAAACTCCCAGGCTATGCGGGCATAATCTTCCTCGTCCCTCGCGCCGAAGTCATCCCCATGCCGCTCGAAATGATCGGCCAAAGTGGCCACATTCCCCCAGGAAACTCGCGCCGCCGGCGCCTTCCGAACCACCGGCTTCGGTGCCGTCGTCGGTGCGGCTGCGGAAGGAGCAGGATTCGCCTTCGACTCGGCGGTGGGTTTGGCACTCGGTGCTCCCGGCTTGATCGGCGGACCCGTCGCTGGCGGCGGCACCGCCGTTTGCCCCGGGCCTCCCGGCGTCACAAATGTCCCGGACTTCAGCATCACCCGCGCGGTGCCAACAGAGAAGTGATACGTCGTCGCCGGTTTCAGCTCCGTCAGCGTGATCGCATGATCCGCCGTGACCACATCACCCTCCGCCCGCTGATCCAGCGCCGCCGGATTCGTCCCATACCGCACCCGCGTCCCGCAGGGCACATCCGTCTTCCAGGAGACAACCGCCGCCGTCGCCCCATCCACCTGCACACTCGGCCCTTGCAGCACCTCCACTGCCCCCACAGACAACGGCAGAGCACATCCCAGCGCCGTCCAGAAAACAAGAAACAACCGGAGAGCCCAACCGCGCATGCCGGTGATCATAAAAAGCACGGAATCACAAGCAAGCGCACTTTCTAGTTGCACCCCGCACGCCTCAGGCCATACTTCCGGCCCGCAATTTCTTCAGTTTTTGCGAAAGGCTCGGTAGCTCAGTCGGTAGAGCAGAGGATTGAAAATCCTCGTGTCGGCGGTTCGATTCCGTCCCGAGCCACCACTTCATTGAAGTGGCTACTTTTGGCCCCAATACAAGGTTTGGGCAAGACCACGCCATTCGCGCCGTTTTCCGGTCGAATGAAACGCCTTCTTCCTCTTCTATTTCTGGCACTGGTTTTCGCCAGCACGGCATCTGCCCTCGATAAACCCAAGAATGTCCTCTTCCTCATTGCAGATGACCTGCGCACGGATCTGGGATGCTACGGGGTAAAAGAAATGGTGACGCCCAACCTCGACAAACTGGCGGCGCGTGGAGTGCGCTTCGAGAACGCTTATTGCCAGTACCCGCTTTGCAATCCCAGCCGGGCTTCCATGCTGACGGGGCGCAAGCCGAACACCACCAAAGTGCTGACCAATGGACCCAGTTTCCGAGAGTTCATTCTGGATACAGTGACGTTGCCGCAGCTTTTCAAGAACTCTGGATTCTTCACGGCTCGCGTGGGCAAGCTCTATCACTACGGTGTGCCGCGCGATATCGGCACTGATGGACTGGACGATGCGCCGTCGTGGCAGCAGGTTATCAATCCTCGTGGTGTGGACAAAGACGTAGAGGACGAAATCTTCACGATTGCGCCTCCCAACACGGCCAAGGACAGCCGTTTCGGCGGAACCTTGAGCTGGCTGTCTGTCCCTGATGACAAGGGCAAACACACCGACGGCATCGGAGCCGAGGAAGCGGTGAAACTGTTGGAAGCGCATAAGGACAAGCCCTTTTTCCTGGCCGTGGGCTTCTTCCGTCCGCACACCCCTTACGTGGCGCCCAAGAAATTTTTCGATCTGTATCCCATAGACTCCATCAAGATCCCGCCGACACCTGACAAGTTCGTGGAGCAAACGCCCGCCTTGGCGATCACGACCAAGAAGGATCAGGACAACATGACGGATCAGCAGCGGAAGGAAGCCATCCAGGCCTATCATGCTTCCACCAGTTACATGGACGCCCAGGTCGGTGTGGTGCTGGATGCCCTGGAGCGCCTCGGCCTGGACAAAACCACGGTCGTTACTTTTGTAAGCGACCACGGCTATCACCTGGGTGAATACGGCATGTGGCAGAAGCAGAGCATCTTTGAGCAATCGGCCCGCGTGCCCTTCATCATTGCCGCCCCCGGCGCAAAGAACAACGGCAAGAGCACTCCGGCTTTGGCCGAACTTCTGGACCTGTATCCCACACTTGTGGATCTCTGCGCACTCAAAGCCCCGGAGTATCTGGATGGCAAAAGCCTCAAGCCCGTCCTGGAAGGCGATGCCCTCTCGGTGCGCGAGGCCGCCTTCAGCCAGGTGCAACGCGGCAAAGTCGCAGGCCTCGCCGTCCGCACTGTGCAATACCGCTATATCGAGTGGGGCTACGGCGCCGAAGGCGCACAACTCTATGACATGATCGAAGACCCCTTCCAGACGAAGAACTTGGCCAATGATCCTGCCTACGCTCAGCCTCGCGCGGAACTGCATGCCATGATCGAAGAGCGCTGGCCCAAGGACAGTTGGGAAGGCATCCCTCTCGGGAACGCAGGTACCAAGAAGCCCGGCTCAGGCAAGGCCACCACGAACTAAACCAGCCACGGCATGGGCCAACTGACACCCTCGGTCATTGCGAGCCCTCAAGCCTCTGGCACCTTCACGGCATGCTAGTCGGCCCCGTCCAACCCCCACTGATGCCAGCCTGTTTCTGGCATCAAAAAAAGAATTTTTCCGCGATTCCGTACTACCTAGTCAGTGCTGAAAAAGGGATATTGAGTTTCCGCAGGCAGCAGCCGGTTTGGGCAGCAAAGTGATGCTTTGGCAGAGCCGGAGCCAAAAGAGCCAAAAGAGCCAAAAAAGCCTCAGCCACTTGTTGAGGTTCCATGCTACCGCTGCCATCGCCAGGTTGATTTGGTCACCAGCAAAGCCTTTAAGCAGACACCTGCTCATGCGGTAGTCCGCTTTGAGGTGGCTGATCACCGGCTCAATGGCTGCTCTTCTTCTGAAGCATTGTCGTAGCTGCTGAGTTCTTCGTTTGGACTGGCCCTTGGCACGAGGGCCTGGCGCCAACACCTCGGTGCGCCCCACCCATTTCTGACCTCGATATCCCCGGTCCACAATGACCGCCTTCGGCACTTTCTGCTGAACCAGTTGCGCTTTGGCCAACACTTCAGGCAGGGTATGCCCGTCATACTGATTGGTGGCATGTGCCACCGCTGCCACGATGATCCCGCCCGTCTTGGTCATCGCCAGGGACGCCTTGGTGCCAAACTCATACTTCTTAGTCGTCTTGCCTTTGGCCACACAGTAAACATGCGGTTCATGCAGCGAGTAAATCTTGTCCCCGTCGCTGCGCTTCTGCTGCAGGACTCTCTGGTAAAGGGCAAAACGTGGCTCCAACTCGTGCGCCACCTGTGCAGGCAGCTTGCGGGTCAGTTCCCTCACCAAAGTTCCCGCGATGGTCTGCATGCGTCTGACGCCCTTATCGGCCTTCTGACGCTGCTGCTTGTCTCGGTGGAAGCGTTGCATCCTCACACACTGCTTCAACTCTTTGCCATAGCTCCGTCTTAGCTTGATGCCGTGATCGTCGGCCAGCTTCCAGCAGTGCTGGATGATCTTGCCATACTGCTTGCTGTCCACCGGATGGGTGATGTTCTTCTCCTGCACCGTGCTGTCGATCACCAGTTGGGGTTCCTGGGCGGCTTCGCCATGGAGCTTCGCACTGATGCCTAACAACTGCTCGACACCTTCTGGACCGATACGGTGACGAAAATAAACCAGATCACTGGGATCACAGGGCAGTTCCCACTGAAAGTGCTCCATGCCTGAGAAGTGCTGCCAATAGGGGTTCTCCACCCAGCGCTGCACCACGGCCTGATCACTGAGGTCGTGCATCTGCTTGAGCAACAGCAATGAGATCATCAGCCGGATGGGTTTGGCGGGCCGTCCCGTGTTGCTGTAACGGGACGCAAACATCGCTTCCATCTCCTTCCAGGGCAGCGTTGCTCCCAGCTTGCGCAGCGGATGGCGTGGATCGCACTGCTCCTCCAAGGTTTGCATCAAAAAGCTCTTCTGCTGATCCTGAAGTTGCCGGTGCTTCATGCTAATTGAAATCGACCGGCTTTTGCGCCCAGTCGCGTCCTTTCCGGTCGTTTTTATCGCACACTCATCCTCAGTATTCCAGCTTCCTCCCTAGGAGAAGGTGGGTTTTTCAGGGGCGACTACCTAGTACGCAATAACGCGGATTGCTGCACGCCTCTGCGGCACTTCACGCCTTATTGGCCCGGTACAATCGCCCAATCGCACTAACCCCCCGTCACTAGGTCCGCTGCCAAAGCCGCGTTGCCAATGATGCCGGCGTCGTTTTGGAAATAAGCCGGCACGATCTTCAGGTCCTTCAACACCACCGAGGAAACCATCGAAGCGACCTTCTTCTTCAGCGGCGCAAACAAGATCTCACCGGCTTGGGCAATGCCACCGCCAATCACAAACGCGTCAGGGTTCAGCAACCACGCGATGCTGCCTAGTGCAGTGCCGAGCCATTCGGCGATCTCATCCCAGATCTGAACCGCCACGACGTCTCCCGCAATCGCCGCTTCGGAAAGCGCCTTGGGTGAGCATTCCTCCGCAGTGACCGAGCGTCCCGCTTGCGCATAACGCAGCACCGCGTGCTCGGAGATCTGCACGTTCCCCATGTATTTCTCCAGTGCGCCGAGGTTGCCGTAATGCCCGCTCACACCCTTCATATCAATGCTCATCTGGCCGATCTCTCCAGCGGAGAAATGGGTGCCGCGATGCAACTGATTGTTGAGGATAAGACCGCCGCCCACACCCGTGCCGAGCGTCAAGGCAACCACATTGGCCATGCCTTTGCCCGCGCCGTAGCGCCACTCGGCATAAGCCATGGCATTGGCGTCATTTTCGATGACCGCTGGCAGCCGCGTCATCTCACTAAGCTTTTGCTTGAACGGCACTTCCACCCAGCCAGGAACATTCGTGAGGATGTGAATGAAGCCCGTATCAAAATTTACCAACCCGGGAACGCCCGCGCCGACAGCGGCGATGTCCGGGTGCTTCTCCCGCAGCCTCGCAATGCGATCCGCCATCACGCGAATCAAAGAGTCCGGCGTCGCATGCCCTTGTGTGGGAATTGGCTCGTCCACCGTCAGAAGTTGCGAACCACGGCAGACGCCGAGCTTGATGGACGTGCCTCCGAAATCGAGGCCCACGGCGGTGACAGGGTTTTGATCAGGCACGGACATTTTGAGAAAGGGCGGTGAAGGGGGGATTTAAACGAGGGGGTGGAGATTTCCCACGAGTCGCAAACCCTGCAAGGTCAAATCAGGATCAACCGTCGCGATTTCTGGCAGACCGGAGGCGATCCACTCCGCATCTCCGCCCGTCGCGACGATTTGCAGGGACGTCGGACTCCCCAGTTCCTGCCGAAGCGATTCCAAAATCCCCCGTACCATGCCGCGGTAACCGAGGGCGGCTCCCGCCAGAATGGCCTCCTCCGTGGACTGGCCAATCGCCGAGGCCGGCTCCCGCAACTCCACCTTCGGCAAAAGCGCCGTCCGTTCGTGCAGGTAGTCCGTCATGAGCCGCAACCCGGGAGCGATCACCCCGCCGACGTAAGCCGCGTCCGCCGAAACGATGTCGAATGTCACGGCCGTGCCAAAATCGATCACAATGCCTGGAGCCCCATAGAGCCGAGCAAGCGCCACAGCATTGGCGAGACGGTCCGCGCCAATGGACTCCGGCTTCGGATAGCGAATGCCGATGCCTAGGCCGGCATCATGCCGGATCTGAAGCATCTGCGGCCCGAAGTATTCACGCAGCTTGGCCGTGGCATCTGGCACCACCGAAGACAACACCACACGATCCCACTGCCAGGAGCTCAGATGCTCACGCAATGTCTCGGCGCCAAGTGCGGGAGTGGCCAGATCAGATTGCGCCAGAATTGCTTTTCGATCCGCCAAGCCGAACTTGGTCCGGCCATTGCCTACGTCGATGAGGAGGTAGTCCGCTTTCATCAGGGTCGCGATATTACCAAGTGCCGGGCGCGAAGGTCTTCTTCTCCGTGCTCTTGAGGCTCTCTAGATCGAAAGGCTGGGCTCCTTTGATCTCCACCTTCTGGCCATTCACCTCCAGAGTAAGCGGGCCCTTCAAATCGCCAGCTTCCAGCCAGTAGCGGAGTTGCACATCTTGCGTTGCATTGGGCGCGACTTCCGGAGCCGGTTCAAACGCCAGGTAGAAACCGGGAATCTCCCGATTCTGCGCCAGCAGCTTTACAGCAGGCGCTTGCATGACCAGCTTCTGCGCGGAGTCATTCTTTACCCGCAGGTCTATCTCTAATCGGGCATTGCCGTAGTCGCGTTCGAGAGAGCTCCGATGCAGCACCAAAGGACGAGCGTCGCTGGACTGCGTGCCCACGGCAGGTTCATCGAGTTCCTCCTCAGGTGGACCGCCGCGCAGAGCCCACACAAGAAGCGCCACCACCACGGCGAGGAGGATCCAGATTTCGACTCGTTTGAGGAGATTCATGTAAAAAGAGGGACGATTGCGATCACGGAGCGCTCAAAGCCTTGCCATTGTCCTTCGGGCCAAGCTTGATCAGATATGGCACTGCTCGGCGAGCCCAATCCGCCGCGCCCGGGTAATGACTGGCGCTGGTCCCGAAACAACTACGCAGCATCTCAGTGTCGATGATGCCGGGATTCATGGCTGCCACAGTTACTTTGCCACCCGTTTCCTGAGCGACGGCCTGGGACAGTCCTTCAATAGCATACTTCGTAGCGCAGTAAGGGGCCACCTCGGGCGACGTGCTGCGGCCCCAGCCGGAGGAGAAATTGACAATCACGCCGCTGGCCCGCTCCAGCATGGCAGGCAGCACATGCCGCATGACGGACGCCGTGCCTTTGATGTTCACATCGACCACCTCACTGAATTCCTCCGCAGACACTTCCCAGAAGGGCGCACTCGTGTTGATGATGGCCGCATTGTTCAGCACCAGGTCAGGGGCACCGAGGGTATCGATGACGGTAAGGCAAAAGCCAGCCACGGCTGCATCATCCGCGACATCAACTACTTGAAAGTGATGTGGCGCTGGGAATTGCTCGGTCAGTTCGTGTACGGCCGTTGCACTCCGGCAGCACCCCGTCACGATCCAACCAAGGCGGGCAAACTCTTCCACCATGGCGCGCCCCAGTCCCCGGCTGACGCCAGTGATAAGGACCCTTTTCTGCTGCGCATTCACGCTGAGCCATTACGCAGTGCGAGGTCCCTTGAAAGGAATTTTCTTTTCTTTCCGTTGCCTCAAGCCCAAAATTACAGGCTCATGTTTCGCCGATCCCTTTCAGTCACCTGTCTCATTCTCGCCGCCGCGCTTGCTCTCAAGGCGGAAACCGTCACCCTGACGCCTGGAGAAAACGGCATGCAGGTGGACATCGATGGCCAGCCTTTCACCACCTACAATGTGAAGGATGTGCCCCGGCCTTTCTTCTATCCGATCATCGGTGGCGCCGGCGCGAATATCGTGAGAAACTTCCCCATGAAGGAAGGCGTGGCCGGTGAGCCAGCCGATCACAAGCATCACCGCGGCCTGTGGTTCGCTCATGGCTTGGTCAATGGCATGGATTTCTGGGCGGAAGAAAAGGACTTCGGCACCCAGCAGCACACTGGCTTCGCCAATGTGAAAGCGGAAGGCAACAAAGGCTCATTCAGCAGCGAAACCAAGTGGACCAGTCCCAAGGGAGATGTGGTTATGACCGACTCGCGGCAATTCACCATCACCGCCCTTCCAAACGGGGAAAAATACATCGACTTCGACATCGTGCTAAAGGCGACCGAAGGCGACGTGGTTCTGGGCGACACGAAAGAGGGCAGCATGGCCATCCGCCTCTGCCCGCAGATGACCTTCGATAAGAAAGGCGGCCAGGATGGCCACGCCTTCAGCAGCACTGGCGAAAAGCAAAAGGCCGTCTGGGGCAAGCCAGCCGACTGGGTGAATTTCTGGGGAACGGATCCCAATGGCGCGCGGGTGAGCGTGACCATGTACAGTCATCCGACGAACTACCGCAAACCCATGACCTGGCACGCCCGGGATTACGGTCTTTTCGCGGCCAATCCCTTTGGCATGCATGACTTCGAAGAAAAGAAGGATCAGCCGAACCTGGGTGACTACAAGCTCGCCAAGGGTGAAAGTCTTCCGCTTCGTTTCCGTTTCTACTTTGCTGCGGGCAAGCCAAAGCCGGAAGATATCGCCGCAAAGTTCCAGTCCTACGTGGCTGAATGAGCCCGCCTCCGCGTCGTTAGTTTCATCGCACCTCCGTCATCAGAAGAAATTGTTAACCCGAACAGAATCGAACCGAACCGAACCGAACCATGAATACACCTACCACCCTGAAGCGGCGCGACGTGCTGCGCAGCACGCTCTACGCCGGCACCGCCCTGGCGCTGCCTGCCTGGTCCCGAGCCGCTGGCTCCAATGGCGACATCCGCATCGCTGTCATTGGCTTCAATGGCCGCGGCTCCGGCCACATCGGTGATCTCCTGAAGATCGAAGGTGTCCGTCTGGTCGCCCTTTGCGATGTGGATTCCGACGTTCTCGAAAAGAAGGTCGAGATGCTCAAAAAGAAGAACATCGAGGTGAAGTCCTACACGGACTACCGCAAGCTGATGGAGGACAAGGATATCGACGCTGTCACCATCGCGACGCCGAACCACACCCACACCCTCATCGCGCTGGCCGGTCTCGCCGCAGGCAAGCATGTGTTCGTGGAAAAGCCTGTCTGTCAGAACATCCACGAAGGCGCCGCGCTCATGGAAGCCGGCCGCAAAGTGGAAGGCAAACTGATCCTTCAGCACGGCATGCAGCGCCGCTCCGACCTCGGTTGGGCCGCCGCCATGGAGTTCGTGAAGTCCGGGCAGATCGGGAAACTGGTGCTCTCCCGTGGCACGAACTACAAGCCTCGTAAGAGCATCGATAAGATCAGCGCTCCTGTGGAAGCCCCTTCCGATGGCATCCTGAAGGCAGGCGCTCTCAAGGACATCAAAGGCACGGTCAACTATGACCTGTGGGCCGGTCCTCGCGCCATGGCTCCGATCCAGCGCTCCCGCTTTCACTATGACTGGCACTGGCAATGGGCTTACGGCAATGGCGACATCGGCAACCAGGGGCCTCACCAGCTCGACGTGGCTCGTTGGGCGCTGGGCAATCCGGAAAAGCTTCCGATGCGCGTGATCAGCTTCGGCAATCGCTGGGGTTATCAAGATGACGGCCAGACCGCCAACAACCAGATGGCGCTTTACGATTGGGGTCCAGGTACCGTGCCTCTCCTTTTCGACAACCGTGGTCTTCCGAAAGAAAACATGGATTGGGGTGCAGGCGGCAAGGACGGTCGTTCGCCAGTGTATTATCCTTCCGGTCAGGGCAAAGGTGGCTCCACCGTCATTGGCAATGTCATCCATTGCGAAGGCGGTTATGTGGCCGAGTCCAAGGCTTATGACGCCGATGGTGCCATGATCCAGAAGTTCGATGAATTCCGTGATGGCCCAAGCCACATGCCGAACTTTATTGCCTCCATCAAAGCCGGCAAACTGGTGAACCCGAACCTGCATATCAGCCACGGTTTCCACGCCGCCTGTCTCGCCCACTTGGCGAACATCAGCTATCGCGTCGGCAAGAAGGCTTCTCCAGAAGAAATCAAGGAGCGCCTCACCGGCAACAAGTTTGCCCTTGAGACCTTTGAGAACTTCGCGGCCAACATTGCTGCCAACAAGATCGACATCGGCACCGATCAAGCGATTCTCGGCCCATGGCTCTCCTTCAATCCCGACACGCTCAAGTTTGAAGGCGACTTCGCCGAAGAGGCGAACAAGCTGGATCAGGAAGAATACCGCAAGGGCTTCGAACTGGCCACCGTGTAAGTGTTTCCGTCTGGCGGGGTAATCCCGCCTGACAAGTCTCTACATTACTTGGCAAAGCACCCCGGAGAAATCCGGGGTGTTTTGTTTTTAGGACAGATGAGCGTCAACGTTCACACCATCGAATGCAACCCAATGGTATTGCCTTCAGAATCGGTGAGGATGGTGATGAAACCGTAGTCGCCAATCGCGAACTTGGGTTTGATGATGTGGCCACCGGCCTTGGCGGCGCGGGCTTCTTCTTCGGCGCAGTCTGCACAGGAGAAATAGATCAGAGTGCCGCCTGCCCCGGCGGAGCAGCCTTCCATTTTCGCCAGTGAACCGCAGCTACCGGGCTTGTCCTGATCCATGGGGAAGGCCCACATCTCAATGTCCGGAGCGGGGGTTGGCAGATGCTCAAGTTTTACATTCAAAGTGGCTTCGTAGAAAGCCTTGGCGCGGTCCATGTCATCGACATAGATCTCGAACCATCCGACGGGGTTGCGTTCTTGATTCATAAGTTGGAGCTGGCGAATTGGGACGATAAATGGAAGCTAAGCTGACCTGGCTGCAACCATGTGACGAATGACGAGCTCCTCACGGGACAATTATTTCACATGCGAAGACCGCCGGGCATTTGGGCCTGTCAGATCGGCCGCACCTGCTCCGCACTTGTCAGAACGACCTTCTCGCCGCTCGGCAGGCGGAGAATCAGGTTTCCTTCTTCATTCAAGTCCTCCGCGCGGCCGGTCACGGAGTGGTCGTCCATGCGAGCGGTGACTTCCCGGCCTAACAGCCAACTGCGTTTACGGACTTCCTCGATGACACTGGCATAGCCGTGCGCCCAATGGTCACACCAGCGGTTGAGTTCGCGAAAAAGGGCGATGGCCAGTTTTTCTCGGTCCAAAGGTTGGCCATGATTGCCGCCGCGAGCTGCCAGGGAGGTGGCGACCGCTTTGGCGGGCAGATGCCAATGGGTGCTGTTCATGTTCAAACCCATGCCCAATACCATGAAAGTGTCCTCCGCCTGGGTGAAGGTTTCCGCCAGAATGCCGGCTGTCTTTTTCCCTTCCAGATAGACGTCATTCGGCCATTTGATCATCGGTTGGAGTTCGGTACATTTTTCAATGGCGCAGGCAATGGAAAGCGCGGCGATGGTGGTGAGCCGGGGCCAAATGGGCAGAGGTGTCTCCGGGCGCAACAACACCGAACAAAGCAGATCTTCCCGTGGATTCGCGGCCCACTTGTTGAGGCGCCTGCCGCGTCCTGCGGTCTGGTATTCCGCAAACACAACCACGCCATGTGGATACCCGGCATGCCCCAGTCCCTTTACAAAATCATTCGTGGAGGTCAGTTCCTCGTGTACCTGCACGTCATGGCCCAGGGATTGCCCGGCGAGCGCTGCCGAAATGTGGCGAGGGTTCAGTGGTGCGTGGACTGACATGCGTGGTCTACCATAGCCCAAGTTCTGTCGGAACAAGCATGATCACACTTGCACTTGTGCGGAGTTCTGGAATGCTCACGCTCAACGATGTCCGTCCAAATTCTCATTGTTGACGACGAACGTACCCACCAGAAATTACTTGGGACGGTCATCCTTTTCGTTGGCGGAACTTCCATCTTTGCGAAGGACGGAGTGGAAGCCCTTTCCATCCTGGAAACGACGCCGGTCGATATTATTCTCACCGATCTGGAAATGCCCGAACTCCGGGGTGAAGTACTGGCGGATCGCATTCTGCATCGCAACGATGGGAATGGGGAAAGGCCGCGCATTGTGGTGGTATCCGGAGACGCGACGCCTGAGATCGAAGCGATCTGCCGCGCCACGGGGATTGACGGATTTATCCGCAAACCTTACTCGCCGAACCGGCTGCGGGAATCGCTCGGACAGGTGATCGGCCAAGGGCATTGCTGGCCGGACGGCGCGCCTTCGCGACGGCTCCTGCACCTGGAGCATCTGGAGAAATCCGTCTCGCATGGGCGGGCGGCATTCGAGCTGGCGGCTTGCCTCGCGTTGGAAGACTTGCGGGAATATGTCGACTCGCGCGATGCTTTGCATCCTTCACGCGTCAAATTGGCTTCGTTCGCGCAGCGTCATGGCTTTGTTGGGTTGTATGCTATGCTGGAGCAGGAAGAAAACGCCGAAGAGGAATGGGACGAGGCGGTAGCTGATTTCGAACAAGCTTTGCTCGCGGCGCAGGCTTGGCTGCCCATTCAGGAAGCTTCCTTACGCATGTCCGCGTGAAGAGATGTCTCGAGCTTCATCGCGGTTTCTGGAAATGGGCTGAGATAGCCTTCACCAAGCCCGGAATGGAATGATCTTTTGCTTCGAGATCTACCCGCAGGCCGAGCTTCTTCAGCGTCTTTGAAGTCACCGGGCCAATACTGGCGATCAGGGTGGTTTCCGGCAAAGGCACCTTCAGGTTCATGAAGTGCTCCACCGTGGAACTGCTGGTGAACGTGATGACATCAGCCCCTTCCTCACGGAAGCGCTGGATGGCGTCATTGTTGTCGTCCTCCGGAACCGTGCGGTAAGCAATCGCTTCGTCCACGATGGCGCCCAGAGCGGTGAGTTCGTTGGCGATGACTTCACGGGCTTGTTCAGCCTTCACCCAGAGAATCGTGGTGTTTTCCACGCTTTGATCCTTAAAGGCTGCAATGAGGCTTTCGGCTACAAACTTCTCGGGCAGGAGATCCACGGCCAGATGATGGGCTTTGATTCTCTCCGCAGTGCCAGGCCCGATTGCCGCGATCTTTACGGGGCCGATGCTACGCGCATCGCTGTAGATCTTGTAGAACATCTCGAAGAAGCGATCCACACCGTTGGGGCTGGTGAAGACGATCCATTCGTAGGAGTGCGAATCCATCACAAGCTGGCCGAACGCTTTCAGATCCTTTGGAGGCTCAATCCGGATGGTGGGAATTTCCAACACGTCCGCACCCAAGGAGGTGAGTTCCTTGGTCAGGCCGCCAGCTTGCTGGCGGGTGCGAGTGACGGCGATGCGTTTTCCAAACAAGGGCTTGGATTCAAACCAGTTCAGTTCTTCACGCTCCAGCACAACGGAGCCAATCACACAAACGGCCGGAGCCTTGAAGCCGGTGTCGGCAATTACCTGGGCGATGTTGCTCAAAGTCCCTTCGATGGTTTGCTGGCGACCGGTGGAGGCCCAGCGGACGAGGGCAACGGGTGTGGAGGGTTTGGCGCCGTGCTCAACAAGTTTGCCTGCGATGTCAGCGATACGCTCGACCCCCATGAGCACGACTTTGGTGCCGTCAGCTTGCGCAATTTTCGCGTAGTCGAGGCTGCTTTCAGCTTTTGTAGGATCTTCGTGACCCGTGAAAATGGTAAGCTGGGAGCAGTGGTCCCGATGCGTCACCGGAATGCCGGCATAGATAGGACCAGCAATGGCGGAAGTGATCCCCGGGACGATCTCAAACTTCACGCCCGCTTTCGACAGCTCACGTGCTTCCTCCGCGCCTCTGCCGAAGAGCACAGGGTCACCGCCTTTCAGCCGGGTGACCACTTTCCCCTCCTTCGCTTTCTGGACGATCAACTCATTGATCTTGTCCTGCGTCAGGGTGTGGTCCTTGGCCTTCTTGCCCACATAGATTTTTTCGGCCTCGGGCTTCGCGTAGCGCAGGAACGATGTGTTGCTCAGGTAGTCGTAAACAACAACGTCGGCGAGTTCGATGCACTCCTTGCCGCGCAGGGTCAGCAGGCCGGGATCACCCGGGCCAGCGCCGACGAGGTAGCAAATGCCTTGAGATTTGGAAAGGGAGGAGGCGGCCATGGAAATGAGTGCGGAAAAGGGAGGCGAGTTTCAAACAGGAAGACGCCTCCCGCAAGTCGCGAGGGTTTCGTGAGGAAAAGAGGATACGTCGCTCAGCCCTTCTGCCGCAAAGCAATGACCAGGTTTGCTAGCTTGGAGGCTAGAGCCTTCGGTTCCTTGATCCAACCTTCCGCCCCGAGTTCTATGGGTACGGCCTCGGGTTTGGCTTCGTCAAAGACTCGAACCCGCATGTGCAGCGAGGTCCCCGTGATGGTGGTTTGCGCGCCCACGGGTGTCTGGCAGCCCGCCTCCAGGATGTGCAGGAACTCCCTCTCCGCCTGGGTGCGGATGTAGGTGTCCCGGTCATTGATGGCATTGAGGCGATCCAGCGTCACGGTATCGGCCACTCGGGCTTCAATACCCACAGCGCCTTGACCTGCGGCGGGGAGGAAATAGTCTGGCTCAAGAATCCAGGCGGGGAGGGTTTTGCCATCGATATGGATCAGGTCGCCTTCCAGGAGGCCGAGACGGAGCAGACCCGCTTTGGCGAGGAGAATGCCGTCGAGCTCGGAAGGTGCGATTAGCTTGCGAACACGGGTGGGGACATTCCCGCGGATTTCCACGCAAGAGACATCAGGGCGCATCCATAAAAGCTGGCGGATGCGGCGCACACTGCTGGTACCAATCTTCGCGCCGGAAGGAAGTGTCTGGATGGTCCAGCCTTCCCGGGTAATCAGAACATCTTCGATGGGGGCACGGGGCAGGACGGCAGCGATGCCGAACTGCGGATCCAGGACCGTGGGCACATCTTTCAGGCTGTGCACGGCGATATCGATGGCACCGGACTCGAGAGCGATTTCGAGTTCCTTGGTGAAGATGCCTTTGTCCAGCCGGTCGCCGGTGGTGAATTCGCTAAAGCGAAGATCAGGGCGTTTGTCGCCTGTCGTGGCAATGACGACCCGCTCCACCTGAAGGTCAGGATGCGCGGCGCGCAGGGCTTTTTCTACCATGTCTGCCTGGCAGAGGGCGAGTTCGCTGCCGCGTGTTCCAAGTCGAAGAATATTTTGGCTCAAGATAAAAGGAAGTGGGGAGGGGAAAGGGAGGAGTGCGGCTCAGGGATGCGAATTGCGGGAGGCCAGAGGAAGCGCCGTGGCTTCGTTTTCACCGAGGGTGATGCTTTCCAGTGCCGTGGGAGGGATTGGATCGGTGGTGAGCTCCGAGGCCTCGTAGTAACCGAATTTGCGGAGTTGTTCCTCAATGATTTCCTCGCACTGGATGAGGGCGCGCTCCCGTTCGCGGCGGCCTTCTTCGGCGGCCACTTGGAGGGCATCCAGATCATAGAGATAAACTTCATCAAAGTCATCGACCCGAGGATCAACGTCACGAGGCACGGCGATATCGATCACATAGAGAGGGCGGCCATGGCGCTTCCGCATCACGGGGCCCACGAGCTCTGGTTTGAGGACGAAATGCGGCGCGCTGGTGCTGCTGATGATGATGTCCACTTCCTGGACGGCGCGTTCCCATTCGTCGAAGCGCAAGGCTTCGCCACCCATCTCTTGCGCCAGAGCAATAGCGCGGTCGTGCGAACGATTGGAAACGATGATGCTGTGGGCTCCCCTGGAGAGCAGGCTTTGGGCGCAGGTCCGGCTCATCTCGCCCGCGCCGATGAGGAGGACTTTGCAGTCCTTCAAGCTGCCGAAGATCTTCTCCGCTACATCCACCGCCACGCTCCCCACCGAGGTGGTGCCGCGCTGGATGTTGGTTTCATTGCGCACCTGCTTCCCTACACGGAAAGCGCGCTGGAAGAGCTTGTTGAGGTGGCCGCCAGTGGCTCCTGCTTTGAGAGCCGAAGAGTAGGCGGATTTGACCTGCCCGAAAATCTCGGTTTCACCGAGCACCATGGAATCGAGCCCTGATACTACGCGGAAGAGGTGGCGGGCAGCGTCGGTTTGGCTAAGGCGGTAGCAGGCCAACTCTTTGCGCTGGGTTGGAGTCAGGTCGAAATGGCCCAAGAGGTAGTCATGCAGTTCGTGGAGACCTTTTTCCGGGTCGTCATGGCCGCAGACAGCGTACAGTTCCACGCGATTGCAGGTGGAGAGGACCACCGTTTCGGAAAAGCCGTTGAGCGAAACAATCTGCCGCACTGCTTCTGCCTGGGCACTCTCGGCAAAAGCCACCCGCTCCCGCAGCTCAAGCGGGGTCGTGCGGTGGTTCAGACCGAGACAGAGAAACATGTATGAATAGTTACGCGTGGAGACGGCCGTGCTCCAGAGGAGGAATATACGTAAAGACGGCTTAGCAACCTACATTATACGTCTTGCCAGAGGGAATACGCAAGAACGGGACAAGGTCCGCGCGAAGGGTTTTCGTTTGAATAGGATGGCTTCCCGTGGCATCGAAAGGCTGATGCTAACCCAAAAATTTCTCCCCCTGCTAGTCCTTGGTGTAACGGTATTGCTGAGTTCCTGCGCGGGCAGCGGAAGCAGCAAGAATCAAGGCAGTGACTATCTGGCAGGTCTGGGAGGCGCGGTGCCCCAGTCTCCCCAGCAACTGGGCGTGGCGGGCCATGTGTCCTACTGGGACGATGATGGCACCAGCGGCCCATCCTACATCGTAGTGGATTTGCGTCGTCAGGTGTCCGAATTTTACAGGGGTGGGCACGTCATTGGGGTGGCCGCCATTTCCTCCGGCACGGAACTGCGTGCTACCCCATCGGGCGACTACAAGATTCTTGAGAAGGACATCGACCATGTGTCCAGCAGCTATGGCCTCATCGAAGACGGCAGTGGCAAGGTGGTCAATGCGGACGCGACGCCGCGCACTCCCGTCCCTCCCGGCTGCAAGTATGTGCCCGCCCCCATGCACTATTTTATGCGCCTGACTTGGGATGGCGTGGGTATGCACGAGGGTTTCCTACCCGGATATCCTGCCAGCCATGGATGCATTCGCACGGACCGCAATATTGTGCCGAAGTTCTTTGAAAACGCCTACGTGGGGATGCCAGTGAAGGTGATCCGCTAAGCTGGCGGGACGGCATCCCGTTTCAGTCCAGCCCCAGTGCTTCCATTTCTCCTTCTCCCCAGCCGAAGTAATGGCCAAGTTCGTGGAGATAGGTGATTCGCACCTCCTTGCGGTACGTGCGTGAATCTCCGCCCGAGTAGTCCCACAGATTTCTCAGGTAGAGCGTGATACAGGGCAAATCCGCTGGTTCGCTGGGTGGCGGTTGCAAACGATCCAAGCCTTCGAAAAGGCCCAGGGTCTCGAAGTCTTCGCTGCCGGCGTCATAGCAAACGGCACATTCTTCCGCAGCGAGTCGGGTGTCCTCCGGCAGTTTGGCGAGAACGCGAGCAACCTCGTTTTCCGCGAGGCGATGGAGCATAGCGGCCATGAACGACGTCGGAAGAGTTACATCGCCGGCGTTTCCGTGGTCCATTTGGCCCAGTCGGCGGGCAGACGCAGCGGTTTGCCCTGTGGCATCTGAACGAGGGCCAAGGCTTGTCGGCAAGTGATCAGGAGGGTGTCGTCGGCCGGGCGGCGCATTTCGAAGGAGCACCAGAATCGCACGCGCTCCACGCTGTCCAGTTTGCCGTGAATGACCAGTTCGTCCCCGAGGCGAGCCGGTTTGCGGTAGTCGATTTCCGTGCGGATCACGACCGGGAAAAGCTGCTTTTCCGCCATGTCCCGCAGACCCATGCCCATCTTCGCTGCCAGACGCGTGCGGCAGGTTTCGATCATGCGCAGGTAGGCGATGTTGTGCACGACACCTCCGCAGTCAGTGTCAAAAAACATGACTTCTTCGCGGGTCTCGATGGTGGGGAGTTCAGTCATAAGACAATTTCCAGTTTTACGCGTGCGGTTTCAAGCGCAAGGTCTGACCTCGCCGATGCGCATCGCCTATCTCTTTAGCCGCTATCCCGTTGTGTCACAGACCTTTTGTGACTCGGAGATGCTTGCATTGGAAGCGCTGGGATTCGATCTGGAGATCGTCTCGCTCAATCCTCCTCCGGATTCATTCCGGCATGAGCGGCTGGATCGCCTGCGGGCGGGCATGCATTACCCGCCTCCCGAGAAATTGCTGGATGCCCGCGCCAATGAGGCGGCATTCCGCGAGAAGTTGGGTGCATTTATCGATCGTCATGACAAAGTCTACGGGGCTGGTTTCAAGACACGGGTGCGCGCCCGCAATGCCTGGCAGATCGCACCCCTGCTGCGCCGGTTGGGAGTGACCCATGTGCACGTCCATTTCGCCAATCGTGCCACGCATACCGCGCTGGCGTTGAAGCAGTTGGGCTTCACGTTCAGTTTCACACCCCACGCGCAGGACTTCATGGTGGATCTGGGCAGCGACGATCTACTGCGCGAAATGATCCGGGAAGCGGAGTTCACAGTCGCAGTAAGTGATTTCTCCCGGAAGCTGCTTTTGGATATTTGCCCCGGCGAAGAGGAAAAGATCGTCCGCATCTACAACGGCATTGAGCTGGACACCTTTCCTCCAGCGGAACCGTCCCAAACTGGTCCGCTGCATGTGGTGGGTATCGGCCGGCTCATTGAGTTCAAAGGATTCCAACATCTCATTGGCGCCATGGCTTTGCTGAAGAAGCGGGGGATCGCGGCGCAGGCACGGATAATTGGGGAAGGTCCCTTGCGGGATCAGCTTCAGGCCCAGATTGCGGAGGCCGGGTTGGAGGACTCCGTGGTGCTGGCGGGTTCTTTGAGCCAGGAGAGCATCAAGCGGGAACTGGCCAGTGCGAACCTCTTTGTCCTGCCAAGCATTGTGGATGGCAAAGGCGCTTCTGATATTCTTCCCACGGTCATCACGGAGGCAATGGCCTGCCGCTTGCCAGTGGTGAGCACGACCTTGGCAGGCATTCCCGAGATGGTGGCGGATGGGGATTCCGGCCTGCTCGTGAACCCGGGGGATGAAGCCGCCTTGGCTGATGCCATGCAGCGGGTTTTGTCTGACGCACACTTGGCCACGCAGTTCGGCAGCGCCGGGCGAAAGAGAGCAGAAACGCTCTTTGCGTTGAGCGTGACGGCTGGAACCCTGGCGGAAAAGTTTCGCTCTCTCCCTACAGCGGCTAGCCGGCTTGAGCTTTCCGAGACCGCCATTGGTTACCTCATGGCCAAGGAAGGCGTGAATGCCGACCAACTGCGAGATTTGCCCAATGATCCTTGCCTCCGGCTACTGTGTGCGAACCGGTCCTTAGACGAATCCTTGGCCGTGCGACGACTTGATCTGGAGTTTGTGCCGGATGCGTCAGTGGTCGAATCCCTGTGGTTGCGGAGGCCGGCCTGGCGGCAGACGCTGGAGAAACTACGCGGGGGGTTGGGAGACTCGGTGAGCGGTGAGGAGTTTTATACGCAGGCGCGGCTGGCCATTTGGATGGCAGATGCGCTTCCACGGCAGGGGGTGAAGCATTTGCATGCCTACCGGTCCGACACCGTCATCGCGGTCTGGTTGTGGAAGAACCTAACAGGCCTGAGCATCAGCGCGGCGATTGAAGACTCCCCGACTTTGAGCCGCTCTGTGCTACAGAAAATCCTGGGCAGCTTTGACAAGGTGAGCGTTTCAGATCCCAAATTCGGGCCCGGCGGGAACGGCGTCTTGCCTTCTGATACGCTGCAGTTGAAAAAGCCGGTGAGCCATCGGATCATCCCAATCGGGCCGCTGCGGCTTAAGAAGCGCGTGCCGACACCGGTGACCGATCGGAAGGCTATCGAGCGCCAATGGTTTCAATCATTACTGGGAGAACCTCATGCCTGACCGGATCGCTGTCGTTATTCCCTGTTACAATCATGCGCAGTATATTGGAGCGGCGCTGGATTCGGTGTTGGCGCAAACGCGGAAGCCTAACCGGATCCTGGTGATTGACGACGGGTCAAAAGATCGGTCGCCCGAGGTTTTGGAACAGTACCGTTCCAAAGGTGTGGAGGTGCAGTGCCGCGAGAACCGGGGCGCGCACAATACCATCAATGAACTGGTGGAATTGGCCGCTCACGATTGTGAGTGGGTGGCCATTCTGAATTCAGATGACCGCTATCTGCCGACACGGCTGGAGAAGTGCCTGGAACTGGCGAGTCAGCAGCCGGGGAAATCCGTCTTCGCGACGGGGCTCCAAGTCATTGATGGTGAGGGTGTCAAGATGGCCGAAGACGCTCCCCGCTCCCGCTGGTTTCACGGTGCCTGGAGTCTCGGGGAACAGGAAGGAATCAGCATCGCCGGGTGGCTGGGGCAGGCCAATTTCGTTGCCACCACGAGCAATGTCTTTGCCCGTGCCTCCTACCTGAAGACCTATCCCTTTCGGCCCTACCGCTTTAATCACGACTACTTCTTTCTGGCGACTGCGGCTTTGGAGAACCAAATCGCGATCTCCCGGGAGGTGCTGGTGGAATACCGGGTGCATGGCAGTAACACCATCGCCACAAGACCAGAGCCGCTGATCCGGGAAATGCTGCGGCTGCATTTGGATTTGTACAAGCGGCATGCGGCGGCCCTGATCGCGCATCCGGACATGCGGCAGCGGTTTTACGATTTCACACGCTATGCATGGGAGAGCATCAGCAGCTTCCACGCGGGTGCTTTGCAGGTGCTTCTGGCGCAGATGGCCGCAGTGCAGTCCGACGAGGATCTGGAGGCCCTGACGGCCAATTTCGAAGGACCCGAGCTGGCGGAATTCCCCAATCGGCTTCTCGCCGGCGCCTTTGATGGCAAGACTTCTCTTGGTTCGGGAGCCGTTCTGAGTAAACGACTTGCGGAGGCGAAAGCGAGCTATGATGAAGCCAAGAAAGATCGCGATGCTCTGGAGAAACTGAGCCGTTTCCGCCAGAAAATGCTACGGTCCCGCTGGGTCCGACTGGGGTTGGTCATGGGCCTGGCTCATCCACTGGTGAGCAACCGTGGAAAGAAGCCTCATGAGAAGATGCTCTGGCTCTGTGACGCCTGCCAGGGGAATTGGTGGTTAAAGCTGGGAGAGAAACTCGGTTCCCGTAGTGCTGAACAATTGCGGCGGGGAGAGGTCTGAAGAGAATGCGGCGTTAATGGCGTCGCACGCTTTTCACCATCCATTGCGTTGACAGTCCGGGCACTCCTCCTTATGCTGGAGTGTTTATGAGTTTGCCCGGATATCTCCCTTTGACCCGCATTCTGCTTGCCCTTTGCGTCGGCGTTTTGGCTGCCTCCTGTAGCACCAAAGTGGTCACTGACCAAGCCTCCATCATCAAGGTGAAAACCTTTCATCTGAGAGATGCGCTCGCCCCAGTGGAGCCCGTCGCGGATCCTGCCATCAATTTTGAGCGGCAATACGTTTTATACGGTGCGGTCCATTACACTGATATGGAAGATCGCGAAGGGAACTACTTTTCCGTCTTCTGGAATGTGGAAGACAAAAGCCAGCCAGTCAAAGTGCGCTTCGAGTACACTCAAGTTGCGACTGGCCTGGATGTGAAGACCGTCGAACAGGAAGTGAGCGAGCTAAAAGGCCGCAACATCACGAATTTCTCTTTCACCGGGAACGATTATCTCACCAACGGTCCCGTCAACTCCTGGCGTGCCAGCGTCGTGAGGGGCAAAGATGTGCTGGTTAGCTATAATTCGTATCTTTGGAAGTAGATCTTGATGACATGGCGCGTGCTCCCTGCGGCACGCGCTTTTTTGTGTTTTCAGTCCTTACGTCTGACACGTTCGTAACTCTATTTAGCTTGATCACACTCGCCATGCCCGTCCCTGCTGCCAAGCATCGATGTCAGGCTCTGGACTTCCGAAAATGCATGGAAGTCAGCCTCGCGTCCGGAGCCATGGTGGGCCATGCATACTGCCCCCAAGCCTAAATTCCTTCTCTTTCGCTCCCATGACGCCTCCAGCCCCCATTTTTGTCGGTCGAATAGGTAATCTTTTATGGATTAGGGTGGAGGGCAAAGGATCTTTCCAGAACAGCATCCAGGTTAAACGCTGTTTTCAAACCACAATGGAGGGTGGCACCCGCCACTTCGTGGTAGACTTGGAGCGCTGTCCCATCATGGACAGCACCTTCATGGGAACACTGACCGGTGCGGCCTTGAATTTGCGTGAACTGGGCAACGGTGAAGTCACCGTGGTCAATGCAAATGCGCGGAACAAGCAGCTCCTCAACAGCCTGGGGCTGGATCACATTCTCGACGTGGACAGCGACGGCTCGAAGCACCGGAAGGAACGGGAACAGATCCTCGCTGAACTGAAGAACTGCCAGGAGGGAGTGGAAGCTCCCTGCAAGGAAGAACAGGCCGCGCATGTGCTGGACGCCCATAAGGCGCTCTCGCAGGCGAACAACCAGAACGAAAGCCGCTTCAGGGACGTCATCGAATTCCTCGAAAAAGAAGTACGATCCCGTGACGGTGTCACCGTCTAGATAGCCAAAAGAGTGTAAGCTGGCCATGTTAACAGCCGCGATTTCCAATCTGCCCCGTCTTTGCTTATCATGACAGGTTGGATCGTCGCCGCTATTCTCTTGATGGTGATTGTTGGGGTCGGTTGGCCACTCTACAAAAGCAAGCAAGCTGTAGCAGAGCAACTGGCTGACTTTCTCAAAGGCGATGCTGATCGCGCAGCAAGAAGACGGCGCGTTTTCGATGTTTTGCACAAGCTGGGCGATGCCATCTTTAGTGGCCAGCCTGATGCGACGATCCACCGCCTTATCGCGGAAGGGGCGGCCGCCACTGTCGAAGCCGAAGGTGCGATTCTGTATCTCCTGGACGACAAAGGGCAGTCGCTGGTGCCGCGTCATTGTACAAAAGATTGCCCGCCTTTGATCGCGCTGCCCGAGCGTATCGTTACCCAGGCCCGCACCAACAGCGGCACTTTGCCGAGCTTTTTGCGACTCCATAGCATCGCACCTGGCGAAGGGGTGATTGGACATGTCTTCTCCACGCAAAAAGAGGAGAACGTACCTGATCTCCGGCAACACCCGAAGTTTGACGGCAAGCCCAATCCCTTTCAGCAGCATGTGTCGGCCTTGCTCGCTCCCTTGAGCCACGGAGGCCGGCATTTGGGTGTAATGGCGGCATGCTCGAACCGTGCAAATTCCTTTGGCGACCATGAACTGGAAATGTTTGTCGCCTTGGCGGAACAATGCGGATTCGCCCTTGGAAACGCTAAAGCACACCAGGAGGCCAACGCGAAGAAAACGCTCGAAGGTGAGCTTCGCAACGCCAGCGAGATCCAGCGCATTCTGTTACCGGAAAATCCGCCCGCCCTCGCCGGATTTGAATTGGCCGCCCGCAACATTCCCGCACGCCTCGTCAGCGGAGACTACTACGATTTTTTCCCGATCGATGGCAATCATGTGGGTGTCGCCATCGCTGATGTCTGCGGCAAAGGTATTCCAGCTTCTCTGCTCACCGCCATGTGCCGAAGTGTGCTGCGGGCGAATGCGCGGGAAATCATCAGCCCTGCAGCCGTGCTGGGCTTGGTGAATCGGAATCTCTTTCCTGACATCCGCGAAGACATGTTCATCACGGCGGGTTACGCGGTACTTTCCAATGACGGCACTGCCATTTCCTTTGCCCGGGCGGGACACACCAACCCGCTGCTTTGGAAAATGGCGACGGGCGCGGTGGAAGAGATTAAAGCACCGGGTCTGGCCGTAGGCGTGGACAAGGGACCTGTGTTTGAGCGGCTGACCAAAGACATCGTGGTACCAATGGATCCTGGCGATGTGCTGCTCCTCTATACCGATGGCGTGGATGAGGCTACGGATCACAAGGGTCTGCTCTTCGGCGTGGAACGCATCAAGACCGTCCTTGGTCTCGCTTCCCCCAATGGAGCGGCCGCAGTGGTGGAAGCCATGTGTGACGCCGTCATGAAGTTCATGAGCAGTGAACCCCAGGGCGATGACATTACTCTGGTCGCAATCCGCCGGAAGTAAGCAAAGCTGGCGCCTTACGAGGCTGCTGTGGCCAACGGCAAATGCGGATGCACATCCGTTTCCAAGGGTGAACGATATCCAAGCTTCCAACGATGCACAGCCGCAAAGCCAATCATGGCGGCGTTGTCTGTGGAGTAACGGGGTTCGGTAAGCCGAAGCGACAGTCGTTCCTCGGAGCAGCGCTTTTGAAAGAGCGATCGCAATCGGGAGTTGCAGCTAACCCCACCACTGACCGCGATGATCTTTTCACGATGCTTTTTTGCGGCGGCAATGGCCTTCTCCACCAGCACCTCGACCACTGCCTCCTGGAAAGAAGCGCACAGGTTATTCACGACAATCTCCTGAGTGAGATCCACTTTCGGCATGAGATAAAGCACCGAAGTCTTGAGCCCGCTGAAGCTGAACTCGCTATTACCGCTATCCATCATGCTGCGAGGAAAATCGTATGCTGTCGCATTGCCTTGTTGGGCACGTTTATCAATTTCGGGTCCGCCCGGATAAGGAAGCCCGAGCATCTTGCCAACCTTGTCAAAAGCTTCGCCGGCCGCGTCATCACGTGTGCGTCCCAGCATGATATAATCACCAACCGCTTTGACATGCAGAAGCATGGTATGCCCGCCGCTGACGATGAGGGCCACGTGTGAAGGTATCTCCTGATCCGCCGCCCGCTCCGCGGTGCCCATAAACGGAGAGAGCAGGTGACCCTCCAGATGATTGATTGCCAGGAAAGGTTTGCCCGTCGCCAAGGCAAGAGACTTGGCCATGGTGCTGCCAATCAAAAGAGAACTGACAAGGCCTGGTCCACTGGTGGCCGCAAAGGCGTCGATGTCATCCAGCGTGGCTCCGGCACCCGTCACAGCATTTGTGCAAAGTTCCCGCACATGCAGAATGTGATTGCGTGAGGCCAGTTCCGGCACCACGCCGCCATAGACTCGGTGGGCTTCGATCTGCGTTGCCACCTCACTGCTCAAGACCGACCCGTCTTGTGTGAGCACAGCAGCAGCCGTCTCATCACACGAGGTCTCCAGAGCCAGAATCAATCCACCCATGCGCGTTGCGTTAGCTGTCAAGGCTTGTTAACGTTGGGCGTGGTGAGCTCCCGAATGATATTCGGTTCGGCAGGAGGGGCCGGCGTCACTGGATTGGCGGGAGCCGCAGGAACCGGAGCGGGCGCCGCTTTTTTGAAGTCCGCGTAGATCAGCAAGCCTTTCATGACGTCGGCGGCGCGCTCCAACTGATGATCATCCAGCTTGGCCAGGTCAAGCGCACGGGCCTCGCCCGCGGAAGCGCTGATGCGCCACTGCATGATCTTTGCTTCCTCCTCGGAAGTTAAGGCCGAGACAATGTTGGGCTCCACGCCATTCTCATGGATGGTGCGGTGCGCGGGTGTGTAATACTTCGCGGTCGTCAGCTTCATGGCTGCGCCGTTCTTCATGGGAAGGATCGTTTGCACCGAGCCTTTGCCAAAGCTGGTCGTGCCCACAATGATGGCGCGCTTCAAATCCTGTAGCGCACCCGCCACCAGTTCGGAGCCGCTGGCACTGCCCTGATTGATCAACACAGCGATTGGATACTCACGTGAACCTTTGCCGGGGCGTGCAGGCGTGCGATAGGGTGGGGGATTCTGCGATGCCACGCGGCCTTCCGTCGTCACCACGACTGTATTGGGTGGCAGGAACTCTCCGCATACCGCTACGGCGGAATCAATGAGACCACCAGGATTGTTCCGCAAATCCAGCACAAAGGCCTGCATACCCTGCTTCTCCAAAGCATCCAACTCTGTGCTGAGATCCTTAGCAGTGTTCTGCGTGAACTCAGTGAGCCGTGCGTAGCCGATCTTCCACGGTGCGGCCATCTTTACATGCAGGAGCATGGCATCACGCACGGAACTTTCCTGGAGCGCCACACGCAGCAGACTAAAGTCCAGGAACTGCTTGGTGCCTGGACGGCGCACCGTGATGCGGATGGTCTCACCTGCCTTGCCTTTGAGGTGCTGCACGGCTTCCATCGTGCTCATGCTGTCGGTGAGCACTTCGCCGATGCGGATGATCTGGTCATTCGGCAGAACACCGGCTTTGGCAGCGGGCCCATCTTCCTGGACCGTGATGATGGTCAAAACATTCTGGCGTAGGGCGATGGTAATGCCGACTCCTTCGCTGGTGTCGCGTTGCTCCTGCTGCATCTCTTCGAAGAGATTCTGCCCCATGTATTCGCAATGCGGATCGAGCGCGTTCAGCATGCCCTTCAGGGCGCCTTCCACGAGTGCTTCATAGGATACCTTCTTGGGATCGACGTAGTTTTGCCGCACGATCTCCATGGCGCGCGTGAGCAGCTCCAACTCTTTGAAGGCAGAATCCTTGGGCGGAGCGGGTGGAGGTTCCTGCGCGAAAGCGGGAGAGGCCATCGTCAGGCAGCCGCCGAGGAAAATGGCAGAGAGTGTGCGGGTCGGAAGCATGGCAGTGAGAGATGAATATACGCTGGGGTTCGCCCGGATGCGTCAGTGATCGGTGTGCTGGCGTCTCGAGCGCAATCTTTCCGCCAGAAGCAGACTGCGAAAACGCACATAGTCTTCCTCGTGGGAACCGCTCACCAGTACATTCTGATAAGCCGACCAACTCTCCATTTCCTCCAAGGCATTTTTCAGACGGAGTGCGAGCCGTTCGGCGCTTTCGGAACCGCGACCGGAGAGCCGCTTTTCCAACTCCTCCACACTTGGCGGAAGAATGAAGATATCGGCGAAACATCTTTGGATGAGATCGTCCGCGCAGGCGCGCACATCAGCAGCGCCTTGCACATCGATATCGAGGAGCACGTCCTGACCACGCAGCAGATGCTCAGTGATGTAGCTTTTGGGCGTGCCGTAAAGGTGGTTATGAACCCGGGCGTATTCGAAGAAATCACCCTGCTCCACGCGATTCAAAAAATCTTCTTCGGAGAGGAAGTAGTAGTCCCTACCATGCTTCTCATAGTCGCGGGGCGGTCTTGTTGTGCAGGACACGGAAAAGATGGCCTCCCCTTCATCACAGAGACGGCGGCAGAGGGTCGTTTTGCCCGAGCCTGAAGGGCCGGATACCGTGAGCAATACGCCGAGCCGTGTAGTGGGAAGTTGCAGCATAGAGAATGGGAAAAAGAGAGGCGGTGCCTATTTGACGGTGACGGTGGGCGGCGAAGCATAGCCGTTCCACAGCGCCTCCAACCAGGTAGCATCCGCAGGGCCATCAAAGGCGACCATGCGGTAGCGCAACTGCAAAGGCTTGTTGGGCTCGATGGCCCAGTCACCGTCCCGTGAAGGCGCGACGCAGAGTTGAGGGTTTTTGGGATTCAGGCGCAATGGCTGGGGAAAACGAAAATTCTCAGGATGGATGAGTACCGCGAGCCCAGCTTCCGTCTTGCCGCTGCCGCCTTTCATGACCACCCATTTTGCTTTGGAGCCATCGCCTTTGGCACGATCGAGCCCCTCAGACGTGGACATCGTTACGGCCTCGACCGGATCCCATTCCGCAGGTCCACGCACACCGAGCCCGCCATAGTGATACTCAGGAAGCTTCAGAGGTTCACTGCCAGCGCACTTTTGATCCGAAGTAAAGTCCATGAGGTAGACAGGCTTGCCTGCACACTCGGCGGAACTCAGAGACACCGACCATGATTCCTCCAGAACCGGCTTGGGGGCTCCGCTGGTGTGGTCAATCCAGTCATGAACACTGGTAAAGCCAGCGCGAACGGTGCCGCTCCAAGTGCTCGCCAGACGCTTGAAGAGAATCTCGCCCGTCAGATTGCCGGAGGCATCTTTGCCCATGTTCCAGTAGTCCGGGTGACGCCCTTCAAACTCCGTCTTCGTCCAGGACATCCAGATGCCGCGCTGATGCGGATGGTCGGATGGATGGTTTCCTGTGACCAAAGTGCCCGCAGGCGTGAAGAACGGATGCAGGTGCGCGCCGTGTTTGAATTTCTCGTCAGTGCCAGCGGGAACAAGTCCTGGCTCCATTTGGTATTGAAGAAACGGTTTCGTTTCTTTGCCCTTGGTGAAGGTGAGGACGCCATCGCCCTTGGCCACGTTGATCTGACTATCCACCTCGGGGCTGGAAGTCGATTCCAGTACAAAATTCTTCGTTTCTCCCGCCTTGAGTTCAGGAATGAGGACAACAACAGCGCTATTGGTTTGAAACTGCACCGGCAGCGGATTGCCGCCACTTTCTCCTCGAAGTTGCAGATGCCCCGTTCGGCGTTCCGGATCTTTGAACTCGACCAAACTTCCAGCCACATCCTTATCGCCACCTTTGATCTCAACTCGCGTCTCGGCGGCCCACATTGGTGATGAAATAAGGCCAATACAGGCCATAACGGCACTCGCTGCGGCGAGTCTGGGAAGTGGTCGAAGAGCGTGCATAGGATTGCTAAAACATCATTCGATGTTCTGAACTTGCTCACGGATTTTTTCCAGCTCCGTTTTGGCGCGGACAGTTAGGTGGGAAAGGGCCGCATCATTCGCCTTGCTGCTCATCGTGTTCAGCTCCCTGAAGAGCTCCTGGGAAAGGAAGTCGAGGCTTCGGCCGATGGACTCACCGCTGTCCATGTAGGTGAAGAACTGAGTGATGTGGCTCTCCGCCCGCGTGATCTCCTCTGACATGTCACAACGATCCGCAAACAGAGCGATTTCTTTGACCAGCCGTTCATCCTCCAGTGGGATCGGTAGGCCGGCCTGAGCCAATCGCTGATGCAAGGCCTGCCGATGACGTTCCACCGTGAGCGGCGACAATTCGCGAGCCTCGGCCAACCAGGCTCGAAGCTGTAGCAGACGGCTTCCGATGTCCGCCTTCAAATGAGTGCCTTCCACCGAGCGCATGGAGAGCATCTGGCGAAGCGCGCTATCGACGGCTTCCTCAATGAGTGGCTGGGCTTCTTCCGGTTTCCAGGCACTTTCCTCGATCGCGAACACACCCGGCCAGCGGGCCATTTCCGCGGCGTCGGGCGTAAAGGCTGCCCCAAATGTCGCAGCAATGTTCCGCATGGAGTCCAGATATTGCCGGGCCAGCGCCTCATCGACGCAGACCTTTTTCTTGGCTCCCGACCCCTCGTCGACATTGATATTTGCCTGTACCCGGCCGCGGGAAAGTTGGGTGGCGAGACGCTGACGGATGGCGGCCTCCAGTTCGTTCAGTTCCCGAGGGAGGTGCACCACCACTTCGAGTTGCTTCCGATTCACGGAACTGATTTCGGCACGCCAAATGACGCCGTTGGCCACGGCTTCGCCACGTCCGAATCCAGTCATGCTATGCATCAGCGCATGTTGGAAGGCTAGCGGCAGCAAGCAAGCACAGTCTCACGCAGACCTTCCGCCACGGTGTGGGCGGGGGCGAAGCCGAGTACGCGCCGGATTTTGGCGTCGTCCGCGCAGGAATGCTGGATATCGCCCGGGCGGAAATCGCGATGAATGGCGGGCGCAGGGGTTTGGCCAGTGACTTCAGACACGAGTCCCTGAAGCCAGTCAAAGAGCTCATTCAGGCTGGTGGCCTTGCCCAAGCCAACATTGAAGGCATCACCGAACGCGGATTTCTCCTCAGTGGTAGCAGCCAGGATCAGCGCCTGCACAATATCCCGCACAAAGCAGAAGTCACGGGAGGTGTGACCGTCTCCGTTGATGAACACGTCGCGCCCATCCCGCATGGCGGCGATCCACTGAGGGATCACCGCAGCGTACGCTCCATTGGGATCCTGCCGGGGACCAAAGACATTAAAAAAACGCAGCCCAATCGCTTCCAGACCAAAGCTGGTGTGCAGCGTTTGGGCGTAAACTTCGTTCATGCGCTTGCTCGCGGCATAGGGGGAGAGGCAACTGCCAATCTGGTCCTCCACCTTCCGCGCGGCAGGATCATCGCCATACACCGCGCTGCTGCTGGCGTAAGCGATGCGCTTCACGCCCGCTTCCTTCGCCGCGAGAAAGACCTGTAAGGTGCCAGTGACATTGATCTCATGGCAAAGCATGGGCTGCTCCATGGACAGCGGCACGGAGCCTAGGGCGGCAAGATGAATGACCGTGTCTACCTCACGCATGGCATCGGAGCAGGTCTCGGCATCGCGGATATCTCCTTGGATCCACTCAAGCCGATCCTGGTGAGGCAGGCCTTCGACATTCGTTGCCTTGCCGGTGAAGAGGTCGTCTAGAATGCGCACCCGCTGCCCGGCTTCGAGAAGAACTTCAGCGACGTGAGATCCGATAAAGCCAGCGCCCCCGGTGATGAGCCACTGCCTGGGCATTGCGCGCAGCGCAGCGAGGACATCCTGATAGCCAGTCATGAGGAGACAGATAGGGAGGCTATAGCTTAGGCCTTACCCAGCATCCACAGGATCACCGCTTTCTGCGTGTGCAGGCGGTTCTCCGCTTCGTGGAAAATCGTATCCGCGTGTTCTTCCAGGACATGATTGGTGATCTCCTTTCCGCGGTAAGCGGGCAGGCAATGCATGACGACTGCGTCTTTGGCGGCGTGCTTCATCAACTCGTCGTTGATCTGATAGGGGCGCAGAATCTCAATGCGCTCGGTGCTTTCCTCTTCCTTGCCCATGCTCACCCAGACATCTGTGTAAACCATGTCGGCTCCAGCGATGCCCTTGGCCGGGTCTGCCTCGAGACGCACCTGAGGAGCCGCCAGCTTTTCCATGAACGAGGCAGGTGGCTGGAAGGCTGGTGGTGCGCAGATGGTCAGCTCGAAACCGAGACGGGCCGCGGCCCACATCCAAGAGCGGGCCACATTGCAATCGCCATCCCCCATGAAGCACACTTTTTTGCCATCCCATCCGCCCATGCGTTCCTGCATGGTCTGCAGATCCGCCAGGATCTGGCAAGGGTGCTCTTCATCCGTAAGAGCATTGATGGTAGGGAGCTTGCTGAAGGTGGCGAATTCTTCCACATCCGCCTGCGCATAGGTGCGGATAACGGCGCCATGCACCATGCGTCCCAGCACTCGCGCGGTGTCCCGCACCGGTTCGCCGCGGCCGAGTTGCGTATCGGCTCCGCTCAGGAACATGACGCTGCCGCCGAGTTCACGGATGCCGACTTCAAAACTGACACGGGTACGGGTGGAAGACTTGTTGAAGATCAGCGCCCAGCATTGACCTGCCAAAATCTTCGGAGTGGCAGCGCGGTTCTTTCGGAGATCCACTCCCAGCTCGATGATTTCCCTGACCTCACCCGCAGTGAGAGCTTCGATGGATAACAGGTTTTTCATACGCATTCAGCCTCCCACAGTGGCCAGGGTTTCCTTCATCAGGCGCAGGCCCTCGCGAACCTGTTTCTCGGTAGTATTGAGCGGCGGCAACCAGCGGATCACTTTCGGTCCTGCTGGAACGACGAGAAGACCGGCATCCATCAGCAATTTTGCGGCCCAGATTGAGGCCGGTTTGCCGCTCTCATTGAAGCGCTCGTCTTTCTCGAAAGCCGCCGTGTTCAGCTCAAAACCAATCATGAATCCGAAGGCTCGGATATCCTGCACGGTCGGAATATTCCAGCCGCCAACTTCCGCCGCGATGAGGTCGCCCATCGCCTTCGCATTGGCGGGCAGATTATCACGCAGAATGACTCGCAGCGTCGCCAGAGCCGTGGCGCAGGCCAGTGGAGATCCACCATAGGTGCTACCATGGCTGCCCGGCCCCAGGATGTCGCAGAGGCGGGATTGATTTACGTCACCAACCGCGCGGTCACGCACCCAGAATGAACCCATGGCATAACCGCTGCCGATGGATTTCGCCCAACTGATCGCGTCCGGAAGAATCTCGTCGCCCGGAATGATGCTGCGCCAGCCCCCGAGCTCGCCCGTCCGGCCGAGGCCGCATTGGATTTCGTCCAGGAGGAGAAGCAAATCATGTTTCTCCGCCAATGCGGCGGCCGTGCGCAAGAACTCGGGCGTAACGGGATTTACTCCGCTCTCACCCTGCACCGGTTCCAGCAGGATGGCGACGGTCTTGCCGTTAACGGCAGCTTTGAGAGCCGCCACATCGTTGAAAGGCACATACCTGAAGCCGGGCACCAGGGGGCCGAAGCCACCGTGGATTTTCTCCTGCGCCGTGGCTGTCATGGTCGCAAAGGTACGACCATGGAAACTGCCGGTGAAGGTGATGATCTCATGCCTCGGCGTTTCATCAGCCATGGGCTTGATGACACCATAACGGCGGGCCAGCTTGATGAGGCCTTCGTTGGCTTCAGCGCCGCTGTTACTGAAGAAGCACTTGCCGGGAATGCCGAGCACTTCCTCCACCAGCACCTGGGCCAGTTCACCCTGCTGGCGGATCTGGTACCAGTTGGAAATGTGGATCAAAGTCGCCGCCTGATCCTGAATGGCTTTCACCACCTCTGGGTGGCAATGGCCCAGTGGGCATACCGCCACACCGCCGGCAAAATCCAGATACGCTTTCCCATCACGATCCCACACCGTCGCACCGAGGCCGCGCTCCGGCCAGAAGTCGTAGCGGCCGTAGTTGGGCAGGACGTAACGGGTGATGAGATCTTCAGACATGGGACAGAGTTAGCGGAACGGTCTTGGAAGCAGACTCGGATTTTGGGGGGATCAATGTTGGCGGACTTTCTCTCAATGCAATGATGGGATGACGGAAGATAGGGTGATTGAGTGAAATTTTGGGCGCAAACCAAGTAAAATCGAAGGAGAAGCGGAGTAAATAGATGCTCCCGCATGCCATCTTTTTGCCGACTGCTCCCTGCTTCTGTTACCCGTTTCCTGTTTCTGGGTGCCTGCTTTTTTTTATGCGCGGGCGTTGTTCGTGGACAGGAGGAGGACGAGGGGCCGACCACCCCCAAGGCCAAGGTGGCTTTATCCCACGGAATGGCGACGGTAAGGCTTTACGAGCCAGACATATCACCCGCTCGAGCCATTTTCATCTTTGGATCCGGCGACGGCGGCTGGTCAGCCTGGGAGGATGCAGCTTCGCTTTGGCTGCGGGATGCGGGCGTGTATGTAGTCGGGTTCGATCTGCGGGAGTATTCCGAAAAAGACTATAACGCTGAAACTCTGGGGAAGGATATGGCGCAACTGGCCCAGGAGGCCGTGACGCGCAATCAGGGAGAGGAGGTGCCGATCATTTACGGTGGCTGGAGTATGGGGGCGGTTCAGGCTGTTCCCGCTGCGGCTTACAAAGGCCGGCCTGCCAATCTAAAAGGTCTCATCCTCATGAGCGCCGACAGCCGGGGCCGCTACGGGCTCCGGGACAGTGACGAACTGGGAGTAACTCCCCAAGGTGCGGGTACGTTCAGTCTCGGCGAATTCAGTAATGCTCTCAAAGGCCTGAGAGTGGCGCAGTTTCATGGCGGAGCTGATTTCATGGCTTCCACCGCCTGGATTCGTGGCTTAAAAAGTCCGAGCGCGCTCTATGTCGTCCCGGGCGCCAATCATGGTTTTGATGGACCCAGTGACGCTTTCCAGGAATGGCTTCTACGCGGTGTGGAGTGGGTTTTGGGCGATGATGCTTCCGCAGTGCCCCCGCCTCATATGGAACTGCCCTTCGGCATTTCTCCGCTCTGGCCGGCGGCGGTGCTTGCAGTAGGGCTGGCGATCTTCTTCATCGTTTCGCGTCGTCATTCTCTACGAGTGCTGGCGGTGGCTGTCTTTGTGGCGGGCTTGGCCAGCCTTCTGGAGTCACTGTTCACCAAACCCCCAAAGGTGTTGGATTGGATGGAGAGTTGGGTGCCTTTGGGTGTCAGTGAGAACAGCCGCCTGCTTCTGCTGTTTTCCGGTCTGGCATTGATTGTCCTGGCCCGGGGGCTTTCCCGGCGAAAGCATATTGCCTGGATGCTGGCCGTGGTGATGCTGGGTCTCTCGGCGGTGCTGCATCTGACACGCGCTTTTGACTGGCTTCACTCCCTCGCAGCCGTCGTTTTGCTCATTCCGCTGATCCGTTGGCGCAAGGAATTCGTGGCGCGCTCAGACGCTTCTTCTATGCGGCTGGCCCTTTACCTCGGGCTCGCGCTGGCGACCAGTTTGTTCATTTACGGAACCTTCAGTCTGCGGGCATTTAGTGAACGCGGGGAGTTCGGAGAAGCTCTCACGTGGTCAGATTGCGCCTCGGGTTCGGCCAAGGCTCTCGTGCTACAGAAGTCCGAATATGACCGGGACGGCAGCCGCGATGTCCGGCGCTTTCTGCATACGTTGCGGGTGGGCTCACTGTTGAGCGCGCTGGTCGTGCTGGCCCTCATGCTGCGGCCCGTATTGCGTCGCCGATTGCCAGAGGCCACTGAAGAAGAACGGGACCAGGTAAAGCGCCTCATCTTTGAGTTCGGCGTCGACCCCATGGACTTCTTTGCGCTGCTGCCGGACAAGCGTTATTTCTTTTCCGAAGATGGCCGAGCCGTCATTGCTTATGCCCTTTGGCGGAGCTTCGCCGTTGCCTTGGCCGGACCGATTTGCGACCCTGCACAACGTTCCGCCATGGTTCACGCCTTTGGCGCTTTTTGTCTCGGGCAGGATTGGGAGCCTGTTTTTTATTGTGTACCGGTGGATGAGCGGATGTTCTTTGAGGACGAAGGATTCGTCATCCTGAAGGTGGGTGAAGATGCGCGGCTCGACGTCAATGAATTCAAGCTGCAGGGCGGCAAATTTCAAAACCTGCGCACTGCCCGCAACAAGGCGCAAAAGGCAGGCTTGGTCTTCGAATGGTATGACGCTACTCCGCATCCTGACCACGGATTGGAAGCACAGTTGCAACTCCTCTCCAACGACTGGCTGCACCGCAAGCATGGGGGCGAAATGACCTTTGATCTCGGCTCCTTCAGCGTGCCGCTCATCCGCGAGCATGGCGTGGCCATTGTGCGGAATCCGGAAGGACGCATGGAAGCTTTCGCGACGTGGTGGCCTTACGCCAAAGGCAAAGGCCGGTGCCTTGATCTCATGCGCGGGCGTGAAGATGCACGCGATGTGATGGACTTCCTCATTGTCGAAGCCATCGATCATTTCAAAGCGGAAGGCGTGGAAGAGATCAGCCTGGGCAATGCGCCCTTGGCCAATGTGAACACCTCTGACGAAGAGAAACTGGAGAGCCGTCAGGAGCGCGCTGTGCAGTTTCTTTTCGATAACTTCGACCGCTTCTATGGCTACAAGAGCCTCTTCAACTTCAAGAAGAAGTACCAGCCGGAATGGCAGGGACGCTATCTGGCTTACAGGCCCCGCACGAGTCTCGCTATGGTAGGCTTGGCTATTGCGGGCGTGCATTTGCCCAAGGGTTTCATCGGACTTATTCGCTCTTGAGTCCTGCCCATATCGGCGATCAAATGAAACATGAGGGAGCCAGTCGCCGATGCCACCCAGCGGTTCACCAACCGCGTCGCCAACTACGTCCGTTACCGGCCAGGATATCCCATTGAGGTCTGGGATATCTTACAAAACGAAACCGGCTTGGGCGCGACATCAGTCGTCGCTGATCTCGGATCCGGCACTGGCTTGTCCGCAGAAGGCCTATTAAAACTCGGATGCACCGTTTATGGTGTGGAGCCAAACGATGCGATGCGTGAAGCAGCAGAAGATTACTTAAAATCCTTCCCGGCATTCCACAGCGTGAAAGGAAATGCCGAAGCCACGACTCTGCCACCCGAGTCCGTAACGCATGTGATCAGTGCACAGGCCTTTCATTGGTTTCATCCCGAGAAGGCTCGCATCGAATGCCAGCGCATACTCAAGCCCGGCGGATGGGTCGCGCTCATCTGGAACGTGCGGAAGCTCGATAGCACACCTTTCCTGAGAGATTATGAGGCCCTCCTCTGTGAATACGGAACCGACTACGCGAAGGTGCGGCACGACGAAGTCGGCGAAGACACCTTGCACGCCTTCTTCCCAAATGGCCACACCAAGAGAACCGCTCCCAGCGCGCAGTACTTTGATGCTCCCGGACTCGAAGGACGATTGATGTCATCATCCTATGCGCCAGCGGAGGGTCATCCAACGCACGCACCGATGTTGCAGGAACTGCACCGCATCTTCAGCAAGCATCAGTCGGACAACCAGGTGGCTTTTGAATACGATACTGAGGTGTATTTCGGCCAGGTTGGGGATGCCTGAACCCCTCGCACCTTTGCCAGGATTGACCTGACTTTTGTGCTAAGCTGCGCTCCCGGACCAATCCGGGGCGGCAAGACATGTTAAGTTCATTGGACCGAAAACTCTTTCGCGATCTGTCTCAAATGAAGGGACAGATGATCGCCGTGAGTTTGGTCATGGCCTGTGGTCTTGCCATGATGATCATGACGCGGTCGCTCATCCTGACCCTGGAAAGCACGCGTGAAGCCTATTACCAACGGCATCGCATGGCGGATGTGTTTGGCTCGCTCAAACGCGCACCGCTTTATATGGCTGATCCCATCAGCAAGCTGCCGGGAGTTTCCGCCGTCGAGCCACGCGTCGTGCTGGATGTGACTCTGGATCTACCCTGGCTCACGGAACCAGCCACGGGCCATATCGTATCTCTTCCAGAAGGTCGGCCTCAGATCCTGAATCAGGTCTTTCTTCGCACGGGTCGCATGCCGCAACTCGATGAGCGACGCGAAGTGGTCGTGGGCGAAGCTTTCGCCAAAGCCAATGGCCTGAAGCCGGGCGACACCCTGGTAGCAATCATCAATGGACGACGGGATACGCTAATCATCACGGGCATTGGGCTTTCGCCAGAGTTTGTGTTTGAAGCGCGCGCCGGGGAAACCCTCCCAGACAACAAACGCTTCGGTGTCATCTGGATGAATTACCGCGCAGTGGCAGTGGCCTACAACATGGATGGCGCGTTCAACGACATCTGCGTGGACCTCGCACCGGGAGCGAATGCTGAAGGCATCATTGAGGAGATGGATCGTCTTTTGGCACCTTATGGAGCCAACGGTGCCTTCACTCGCAAGGATCAGCCTTCGGCAAGGCGATTAGATGACGAATTGCGGGTGTTACATGCTCTGTCCCTGGCCTATCCTCTGGTCTTCCTGAGCGTGGCCGCCTTCATGGTGAATGCCGTGCTCGCACGGCTCATCCGCATGCAGCGGGAGCAAATCGCGCAGCTCAAGGCCCTCGGTTATTCCTCCTGGCAGGTGGGAGTTCACTACCTGAAGTTCGCCTTGGTGATCGTCGTGCTGGGCACCATCTTTGGCGCGATCGGCGGTCGCTTTATGGGGGGAGGACTCGTCAATCTCTACACCGTCTTCTTTCGCTTTCCATCCCTGGAATTCCAAATGGACTACAGCGCGCTTGGCCTCGCCTTGTTCGTCAGCGCCGGGGCCGCCACACTGGGGGTTCTGGGAGTGGTTAGGCAAGCTGTCCGGCTGCCGCCCGCGGAAGCCATGCGGCCTGAACCGCCTGCGGATTTCAAACCCTCAGTGCTGGAGAAGCTCGGCCTCACCAAAGGGATGACGCCGAGCTTTCGCATGGCTTTGCGTAACATAGAACGTCGGCCTTTTCAGGCCATGTTCACCATGTTCGGTTTGGCGTTAGCCACCGGTCTCATGGTGCTGCCCGGGGCCATGGGAAATAGCATCGACTACCTGCTCACTTTTCAATGGAACCTTGCCCAGCGGCAGGATGTGGTGGTCTTTCTCAATGAACCCGGGTCAGGGAGCGGCTTTCATGATCTGGAACATCTGCCTGGTGTCACTTATGCCGAGCCGATCCGCACCGTGCAGGCACGCATCCGCTACGGACATCACTACCGGAAACTCGCAGTAACGGGCATGCCGCCGGGCGCACGCTTGAATCGTCTGCTCGACGAAAACGAGAACCCCATTCCCATGCCGCCGGACGGTATCGTCATGTCCAAGAAGCTGGCGGAAATCCTTGGTGCCAATGTAGGAGATGAAGTGCAGTTGGAAGTGCTGGAAGGCGAACGTCCGCTCCGCACCGTGCCCATCCGCGGCCTGCTTACGGACTTCGCCGGCGTGGCTGCTTACATGGATATCGATGCACTCCGTCGTCTCATGTGGGAGGGCAGCACCATCAGCGGCGCTTATCTCAGTGTCTCCACCGACCGATGGGAAGATTTCATGCGCGAAGTAAAAGGCACGCCGCGCGCGGCGATCGTGCTGGTGAAAAGGGAGCAGCTCAAAGCGTTCCGCGAGACCGTAGGCCAGAGCATTGGCATCCTGCGGAAATTGTATTTCACATTGGCCATCATTGTGGCCTTTGGAGTGGTTTACAACAGCGCTCGCATCGCCCTTTCCGAGCGCACACGCGAGCTTGCGACCCTGCGCGTCGTGGGCTTTACCCAGAGAGAAGTGGCAGCTGTTCTTCTCGGGGAATTATCCATCCTGGTTCTAGGCGCTCTACCTTTCGGGCTTCTGTTTGGCCGGGGCCTGGCGATCTTCATCATGTCATCCTTCAGCACCGAGACCGTGCGTCTGCCGCTTGCCGTGGAACCATCGACCTATTCCGTCGCCATCATCGTGGTCGTCACCGCAGCGTCACTATCCTTCGCCGTTGTCAGCCGGATGCTGCGCAAACTCGATATGGTGGGTGTGCTGAAAGCACGTGATTGAAATGCCAATGATATTCACCGCGAAGGCGCGAAGAATTGAAGGGTTGATAACTCACGCACTCATGGGTGGATCGACGGAATCTTGAAGGAAAATGTCATGAGGCAACTGAACCAACTTTCTCTACCTTCTTCAGTCTTCGCACCTTCGCGTCTTCGCGGTTCAACTTCCACTGTCGCCCTTGCCCCTTGCTCCTACCTCGTCACCACTTCCATCGGGCACTTCGGTAGCGCCTGCAAAAACGTGCGGCCATAGGGTTTCGTCAGAACTCGGTTGTCCAATATCGCGCAAATGCCCTTGTCCTTCCTGCTGCGAATCAAGCGGCCCACGCCCTGACGAAGTTTCAGGATCGCTTCCGGCACGGAATATTCCATGAAGGCATTGCCGCCTTCATTCTCGATATGCTCGAGCCGCGCCGCCGTCAGCGGATGATCCGGCACCGCAAACGGCAACTTGGTGATGATGACATTGCTCAAGGCCTCGCCCGGCACATCAACGCCTGTCCAAAAACTTTCCGTTCCGAAAAGCACGCTATGGGTGTCTTCACGAAACTCCGCCAGCATCTGATTGCGCGGCAGTTTCCTTCCTTGCACCAGCAACTTCCAGCCGCGCTTTTCGCAGAACGGTTCCACTTGCTCCGCCACCCGTGCCATCTGCGAATGACTCGTGAAAAGTACAAAGGCCCGGCCTTCTGAAATATCCAGGAAGTGCTGAATCCAATCGGGCAGGGCGGCTTCGTTTTCTTTTGTGCCGGGAGGAGGAATGTTCCGCGCAACATAGAGCTTCATCTGCTGCTGGAAATCGAACGGACTCTCCAGTGATACCGCCGCCGCTTCCGTGCCGCCCACGCGTTTCCGGAAATAGGACAACGGCTCGCCTTCACCGGCTCCGAGCGTGGCACTGGTGAGAATACAGGCCCGGTCACCTCTGAAGAACAGGTTATTAAGCTGCGCGCTCACATCCACCGGCGCACTGTGAATACTGACCGTGCGGTTATCCCCGCCAGACCGTTCCACCCAGTAGACATGTTCATCTTCTTCCTGGTCGAGGAACGACTTCACGGTGTTCCTTGCGGCGATCAATCGTTTGGCCAGATCATGGATCTCCAAACGCACGGTGTCGCTCTTGGCGGCGTCCCCGGCAGCTTGCGCGCGTTCGATGACTTTATGCAGCGGGATGGTCAGTGAATCCTCAACCAATCCCGGCTCACGCACGCGGCTTTCACGGGCTGCCTGGTGGGCAAAACGAGCGGAGCCCTCCACCGCTTCAAAAAACGTCCCCACCGCATCGAGCGCTTCTCGCACCGCCTGCGTTCCGGGTGCTTCCCCTTGTTGGGGAAAGAAGCCCTTGCGGGTGCGCGGATTAAACAGGCGCTGCAACTCAAACTTCAGATGGCTCTCCGAAAGATGCAGACCATACGCCCGCGCTGCTACATTCTCGATGGTGTGAGCTTCGTCCACGATCAGGAAATCCAGAGGGAAAAGGAAGTTCGCTTCATCCACAGCCGCTTCATCCGCTGACGAGAGCAATGTGAAAAAGAGCGAGTGATTCATCACCAGCACATGAGCTTCCGCCATGCGTCGGCGGACGGCCTGATAGAAGCAGGTATGTGGCGGACAACGGCGCGGAGTGCAAATGTGAGCCTCGCTGCAAACTTGCGACCATACCTTTGGGCTAGGTGAGAAATCCAAATCACTGAGCGTGCCGTCTTTCGTGCGCTGACTCCATTCCCAGATCAGTTTCAGTTCGGTCTGCTCCACGGGGGTGAAGAGATCCGGTGTGCTGTGGAACGCGCGCTCCAGCCGCTGGGGGCAGAGGTAGTTGCCTCTGCCTTTCAGGAGCTCCGCCTTGAACGGCGTGGGATACAACTTCTGGACAATGGGAATGTCTTTTAGAATCAACTGCTCCTGCAGATTGATCGTGTGCGTGGTGATGATGGCCTTCCGTCCCTCTTCCAAGGCGAACGTGATGGCGGGCAGCAGATAGGCTAGGGATTTGCCGACTCCCGTGGCAGCTTCGATCACGACTGGCTTGGAAACTTCCAGCGCTCGACCAACGATCTTCGCCATGCGCTGCTGCTGTGGGCGATATTCAAAGTCCGGCGATTGCGCCATGCGGCCATCCGGCGAGAAGGCACGCGCCATCCGCTCGGTAAGAGTGATGGGAAGCGCCGCGCCCTCGGCATCAGAGGCAATCTGGATCATCTACAGGAGGAAAAGAGAGGTGTCAGGATGACGCCGGAGTGGAAGGACGAAAAGTTCCGAGCTCTTCGATCTTGCTGATGACCCGGCCGTCTTTGGCTTCGTAGTCCTTGCGCTTCAATTTAAAACCGGGATGCGCCTGCATACGTGAATTGGGGACCTGCTGCATCTGATGGACGATATCTGCCGCTACGCTGCGCCAGTTTTCGATGGTCAGATCCGACAGCCGCCTCACCGTGCCATCTTTTTTCAGGTCCCGAAATTCTGCGTTGATCATCTTTTTTAAAGTGGGGGCTTCTGTCCCGAGCACTTCCAGCGGTAAGGGGTTGTCGTCCAGATCCGTCGCCAGAATGCAATTGGCGGCTGGCGGAAGAAGGGCATACATGGGGAAGTGCGTGAAGGGGTACCACTCCTTCCGCCACAGTAGGAAGAACCCGAGCACGACGGCTACCAAAGCCGGATGAAGCAGCCATCTCCTGATCGGATTTCGCGACCATCCATTGACCTCGGCCATCACGCTTGCGGGAGCAGATCGCAACCACTCCCAGCCTCGAGTGAACGGCAGCACTCCGATGAGGCGGGACAGCCAGTAAAAAGGGTGAATGAAAAGAAAGATCACCGCCCATTGGTTTCCTTCAAAGGGGAGGCCCATCAGCCAGGCGTTGCACTTGTGAAAGAGCAGCAGACCGATGCCTACGACAAGGGCGGGTACGCGACCCAGACAAGCCACAAAGCCACCCAGTTCCATCAGTAGTGCGCCAACGAGAAACGCGGAGGTCAGTCCCGGATGATCCACTAGAAAGTGGCCCACACTGACGGCCGCCGGAGCCAGCGGAGGGATGGCATGGGTGAACACCATTTCATCCTGGGCCTTGGCGATTTGCAGGGAAAAGCAATCGCCGCGTAGCGCCCAGTCCCACCCCCCGTAGTAGACCTTGCAGAGGCCAGCGACGACATAGGTCGCTGCCAGCATGACCCGACTGGCCGAAATCGCTGTCTGGTCGGAGGCAGATGAGGCCACAAAAAGGCTGCGCCAGTTTCCCCTCTGACGCACCGCGTGCGCCACCATGCCAGCCAGGAGAGCCAGGGCGAGCAGGGCATTGAGCTGGGCCCCGTGTCCTTGAAAGCCCTGGGAGGCCGTAAAGGTGTGGAGCGAGATGTCGAAAATCAAAAAAGCGATCAATCCAAAGGGCGCCAGCAGTCCCAAGGCAAAGAGCACCAAGCCAGCCTTTGACACCAGTTGCCAGTTCGCGAACACCTCCGGCTGATTGATCCAGGTGAAATCCAGGAACTGCGCCAGCGCTACCGGCTTCGGTTGGCTGGTGTAATCAGGGGTAAACAGGGGTATTGCCTGCCACAGCAGCCAGGCCAGCATCACCCGCGTGAGGAGAGACTCCCAGCGGGGCATGAGCAAAGACTTTCGATTTGGCAGGGAAAACATGAAGGCGCCTTGGAGGGGGAGGCTGGTGTCTTTATCTTCTCGCGCGAAGATGGGGGGTGTTCTTAAGCCGGACCTGGCGAGGTGCCAAGGCAAAACGGACCTCGACCCGCGCTTGCCAAAGACGGCACCTGATGCATGATAAACCTCCCTTGAGGTTGGATAGCCCGTTGCAAGGGGGGTAAATGTCTCAAAAGAATTCCTCGAATTGGACTATGGCGCTCCTGGCGCTGGGTGTGGTCTATGGAGACATTGGCACCAGTCCCCTGTACGCGTTGCGGGAATGCCTGAGCCATGGGCGTTTCGAGGTAGGGAATGAACTGACGGTCCTCGGCCCCGTGTCCCTCATGATCTGGTCACTGACCATCATCGTGATGGTGAAGTACCTCCTGTTCCTGTCGAAAGCGGACAATCAGGGCGAAGGCGGAATCTTTGCCCTCTACTCCCTGCTGCGGCAGAGCAAGGCGGGCCTGAGTAAACGCTCGATCTCTGTGCTGGGGATTATTGTGCTACTCGGCGCCGCACTGCTGTACGGCGACGGCATTATCACCCCAGCGATTTCCGTTTTGTCAGCGGTGGAGGGTCTGGAGCAGGTTCACCCGGGTATGCCACACTGGGTCGTGCCCGTGGTGGCATCAGGCATTTTGCTGGGACTTTTCATGGTGCAACGCTTTGGCACGAAGAAGATTGGCGTAACTTTTGGTCCCATCATGGTCGTCTGGTTCAGCACACTGGCAGTGCTTGGCGTGATCCATCTGGCCAACGACACCAGTATTTTGCGGGCGTTTTCCCCCCACTACGGGGTTATGTACCTCATCTATGAGGGGAAAGAGGCGCTGCATGTCATGGGCACGGTCCTGCTGGCCGTAACCGGATGCGAAGCGCTTTACGCGGACATCGGCCACTTTGGGCGGCCCGCTATGAAGAAGTCCTGGCTCTTTGTTGCTTACCCGGCACTCACATTGAACTACCTGGGCCAGGGTGCCTTGCTGCTGAATGACCCTGGGGCGGTAGAGCATCCGTTCTTCCACATGGTCAGCGGTGTCTGGAGATTGCCGGTGGTGATTTTGGCGATGTTCGCCACCATCATCGCATCTCAGGCCATGATCACCGGCGTGTTTTCGCTGACCCAGCAGGCGGTGCAACTCGGCTTCGTGCCACGTCTGAAGATCGTCCATACCTCTCCGGATGTTCGCGGGCAGATATACATGCCACAGATCAATTTTCTGCTGGCGGTCGCTTGCCTTACGTTGGTTCTGGTCTTCCGGGAGTCCTCGGCGTTGGCTTCAGCCTACGGTTTGTCGGTTTCCTCAGACATGATCATGAGCAGCATTTTGCTCTTCATCGTCATGACGCGGGTGTGGAAATGGCGGCGTTGGCAGGCGGGTTGGCTGATCGGCCTTTTCCTCGTCATCGAGATTGGTTATTGGCTGGGCAGCGTTTCCAAGCTTTTCCACGGAGCCTGGATCCCCATGGTCATCACCATGTTCCTGTGGATGCTGATGAAGACTTGGCGGGATGGGAGGGCCATCCTCATCAAGCGCGTGGTTCGCTCCCTGGTGCCGGCGACACATCTTGTCGATGAACTGAAGCGGGACAAAATTCTCCGTGTGCCCGGCATTGGCGTCTTCCTCTCTTCATCCACAGATGGTCTCCCGCTGGTCCTGCTGCATCACCTGAAGCACAACAAGGTGCTCCACAACACTGCCGTTTTGCTCAGCGTAAGGTTTGAGGAAGAGCCCTATGTAAAACCGCAGAACCGCATCGAGATCGTGGATCTCTACGAGTCTTTCTTCCGTGTCATCTTGCATTATGGCTTTGCGGAAAGTCCCGAGGTGATGCGAGATCTGGCCCAGGCGCTGCGGGATAAGGGAGTCAAAAAGCTGTCCGATATCAGCTATTACCAAAGCCGTGAACTTCTGCTGACGGACGGCAATGGTAAGATGGCTTCCTGGCGAAAGAAGGTATTTGTCATTCTTTCCCGCATTGCTCGGCCCGCAACTGGCTACTTTCAACTGCCGTCCCGTCAGGTCATTGAACTCGGCATTCAGTTGGAATTATAACCTCATGTCTTTGTTTCCACAGTTTGGGAACCATTTCTCCGCAAGCCCGTCCGGCTAATGCCCGGCGCGGCACCTATGAATCCTCACTCATCTCACTCCTCCCCACGTGCCCGTTGGACCCTGACGCTCGGCGCGCTGGGGGTCGTCTATGGGGATATCGGCACCAGCCCGCTCTACGCACTTCGCGAGTGTCTGACGCATGGTGGGCACGGTATCACCAAGTCTTTGGACGTGCTCGGGCCGACCTCGCTGATGTTGTGGTCTTTCATCATCATCGTTTCGATCAAATACCTGACGCTGCTCTGTCGGGCCACCAATCAGGGAGAGGGCGGGGTCTTTGCATTGCTGTCGTTGCTCAGGCTTTCGGGCAGTGACTCCAATGACAAAAATAAGACTGCCGGCGTGCGGCAAGTAGGGTGGTTGGGGCTGCTCGCCATTCTCGGGGCCGCTCTTCTGTATGGCGATGGCGTCATCACCCCCGCCATTTCTGTCTTGTCGGCTGTCGAAGGCCTGAAAGAGATCAATCCTGATTTTTCCCAGTTTGTCATTCCGGCAGCTCTGGTCATCATCATTGGCCTCTTCATGGTGCAGCGCCATGGGACTCACCGCATCGGCGCCAGCTTCGGTCCCGTCATGCTAATCTGGTTCTCGGTGCTCGCGATCATGGGTGTCATGAACATCGTGAAGCATCCTGACGCCCTGGCTGCGTTTTCGCCCCATTACGGATTTCATTTTCTCTTCACCCACGGGTGGAACGGCATGGTCATCATGGGATCGGTGCTGCTCTGTGTTACGGGTTGTGAAGCTCTTTACGCAGACATCGGGCACTTCGGCGCTTCGCCCATGCAACGGTCCTGGTTCTTCCTGGCTGGACCCGCGCTGATGCTGAACTACCTCGGACAGGCTGCCCTGGTTTTGCATAATCCCGAAGCCATCCACCAGCCTTTCTTCCGCATGGTGCCGGAGTCATGGCTGATTCCATTGGTTATTCTCGCCACCATGGCCACCATCATCGCTTCCCAAGCCATGATTACCGGCGTGTTTTCCCTGACCCAGCAGGCCGTGCAGCTCGGCTATCTGCCGCGTCTCAAGATCAAGCACACCAATCCTGATATCCGCGGTCAAATCTATCTTCCGCAGATCAATATCGTGCTCTGTTTAGCCTGCATCGGCTTGGTCATTGGGTTCGGTGGTTCCAGCCGGCTTGCGGCAGCTTATGGGCTCACAGTCTCCGCCAACATGGTGCTCACGACCCTCCTTTTCATGGGCGTCATGCTGAAGGTCTGGCACTGGCGTCCGTGGATCGTCTATACGCTGGTCACCATCTTCCTCTCTTGGGAGTTGAGTTTCCTAGCAGGCAGCCTGTCGAAGCTGTTCCACGGCGCCTGGCTGCCCGTGCTGACCACGATTGCTCTCTGGATGCTGATGAAAACCTGGAAAGAAGGCCGCGCCTACCTCTGGGAATCCAGCCGCCGCGGCCTGCTGCCTATTGAGCATCTAGTGCAGGAATTGGATGAAAAACGCATTCCCCGCGTGCGAGGCACAGGCGTCTTCCTTAGCGCCTCCGCCGATGGTATGCCGTTGGTGCTGCTGCACCATCTCAAGCACAATAAAGCGCTGCATGAGCGCGTCGTATTGCTCACCGTCGTTTTCCTGGAAGTTCCGCATGCCGCTCCTGGTCAGCGTGCGGAAAGCATCATGTTACGCGATGACATGCATCGTCTTGTGTTGCGCTATGGCTTCTCCGAATCACCCGATGTGATGAAGGACCTTTGCCACTTCTTCTCCCTGAAGAAGCGTCACGAGCTCAGCGCCATCAGCTTCTATCAGGCGCGCGAACTGCTTTTGACGGACGGCAAATGCAAAATGGCCAAGTGGCGTAAGCACCTCTTCATTCTGCTCGCTCGCATGGCGCGGCCTGCCACAGGCTATTTTGACCTGCCACCTCGTCAGGTCATTGAGCTAGGCCTGCAAATGGCGTTGTAGCGCCATGCTGCATCCTCTTCCTCCCTCTCAATCAATCTTCGGCGCCTTCGCGTCTTCGCGGTTCAAGCCGCACTCTGACTTTCGGGCCAAAGGTAGTGTTACTGTGGGTCACTCACCCAACGCCGAGGACGGATAACTCCCCAAAATCTTCACGGAATTCCCTTCCGCGGTCACATCATGCAACGCCTTCTGCAGAGCAGGATCGTTGCAGTGTCCGGTGACTTCCAGGAAGAAACGCACCATGCTTTGCGAATTGCTGTCGTCCGCTGGCACTGGGCGGTTTTCGATCTGCCGCACATTCACACCCTGCACCACAAAGGCTTTCAGAACCTCCAGCAAGGCCCCCACCTTATCCTTCGTGGTCACCATCAGCATGGTGTTGTCCTGGCCAGTCGGCGGCGCGGGCCGACGTCCCATGATGACGAAGCGTGCTTGGGAAGCGCTGTCGTCGATGGAAGTGGCAATGATCTTAAGGCCTTGCAACTCTGCTCCCAGCGCGGTGCCTAGCGCCGCCGAAGCCGGATGTTCACACGCAAAGGCAGCCGCCTGACTCGTGGAGGGCGCCTCGCGCAGCTCCGCGTCCGGGAAATTCAACGAGAGCCACTTCCGGCACTGCGCAATGACCTGCGGGTGTCCGTAAATGTAGTCCACCGTATCCTTTGGTCCATTGGACATAAGGACAGTCTCCGTGCGCCAAAGGAATTGGGCGTAAATCTGGAGAGGGGAGTTCACCAGATGATCCAGCGTGTGATGCACCGCGCCTTCGGTAGAGTGTTCGATGGGCAGCACGCCGTATTCCGCCTCATGCAGGGCCACACGTTCGAAAACGTCTTCCGTGCTGACCTCAGGCAAATACAGCACGCTGTTGCCGAAGCGGCTGATGGCCGCCTGATGCGTCCAGGAGCCCGCGGGCCCCAAGTAAGCGATCTTCAAATCCTGCTCCACCGCCAGCGCAGCCGAGATGATTTCCCGGTAGATGGCGCGCACGGACTTCTCCGGCAGGCGGCCTTTCTTTTGCTGGTTCAGCTCCACCAGTTTTCGCAGGAGTTTTTCCTCGCGGTCAGGAGCATAAATCTCCAGTCCTTCCTTCCGTTTGATCTCGCCAACGTGGTGCACCAAATCGGCACGTTCATTCAGCAGCTTCAATAGCTGTCTGTCCACACGGTCAATCTGGGTACGTACCTCCTCGAGCGTCATCCTTTAAAAACTGAAACTGCCGTTCCGATTTAGAGCGAGGGCTGACAGTGTGGAAAGCAGAAAATGCATTTCTGCGAAATGGAATCAGCCTGTTGGGCGCTGAATCACACCAATCAGGGTTGCTCCGAAGCGTTTTCACCCTCAGAAACGGGCATCGTTGTCGCGGGTTCAGCCTCGGGCAAAAGCATGGTTTGGTCCTCCGACGGCTCAGAGGCTGGGGCAGTGCCTTCGCCTCCCGTTTCCCCTTGGGCGGCTGCGTCCCGCTGAGCGACTTCTTCTGGCGTCGGCAATTTCACCCGGCGCAATTCCGCCGAGTTCGGCAAATCATCTAGGTGGCGAATGCCAAAGTGGTCCAGGAAAAGGTCCGTGGTGGAATAAAGCAGGGGACGGCCCGGCAATTCCGCGCGCCCATCGATCTTCAACAGATTCCGATCCAGAAGCTGCTGCACCATCGCGTCCACTGACACACCACGCACCGCTTCGATGGCCGATTTGGTGATCGGCTGACGATAGGCGATGATCGCCAGGGTTTCCAAAGCAGGCCCGCTCAGACGGGATGGCTTTTTGCCGGGGTAGAGAGCCCGGCACCAGTCGCTGAATTCCCCACGAGCGCAGAGCCGCCAGCCGGTGCTGCGTTCGACAATGGTAAATGACCGTTGGTCAGCCTCATAATGCTTGGCCAGCTCCTCCAGCGCCTCCCGGATCTGCTCGTCCGTGGTCGTGACCATGGCCGCCTTCTCCTCGTCCTGAGGGTCGGCGATAGCCTCCGCTCCACCTTCAGTGGCGCTCGTAGCAGCGGCCGCAGCTGCTGCGGCTACCGCCGCCTCCGCCAGCGCATCCTTGGCCTCCCGAGCGGTCTCGCGGATAGCCTTGCCGATTTCCACCACCGTCAGGGGTTCCTGAGTGGCAAAAAGCAGAGCTTCAACGATGCGGGTGAGTTCCATGCGGCAGAGGGGTCGGCAATTTGGGGTCTGCCACGCGGAGTGCAAGAGGCTTTTGCTTTGGGTGAGGTTGTCTCGAATCAGGTTGCGGCGCGTTAGCCAGAGCTCACATACCCCTCTTGGCAAAGAAATTATCCATCTCGTTTGAGATCGAATCTGCCAATGATGGATGCGTAAAAAAGTAAACCGTGATCTCTTCTATATCGCTCTTGAATAGGCTGATTTGAAGCGGCGCAGTTTCCCCGCGAAACAACACCTGATACTGGAGTTGGCGTTCCTCATTGTGCTTCATGAGTCGAACAAGTTGGACCAGATGTGACACAACGCGCTTATCGAATCCCCCAGAAAGATACGGAATCAGTCGCTCAAGAAACGGCTCGAAGTCGTCCAAGCGGAACCTGGTGGAACTTTCTGTTAATGGCTGGGACGTTTCCTTGTTAGAGACATCGCTTTGGCCATCGGTCCATGAAGGATCAGGCTCCCTTTCCACGAAATACCAATAGGCCAGCAAGCCTAATCCAGCGGTCAATGGGAAAAACCAATTGTTATGGTCCGTCCACTGGAGAATGCCAACAACTATAAGGGCGATAGCAATCCATTTCATTCACTCCGAATTGCCTTCAGGGTGGATGCCATATTTTAACTTCATATAAGCATCGCGGGCTTCATCAGTTGAGTGTCTGTTTCCTCAATCACGCCCAGCACATCAGCTTTATGCAGATCAAGGGTTTAAACCTGATCGCAAGGAGTGATCTTGCGAATGATCATGGCGAAAGCGCAGGGATAATTTCCAATCAACCAAAGAGCGACGTAATCGGCTTACCCTTGTCCGCAATCGTAAACGGCCGCTTGCTCGGGGAATACAGTACCGCATCCAACGGCAGCCCCAAGGCATAGCCAATGGTCGCGTTGAAGTCCGGGATTTCCACTTTGTTCTCCACGACTTCAAAGCCCTTTTCGTCTTTCTTGCCGTACGCTTGGCCGCCGCGAATGCCGCCGCCCGCCATCAGGCAGGTGAACGCCTTGGGATGGTGATCGCGTCCGTCGTTCTGATTGATCTCCGGGGTGCGGCCGAACTCTGTGGCCAGCACGACCAGCGTTTCTTCCAGGAGGCCACGCGAAGCCAGATCCTGCAGAAGTGTGCTGAGGGCAGCATCCAATTCTTCACAAAGTTCCGGCACACGAATGAAGTTTGCATTGTGCGTGTCCCAGTTGCCGAAGCTCACTTCCACGTGACGCACACCGTGCTCGACAAGGCGGCGGGCCAGCAGGCAACCCTGACCAAACGAATCCCGGCCATAACTGTCACGCAATGCCGCGTCTTCTCCGCTCAAATCAAAAGCCTTGAGCTCCTCGCTGCTCATCATCTTCACCGCATCGTCATACATGTCCGCATAGGCGCGGACGTTTTTGACGTTGTACTTTTCCGCGAAGGAAGTGTCGAGCTTGCGGGCGATGGAAAGCCGATCGCTGAATCTGCCGCTGTTGTCTGAAAACCACGTATTGAGCTTGCTGTTCGCCACACCATCATCAGGATCATTCACCATGAGGGGGGAGAATTTCGCCTCGAAAAAGCCCGCGCCGGGATGGCGGCTGTCATTGCCGATCATCACACTGCCGGGCAGACTGGGATTGCCTCGTTCCTGGAACTTCTGTAACCACGCGCCCATGGCAGGGTGACGAATGCTCGAGCGCAACGTGTAGCTGGTGTGCATGTAATACTGCCCCTGCTCGTGCGCCCCCTGCGTGGAGTTCATCGAATGAATGAGCGCCACCTTGTCCATCTGCCGCGCCATCAGCGGCAGGCTGGAACTGATGCGAATCCCGTCTGCATTCGTCTTGATCGTCTCCGTTTCTCCGTTGACCTCGGCATTGTCCGGACGCGGGTCAAACGTGTCCAGATGGCTCATGCCACCCGTCATGTAGAGATAAATAACATTCCGCGCGGTGGGCACCTGCTTCAGCGGGGACGTGCCTTGGCCAGCTGCGAATATGCTGCCGGGGGACTGCATGTGCTGCAGCAGACTCACGCCCAGGAAGGTCTTTGCGGCGCCGGTAAGGATTTGGCGGCGCGAGGGCGCTGAGGAGGAATTGAGAAGAGAATTCATGTCTGGGTGAGAGTGAGAAATGTCTTCAGTGCGGAATCGTATTCGATCTCGCTCACTGGATAAAAAGGAACTGGCGGGTATTCAAGATGGTCCACAGCACATCGCCGCGGCCTTCCGGGGTACCGGTCAGCACGGGACGCAGCATATTCTTTTCTTCTTCCGTCGCCCGACGGCTCAGGGTGCTCAGGTAAATGGCATCAATCATGTCCGCGGAGGACTTGCTCTTGTTCATTTCCTGGGTCACCACCGCGAATGGGCTGAGCAGATTCCGGAACAGCGCGCCATTCATCATGGTCAGCGCCTGCATGACGGAGGCATCACGGCTTCCATTCTCCACAATCTCCCGGTCGCTCTGACCATAGATACGCAGGAAGTGGCCGTTCGGCGCTGGGTTACGCAAGTCGGCGGAGCGCTGCACATACTTTTCCCGATAGTCAGCGAACTTGTTGTACGCCTCGCGACGCGGTTTTGCCACCACATCCCATTCCTTCATTTCCCGCTCCCGCTGCGCCTTGATCAAAGCCTGATGGTCATCCCGCTTGCGCTTCATCACGAAGGAAAGAGCTTCCTCCATGGTAGGCACCTTGCCGTAGTGTTTGACGGCAGCAGCCACCTGTTCGGCGAAGTCTTTATCCGTTTCCTTGGCTACGGCGCTCTTCTCTCCACTGCTCACGCGGCGGGCGAAGTTCTGGAAGCCATTCTCGAACACGATTTCATCCGTCTTCGCGTAGATTTTGTTTCGTTGTCCCTTGGCGGCATCTTTGGCAGCTCGGATGGCAGCCTCGTCATCGTTGCCCTTCGCAGTCTTTAGGGCAGCCGATTTGGCCTGCACTTCGGCCGTCAGTTCCTTCTGATAGGCCGCAATCTTCCGGGCGCCTTCCACCAGATCTTCCGGCGTTTGCACGAGGATGGTGCGATCCAGCCACTCCACTTTGGTCAGCATCTGCATGGTGTCCAGATAGGTCGCGTGACTCGGCTCATCAGGGTTGTCCTTGATCATCGCCACGATGGAGTCCCAAACCTGCTCCGCAGTCATCCGGCGCAGCAATGGCCCGGGGAAGTGATACATCGAGCCCGGCTCCACATCAGCCGTGTGAGCTTCGCGCTGATACGTCTTCGAGTTGAACAAGGCCCGCAGGTAGGCCTTCATGTTGTAGTTCACATCCTTCATGGATTTCTCCAGGAACTCCATGAGAGCGGGATTGCTCGGCACCGTGGAGTCCGTCAAATCGTCCACCGGATCGATCACCCCCATGCCCATGACTTTCTTCCAGAGACGATTGGCCACCACCAGCGTGAAACGCGGATTCTCCTTGGATGTCATCCATTGGGAGTAGGCCAGGATCGGCGCCTCCCCGTCTTTCACGATGTTCCCTTCCTTGGAGAAGGAAGCCGGGATCATCGGCTTGACCGCCGCATTCGGTTTGGCATCCTTGTATTGATAATCCGTCGGCAGTTTCAGCGTCCGGTCAAAGGCGAACACGTGATTGAAGCGCAGACGGAAAAGAATCTCTGAAAAGGCCTTCTGAATCTCCTTCCGCTCACCCGGGGCGATGTTCGCCTTCGCCATAAACCGGTTCACATCAGCGGCGTTGGCCAGGTTATTGGTGGCCGCCATCCCATTGCTGTGCGCAGCCATTTGGAAGTAATCCATCTGCGACCACTTATCGAAGGGATGATTGTGGCACTGGGCGCAGACCATCTGTGTGCCGAGGAAGACCTGAGTCGTCACCGCCATGTTATCCAGTGGCATGCCCATGTCCCGCAGATAGAAACCCGTCGCGCCGTTTTCATACGTCGCGCCATCCGCGGTCAGGAGTTGACGCACCATCACATCATACGGCGTGTTCTTGCGTAGGGAGTCCTTGAGCCACTGAATGTAAGCCGCCCCGCCCTCACGCCCCTGCCCGCCTGGAGCAATGCCGTTTTTCACCCGCAGGACATCGGCC